>NC_016935.1:8397500-8739048 GCF_000250655.1 Paenibacillus mucilaginosus 3016
GGCTTTCGTCATTGCGTCGTTAACTGCCGTCAGAACCAGATCCTGCAGCATTTCGACGTCATCCGGATCCACCGCTTCCGGCTTAATCGTTACGGCGGTGAGCTTCTTGTGTCCGTTCACTGTAACGGTAACCACACCGCCGCCGGCTGTGCCTTCAAACGTGCGGTTGGCCAAGTCTTCCTGGGCCTTCAGCATTTGCTCCTGCATCTTCTTTACTTGCTTCATCATTTGGTTCATGTTGTTCATGTAACCCACACACTCCTCTAGTCGATTAATCTTCTTTAATCTTCACGAGATCTTCTCCGAACATGGATATCGCCTCGGTAATCCATTCTTCCTTCGTCCCGCCGGCTCCCGGCTCTTCTTCCTGCACCAGCTTCATCTCTTCGCCCGCTTCCGCCGGCTTGGCCTGATCCGCCGATGCCTTCCAATCCTTCATCATGACCGTTACCAAACGGCGGGGCTCCCCATAGACTTCAGACAGCGCCTGCTCGATCAACTGCTTGTTGGCCGGCTTCTCGGTCGTTTCGCGGTGCATGGAGCTCTTGAAAGCAACGAGCAGATTCTCCTCATGCAGCGAGACGGGCTCGCCGTCGACCAACCAGGCGTGAACGGTGATCTTGAGCTCCTTCACCCGGGCAAGCACCTGACTCCACTGCTGCAGCGCGGTACGGAAAGCGGGATCTTCGCGGCCGGCCAGATATGCATCCAGCTTCTCGATCCGCTTGGTTACGACAGGAGCAGCCGACTGCCTCATGCTGCTGCCGCCCCCGCCGCCTGTGCCACCTCCGCCGGCCGCCGGCACCACACCCTGCTTCAGCAGCTGGTTCAGCTGCTCTTCAAGCTTCTGAATGCGGTTCATCAGCTGGCTTACTTGGGCATCCGGCCGTCCGGCTGCCGCAGGTGCGGAAGCGGAGCCTGCCGCGGGAGTCCCGGCGGCCTGGCTGCAGAGCTTCATCAGCGCCACTTCCAGCAGCGTCTGCGGCTGAACCGAGTACTTCATCTCGGTTTGATAATAGTTCAGCGTATCGATCATGGAGATCAGTGCTTCGCTGCTGAACCGGTCCGCCACTTCCTTGAACTGCCGGATATCGAGGATGCGTTCGGTCACAGCCTGGGAATTCGGCACCATCTTGACCATCAGCAGGTCCCGGAAGTAATAGATCAGACTCTCCATGCACTTGTCGGCACTCTTGCCTTCCTGCATGAAGGACTCGATCAGCTTGAGCGCCGCACCCACATCCCGGTTCTGCACGGCCGAGACCAGCTTCTCAAACTGGTCGGAAGCCATGCCTCCCGTGATGGACAGCACGTCATCATAGGTAACCCGCTGACCGGAGAACGCAATGATCTGGTCCAGGAGGCTCAGCGCGTCTCGCATCCCTCCGTCCGACAGACGCGCAATAAAAGCGAGTGCATCCTCTTCACTTTCGATGCCCTCTTCCGTGCACACTTCACGCAGACGCTCGACCTGTTCCTCCAGCGCAACCCTCCGGAAATCGAACCGCTGGCACCTGGAAATAATGGTGGCCGGCAGCTTGTGGGGTTCGGTTGTCGCCAATATGAACATGACATGAGCCGGAGGCTCCTCCAGCGTCTTCAGCAGCGCATTGAACGCCTCTGTCGTCAGCATGTGCACTTCGTCGATAATATACACCTTCTGGCGTACTTCGGTCGGTGCATATTTGACCTTGTCGCGGATGTCGCGGATCTCTTCCACGCCGCGGTTGGATGCCGCGTCGATCTCGACTACGTCCATCACCGCGCCCTCGGTAATCCGGATGCAAGCCTCGCACTCGTTGCAGGGCTCCACCGCCGGTCCGTTCAGACAGTTGACCGCTTTGGCCAAAATTTTGGCCGCGCTCGTCTTCCCCGTTCCCCGGGGTCCGCTGAACAGATAGGCATGGCTGAAGCGTCCCTCCCGAAGCGCGTTCTGCAGCGTCTGGACAATATGCTTCTGGCCGACCATATCCCGAAAGGACTGCGGCCTCCATGTGCGGTATAAAGCAATATGTGCCATTCTGGCCCTCTCCAACTGTTGGTTATCCTTATATTATACTACACTTGCGTAGAGGTTTGAAGCGGCCCCTTTTGAACGCCTCATGAACGAAAAAACGAAGGTTAGGGAAACGGAATGCTCACCGTAAACGTGGTGCCAAAGCCCTTCGATGACACACGAATGTGCCCGCCGATGTCATGGATGATCCGCTGACATACCGACAGGCCCAAGCCGGTGCCTTCCGACTTCGTAGTGAAGAATGGATCAAATATTCGATCGATCACAAAGGACGGAATTCCAGGACCCGTATCGTGAATCTCGATCAGCACTTTGCGCTCTTCCCGGTCGACTTTCTCCGTTATCGTCAAATATCCCCCTTCCCCCATCGCCTCGATTCCATTTTTGCATATATTCAAAAAGACCTGCTTGAGGAGCTCCCGGTCCGCCACGACTTTTGGAAGCCCATACATTGCTTCGTATTGAACAACGACCCGGTGCAGGATCGCCTCGTTATTGATAATCGGGAGAATCTCCCGAAGCACCTTCGGCACTTCGACCTCTTCGAAGGTAACGTTCTTCGGTTTGCTGAGCAGCAGAAACTCGTTCACCAGCTGATTGATCCGGTCGATCTCCTTCAGCATGACGTCGGTATAGCCGCTTTCCCGGTTCATCCCCTGGTCCTGGAAGGTTCGTCGCAGCACTTGGAGAAAGCCTTTGATGGAGGTAAGCGGATTCCGGATCTCATGTGCCGTACCCGCGGCAATCTGTCCGATCATGGCCAGCCGGTCACTGCGCTGCACCTGCTCCTCCAGAGAGCGGAGATTCGTGACATCCTTGAAAATAATATAAGCTCCTACCACACGGTCCATGTCGTCCCGCAGGACATTGGAGTCCACCAGCAGTTCATAGCGCTCCCGGTTGTTAGTCCAGGACATCGCGTGGTTGCGGACCACGATCCCGTCGAGAATCCTGCGGTCCACAAGCTGATGTTCCGCGGGAAGATCGGTAAAAATCCGGTCCATCGGCTGACCGACCACGCTATCCCGCATCACACCCAATACACGGCAGGCCATGTCGCTGATATCCATGATTTCAAACGAAGGATTGATAAGCAAAACACCCAAATTGACATCCTTCAGGAATGTATCCGCAAATCGTTGGAGCAAGCTGAGTTCATGCCGCAACGCTGTTCCTCCCCCCGTGTCTCTCTGTCCGCACAGCCGCATGGCCCCGCCATACCGCTGGTCCGGCAAGCTGCTACAGCTCCCCTACACATTCTCCCAATTTTTTCATTTTCCTTCTGAATCTGCAAAAACACCAGTGCTCTGCCTGATCTACCGGCTTCGGACTGGTGTTGTCTGATTACGCTTATCTAATTATGTAAAAGTAGAACCGTGCACCTACCTTGATATTGTGATCCAAGTGGAATTTTTATCGTCAGCTCAAGTCGGGCTGCCCTCCGGCACATGGAACATCTCGCTTACGGCTGCTTCCTTCCGGACCTGACCGGGTTCACGAGCTTCCATTGCGGAGGACCCGACTCTCAACACCAACTTTAAAACCCAACCCTTACATCACAATACCGCGAATAGGCGTTCGACCCCGCTACAGCGGATTGCGGGTTACAGGGCACCGCTACCTCCCCGTCTAGCACGGTAAGACTAAGTATAGTCGATTCAGAACCAAATAGCAACCTCGGGGAATTACTTGGTAGTCACATCAACCTCAGCTTCATATCGCGGCGCTTCATAGGCAAGCACTCCCGCAGCTTCCTGCCGGAGCCTGTCCCTCTCCTCCGCCGTCATCTCGGCCGGAACGAACAACCGAACCCGGGCCATGGTGCCGTTCAAAGAAATCCGGGTATCCTGCACCTGCGGAAAGCGCCTGACAATCGCCTCTCTCATCACGCGAAGGTCGTCGGGATAGTGCCGGTACGTCCGGCTCATCGGATTGTTGGGGTTCGTATCTGTGATTCCCAGCAGCCCATCCCTTGAATGCTGCTTCACCTGCACTGTATCCTGTCTTTGGCAAGCTGCTGTAGGCATCACCAGCATAGCCGCCATCAAGCTGACAAGAATGACTGCTCGAGACATAAGAAAAACACCTCCTGCGTTCCGTAAGATTACTCTTAGGATAGCCACAGGAGGTGCACTTATGCTCTTCCGGCATATAGAAACAATTAGATGCCGTATTTCTTTTTGAATTTATCGACGCGACCGCCAGCATCCAGGAATTTCTGCTTCCCAGTGAAGAACGGGTGGCAGTTGGAGCAAATCTCAACACGCAGATTTTGCTTCAGGGAGCCTGTCTCAAACACGTTACCGCAAGCGCAAGTAACTGTCGTCTGGTGGTAGTTCGGATGGATTCCTTGTTTCATTGACCTTTCACCTCTTTTGCCCTGAACCACCATGTGGATCAGAGTTATAAAACGCAGTGCCCCGATTATATCACGCCTGGGATCCCTGCTGCAAGTCCTTCTTGCGAATCTTCGCCAGCTCGTCCGGAATATGCGTATAGGAGCCGAGCACCACGCCAGGGAGCTCTTCCCGGAAGATTTGAAGCATTTGCTTCATCCCGTACCGTTCGCCGCGGGCCGGGGGAATCAGAGACAGGTAGCTCTCCGGGTCGATGTTAAGATTGCGCAGCTGGATCAGCTTCAAGTCGGTCCGGCGGACGAATTCGATCATGGCTTCCATCTCTTCTTCGCGGTCGGTTACACCCGGGAAGATCAGATAGTTGATCGAAGTCACCACGCCCTTGTCCGCCGCATACCGCAGGGATTTCTCCACATTCTTCAGCGTATAGCCTCTTGGCTTGTAATAGGCATTGTAATGATCGTCCAGCGCACTGATCGTGCTGACTCTCATCAGGTCCAATCCTGCGTCGACGATACCGCGGATATGATCCGTCAACCCGGCGTTCGTGTTGATATTGATGTAGCCCATATCCGTCCGGCTGCGAACTTCACGCATCGCTTCAATGATAGTCTTCGCCTGGGTTGAAGGCTCCCCTTCGCATCCCTGCCCGAAGGAGATGATGCTCTGCGGGGTCTTCAGATGCTCGAGCATGACCTGAACGACTTCATCCACCGTCGGCTTGAAGTTCATCCGGGTCTGGGGAGCGGGGAACCCGCTGTCGTCGGGCTGTTCCGAGATGCATCCGAAACAGCCCGCATTACAGGAGAACGAGACCGGTACGGCCCCTTCCCACCGGCCGAGGAACGTATTGGAGGCCGTCAGGCATTCATACCCGAGGGCGCAGTTGGACAGATGCTGGTACAGCCGGTTCTCGCTGTATTCTCCGAGGATCCGCTTCACCTGCACTTCCAGCTCGTCCGGGTCGCAGTTCTTCGGGTTCCAGCGCTCGGGATCGTCACAGGCTTCCGCAGCCACATAGAATCCGCCGTCCTTCCAGACTACAGCAGTGTAACCGAAGAGCGGCAGCACTTTGGTCTTGTCCGCTTTGGCGTAGCCCGGCAGCATCAGACGGGTAAAACTCTGGGGCAGCAGAGCTCCAACGGCCGTATACTCCCCCGGAAGCACCTTCATCTCGCCCGTAGCGGAATCGATACCAATGGGCCGCGTATCCGGCAGCGACACCAGCGTAGCGCCTTCCGGCAGAGGAATAAGCTCCTCTTCGAACAGCTCCATGATCTCTTCCCCGCTTCGGCCTACCGCCGTATAATCGGGATGGTCGTACACATTACCGTTCAAGTCGGCATAAACCAAGTTCATCGTGATGTTCCTCCTAGGAAACGGAATGCTTCACCCGACGGGAAGAGCCGCCGCCCGATTGGGGCGCGCTGCTGCCGGTATCCAGCGTATCCAGGAATTCCTGATTCGTCTTCGTATCCCCGAGCTTCTTCAGGAAAGCTTCCACATAATCGTGTGATTCGTTCATATTTTTGCGGATCGCCCATACCTTGTCGAGCTCTTCCTTCGTAAGGAGCATCTCCTCACGCCGGGTGCCCGAACGGCGGATGTCGATCGCAGGGAAGATCCGGCGCTCGGCCAGCTTGCGGTCGAGATGGATCTCGTGATTCCCTGTTCCCTTGAATTCCTCATAGATGACCTCGTCCATCCGCGAACCGGTTTCGACAAGCGCGGTAGCCAGAATGGTCAAGCTGCCGCCTTCTTCGATATTCCGGGCCGCGCCGAAGAAGCGCTTCGGGCGATGGAATGCCCCCGGATCGATACCGCCGGACAAGGTGCGCCCTGTCGGAGGGACGACCAGATTGTAGGCACGGGCCAAACGTGTAATGCTGTCGAGCAGAATCACTACGTCTTTCTTGTGCTCCACAAGACGCTGTGCTCTCTCCAGCACCAATTCCGCCACCTTGATATGATTCTCCGGAAGCTCATCGAAGGTGGATGCAATCACCTCGCCCTTGACGGAGCGCTGCATATCCGTTACTTCTTCCGGCCGCTCGTCGATCAGCAGGACGAAAAGCTCGACGTCGGGATGATTGGTCGAAATGCTGTTGGCGATTTCTTTCAGGAGCAGCGTCTTCCCTGCTTTGGGAGGAGCTACGATGAGCCCACGCTGTCCAAAACCGACAGGAGCAAGCAAGTCCATCAGACGAGTGGAAAGTTTGGAAGGAGAGGGAGTTTCCAAAACCAGTTTCTTTTGCGGGTAAAGGGGAGTCAAAGCCGCGAAGTGCAGACGCTCCGCAGCCGTTTCGGGATTCTCGCCGTTGACGGCCTCTACGTGCAGCAAACCGAAGTAACGTTCGTTTTCCTTGGGGGGCCGGCACTTCCCCGATACGATATCGCCGGATCTGAGATCGAATCTGCGGATCTGAGAAGCGGAAATGTAAATGTCTTCTGCGCTGGGGAGGTAGTTGATCGGGCGGAGGAAGCCGAAGCCTTCCTGGAGAATATCAAGCACGCCTTGCATGAACATGAGACCGCTCTGCTCCGCCTGCGCCCGTAAAATTGCAAATATAAGTTCCTTCTTCTTGAGCTGACCGTAATACGGAATCTGGTGCTTCTTGGCCAGCTTGTACAGCTCGGTAAGCTTAAGCGCTTCGAGTTGCGCCAAGTGCATATCCATAGTATCCAACCACCAAACTATTAAATTTTCAAGCTGCGCGAAATATACACTCTAGCATTACCCAAAAACCGTATCGCCTATACGGACTCAGTCGTTCTGCCGCCAAACTTCCGCACCTAAACTTGATAGATTGGCCACAAGGTGGTCGTACCCCCGGTCGATATATTCCACACCGGTGATCTCCGTCACCCCTTCCGCCACGGTAAGGCCTGCAATGACCAGCGCCGCGCCGGCACGCAGATCCGTCGCCTTGACTTTGGCCGCGCTGAGGGGCCCCCTTCGATAATGGCGGATCGGCCTTCCACCTTCACTTTGGCCCCCATCCGGTTCAGCTCGGGAATATGCTTGAAGCGGTTGCTGTATACATAGTCCGTCATGATACTGACACCGCGGGTCTGTGTCAGCAGCGAGCTCATCGGCGACTGGAGGTCGGTAGCAAACCCCGGGTACACCAATGCTTTGACATCGACACTCTCATACTCAGGCTGTCCGACAACCCGGATGGACTCGTCCATCTCATAGATATGGACCCCCATCTCCTGAAGCTTGGCCGTGACCGCTTCCAAATGCTTCGGGATTACATTGTCGACAACCACATCGCCGCGGGTAGCCGCAGCCATAATCATATATGAACCCGCCTGAATTCGGTCGGGGATAATGGAGTGGCGGCAGCCGTTCATGCCGTCTACCCCTTCGATACGGATCGTTTCGGTGCCGGCACCCTTGATCTTGGCGCCCATGGAATTAAGAAGGGTTGCTACATCTATAATTTCAGGCTCTTTCGCCGCATTTTCGATGATTGTGACACCTTTGGCCCTTGAGGCCGCCAGCATGATATTGATCGTCGCGCCTACGCTGACGACATCCAGATAAATCTTGGCTCCACGCAGTTCTTTCGCGCTGATATGCAAAGCGCCGTTCTCAGTCGTTACCTTAGCCCCCAGTGCCTCAAACCCCTTGATGTGCTGATCGATCGGACGGGGCTCAAAATTACAGCCTCCCGGCATGCCGATAGTCGCTTCGCCGAACCGGCCGAGGAGCGCCCCCATCAAATAATACGATGCTCTTAGTTTCTTTACGTTGCCGTTTGGCATCGGTTTCGATACCAGGCGGCTTGAGTCGATCACCATTTGATCCCGGTCCCACCGGACACCTGCGCCCAGCTCTCCGAGCAGCTCCGTGTAGATGGCCACGTCGCTCAACACCGGCAGATTATCGAGCGTCACCGCACTTTCCGACAAGATGGCAGCCGGAATAAGCGCAATAGCGCTGTTCTTGGCTCCGCTGATCTGAACCGTTCCCCGCAGCGGACGTCCGCCGGCGATCATCAATTTCTCCATTCGATTGTTTTCCTCCCACTTCGATGCTATACGCATGACCAAACTATGAAATCTTGAATCTGAGATGTGTGCTAGAGTTCCGCATGAAGAAGAGAAGGGAAAATACACCGGCTTACCGGTGTATTTTCCTCTATGCATAAAGAATTAAGCTTGGTTGGCGCTGCCGAACAGTTCGATTTTGGATTTAACCACTTCAACCATGGCTTTGCGGGCAGGAGTGAGGTATTTGCGAGGGTCGTACACTTTCGCATCTTTGCCGAGCACATCGCGGATTGCCTGCGTGCAAGCTACCTGGTTCTCGGTGTTAACGTTGATCTTGCCAACGCCTGCTGCGATCGATTGACGGATCATCTCGTCCGGTACGCCGGAACCGCCGTGAAGGACGATAGGCACCGGAATCTGGGAAGATACCTTCTCGATGATGTCGTAACGGATGTTAGGCTCGCCGGCATACATGCCGTGTGCCGTACCTACTGCAATAGCCAGACAGTCTACGCCGGTTTCTTCGTAGAAACGGATTGCCTCTTCAGGCTTGGCCAAACTTGCGTCAGCCTCATCCACGGAGATGTCATCCTCTACGCCGCCGATTGTGCCCAGCTCGCCTTCTACGGAAACGCCCATCGCGTGAGCCGCTTTAACGACTTCTTTCGTCAGGCGGATGTTCTCTTCGAAGGAATAGTGGGAACCGTCGAACATAACGGAGCTGAAGCCTGCACGGATACACTTCATTGCCACTTCAAACGAGCTGCCGTGGTCGAGGTGCAGTGCGATTGGCAGACCGGACTTCTTTGCCGCAGCTTCTGCGATGGCAACCGTGTATTCGATGCCCATGTATTTCAGAGCGCCTTCGGATACACCAAAGATGAACGGGGAGTTGAGCTCTTGAGCAGCATCGGTGATAGCCTGAGCGAACTCCAGGTTGTTCATGTTGAACTGGCCTACGGCGAATTTCTTCTCTCTTGCCTTAGGGAAAAATTCGTTCATTGAAACGAGTGGCATGGTATTTCTCTCCTCCTAGGGTTAAATGGACCGTGCAGAGTGTAATTGACCGCTCTACTGTCATACTGAGACATTATACCATAATCATTTACAAAGGTTAAACATGAAAAGTCTCGGATCCCGGTTTTTACCGCCGATCGGAAGCTCCGCCCCGGCCTCAAAACGGCTAATCCTGCACAAAATGGCATATGCAGGCGGTTCATGGAAGTGAACACACAAAAAAGAGACCCTTTTCAGGATCCCACAGCATAGGAACTATTATTAGGAGAACGCAGCTGGCCGTTCACCGCCTGACGAAGTTCGTCAATGTCGAACGGCTTCGTGAAATGCATAATGGCCCCGAGATCGGTCGCTTCTTTGATCATATCGAGCTCGCCGTAGGCCGTCATCATGATCACTTTGATCGAGGAATCGATACTTTTGATATGCTTGAGGATGTCCAGGCCGTCCATCCCGGGAATCTTCATATCCAGAAGAACCAGATCCGGCGATACGTTACGCACGATCTCGAGCGCAAGCTTGCCGTTGGATGCCTGATATGTTTCATACCCTTCACTGCTGAACACTTCCATCAGCAAGATACGGATCCCATTCTGATCGTCCACGATAAGCAGCTTCTTCTTCATTAAGTTTCCTCCCGTTCCTTCTCCCGTAGGTTGGAATGTCCGTCCTCAGGTGCCGGCTTTTAAACATATTCGATATACAGACAATGATTCCTGCCGGCTTCGGCAAAAAAAGTTGAAACTTTTGACATTTGTAGAAGGGTTTGCTCCAAAACCCACGCTCTGAGTTCCTGTCCCCGGCGGCGGCGCCCGCGGCCTTCTCAAAGAAGAAAAAAGCCGGAACCTCGCAGCTTGCCTGCTCGGATCCGGCTATGATGATTAACGGCTGATGCTGTAAGCCGCCTGTACGAAATGCTTGAAGAGCGGCTGCGGACGGTTCGGACGCGAGGTGAATTCCGGATGGAACTGCACCGCGAGGAACCAAGGATGGTCCGGGCACTCGACAATCTCCACGAGTCTGCCGTCCGGGCTCGTCCCGGAAATCTGCAGGCCTGCGGATTCAATCATGTCGCGGTACTCGTTGTTGAACTCATACCGGTGGCGGTGGCGCTCGTATACCAGCTCGTCATCGTAGCAGCGCATAGCCAGGGAGCCTTCCTTAAGCTTGCAAGGGTAGAGTCCCAGACGCATCGTACCGCCCAGATCCTCGATATCCTTCTGTTCCGGAAGCAGGTCAATGACCGGATATGCCGTGGTCGGGTTGATCTCGGAGGAGTTAGCCCCCTGCAGACCGACAACCGAACGCGCGTATTCCACCACCGCTACCTGCATCCCCAGGCAGATGCCGAAGAACGGAATGCGGTTCTCACGGGCATAACGGATCGCCGATACCTTGCCCTCGATCCCCCGGTCCCCGAAGCCGCCCGGTACGAGAATGCCCTGAACGCCGGAGAGAAGCTCGGCGACATTGTGGTCGAACACTTCTTCTGCGTTGACCCAGCGGATCTTGACCTCGGTATTGCAGTCGATGCCCGCATGGCCGAGCGATTCCACGATCGACAGGTAGGCGTCATGCAGTGCGACATACTTACCGACAATCGCAATCTCCGTCGTGTCCTTCAGGTTCTTCACACGCTGTACCAGCGCTTCCCACTCCACCATGTCCGGCTCGCCGGCTTTGAGCTTCAGGTGGTTGACGACGATCTCGTCGAGCCCCTGCTCACGGAGCATCATCGGCACTTCGTACAGCGTCTCGGCGTCGCGGCATTCGATGACCGCACCCGCGTCGATATCACAGAACAGCGCCAGCTTGCGCTTCATGTCTTCGGCCAGCGGCTGCTCCGTACGGCAGACGACAACATGCGGCTGGATCCCCAGGCTGCGCAGTTCCTTCACGCTGTGCTGCGTCGGCTTCGTCTTGGCTTCGCCCGCAGCCTTGAGGTAAGGAATCAGCGTACAGTGAATATACATCACGTTCTCGCGGCCGATGTCGCTCTTGATCTGGCGGATCGCTTCGAGGAACGGCAGGCTCTCGATATCCCCGACGGTGCCGCCGATCTCGGTAATGACCACATCGGAATGCGCTTCGCGGCCCGCGCGGAACACCCGCTCCTTGATCTCGTTGGTGATGTGCGGGATGACCTGCACCGTACCGCCGAGGTATTCGCCGCGGCGCTCTTTGGCGATTACGGAGGAGTAGATCTTACCGGTCGTTACGTTGCTGTTCTTCGACAGGTTGATATCGATGAAACGCTCGTAGTGCCCGAGGTCGAGGTCCGTCTCCGCGCCGTCATCGGTCACGAACACTTCACCGTGCTGGTACGGGCTCATGGTTCCCGGGTCCACGTTGATGTACGGGTCGAACTTCTGAATGGTCACCTTCAGGCCGCGGTTCTTCAGCAGGCGTCCGAGCGACGCAGCGGTAATCCCTTTGCCCAGCGAGGAAACCACGCCGCCGGTCACAAAAATATACTTTGTCATTATGTAATACCTCCCAAGTTTGTCAAAGTGATGCTCTACTGATTCCCGACCGATCCAACAAAAAAATAAAGGCGTCTTACGGAAGAAAAAGAACAGGCCGCCTAAAGCTATAGGCTTATCTTACCCCGGGGGGATTCCTTCCACTGCTCCAAATAAAAAACTTCTGTCCGAAGTGCGTACCGGACAGAGCTCGTCCCAAGATTTGGTTCTAAACAAGAAAAAGCGCCCCGCCTGCGGACGGGGCACTTTTATTGTAAGGACCGGCTGGTCCGTAACGTATCTTCTAAAGCCCAAAAAATAGTTTACATCGGCCTCCGGCTCCCTGTCAAGGAGAATCCTCGGACCGCCGGTTCTGTTCCGACAGCGGCCCGGGATGGCGGCTTCACATGCCCCTCCCCCGGCCGGCCGGAACGCGGATCAGACCGTTTTACTTGTCGTCGTCGTCATCTTCGGCAAGGTCGTCATCCGCCTCTTCCTCTTCAAGATCGCCTTCCTCTTCTTCGAGGTCGGCGTCCTCGATCTCTTCTTCCTCAACCTCTTCATCTTCGAAGAATTCGGTCTCTTCCTCGGCTTCCTCTTCCGCTTCGAAGTCGTCACGCGGCGCGTCGAAGGAATCGTAGTCCTCCTCTTCCGCGAACGTATCCTCTTCCTCCGCGAACAGATCCTCGTCGTCGAGATCGTCGTCCTCGTCGTTGATGATGCGCGGACGCTTGCCCGTGCCCATGGCATCCTCGGACTTCTCCACCGGATACCAGCGCTTCAGCCCCCACAGGTTCGTGCCTACACAGGCGAAACGGCCGTCGATATTGATTTCCGTATAGAGCTGCGCGATGACATTCATGACCTGCTCATCGGACAGCCCTTTGATTTTGGCGATTTCATTCATGAGATCCCGGTAATAGAACGGCGTGTTCGCCGCTTTCAGTAGTTCGAAGGCGAGGTCCACCATCGGCATTTCCTTGGCTTGCTCGGCACCGATCTTGAGTGTGTATTGAGCGCTCATTTCAGGGCACATCCTCCCAAATGATTGTATGTAACTGCAGATGATATCCAGCATCCGCCATCTTGAGTTTAAGTAAACCCTATTTTCGGTAAAAATGCAACTGCCCGCGCCCCCTCCCGGACACGGAATTCCGAGTCCCCCCTCCGCGCCGTTCCCCTGATGAACGCCCATGCCGTCTGTCTAAGGACACGGCTTTCAAGTGAGGTCTACGTTCGGATATCCCCAAAAAGAAACGAAGGATCACGCTGCCGCCGCAGGCCCCGGTTCAAAAGACCTGAGTCCGGCCGCAAACTGATCCTTCGTACCCGACTGTATCCGCAAGCGGCGCGCCTCCCTTGGCGCGTGCTTGCCCCTTGAAGTAACGGAAGAATGCAGGGGCACTCCTCTCCTGATATCGTATGTGGGTATCCGCTCTTTGACACGGCCTATCACCCAATTATTTTCAATAAGGCCATGGCTCATACCCCGATGTCCTCCCTGACATACCATAGAGCAATGCACCGTCAATCGGAACTGTATTGCTTATCAGGAGAGGGGGGATGATTGTGAATCCTTCGACGTTCGCAGCCTGGCTGCAGGAAGCCATGCAGCTTCCGGCCGACGATGGCCGCAGGCAGATCATCCGGATCGGCAGCGACCGGGATTTCGGCCTGCTCGCACGGCACATCTCCCGCCAGCGCAGGACGCAGCCCATGCTCGGCCGAATCCAGCCGCTGCGGCTGATCCGGGCCATCTCCTGTCCGGTCCTGCCGGAAGGCAAACTGGCTTCCGCTCCATTCATCTCTTCGGTCGAAACCGACAGCCGGGTGAAGCTGCACGTCGGCGCAGGCGGCGCCTCCTCCGGCAAAGGCCGGTCTCTCGAGGGAGCCGTGATCCCCTGGGGTATCCGGCACATCCGCGCACCCCAAGCCTGGACGAAGTCCAAAGGCGACCAGATCCGCATCGGCGTCATCGACACCGGCGTCGATTATGCGCACCCCGACCTGCGCCACTGCCTCTCCCGCGGGTTCAACGTGCTGAACCGCCAGCTTCTTCCCTATGACGACAACGGACATGGGACACATATCGCCGGCACCATTGCCGCTTATGCTCGGCAGAAGGGGATTATCGGCGTGGCCCCGCAGGCTCTGATCCACCCCGTCAAGGCGTTCGATCATCAGGGCGGCGCTTTTGTATCCGATATCATCGCCGGCATCGAATGGTGCGTCTCGAACGGCATCGACATCATTAACATGAGCTTCGGCATGAAAACGTACAGCAAGGCACTCGAGGCCGCCGTGCTCACCGCACACCGCGCCGGACTCATCATCGTGGCCTCCTCCGGCAACGAAGGCAAGCAGGCGGAGATCGATTACCCCGCCCGCTTCCGCCAGGTGATCGCCGTAGGGGCGACCACGCGCCGCGGCCGCATCGCCTCGTTCAGCAACGCCGGCAAAGGCATCGACATCTACGCGCCCGGCGAGAAGATCTACTCGACGTGGCTGCGGGGCAAATACAACGAGCTCAGCGGCACCTCCATGGCCACATCGCATGTCTCCGGCGTGGTGGCGCTGATGCTCGCCAAGCGGCCCGGGCTTAAGCCGCTGCGCGTCAAGGCGCTGCTCAAACGGCACGCCCGCTTCATCGTCAGCTCCGGCAAGAAGATCGGCGGCATCAAGGAGCTGCATGCGCTTCGGGCCGTCGCCGCCGTATCCAAATCGGCGAAGCGGTAACGGCTTCAAGCGCCTCTACTCGATAAGGCGCTCGGCCCTCAGCACGAGCCGGAAGTCGCCGGCAGGCTCGCCCATGACCGCCAGCCCGGTAGGTCCAGCGGACCGTGAGCAGCGGAAGTCCGGGCTCCGCTTCGGCGCCCGCCGACAGCACCTCCAGGCTCTCGGTGAACGTCTCGAGTTCCATCCGGCCCTGCGGTGTCTGCAGGTAGCCGTAATGGCGCAGCCCAGGGGCGAAGGTCTGCTCGAACGGCGTCTGGCCGTGCCGGATGATCCGCAGCTCCGACTGCGCCGCCTTCACGGTTGTCGTCGTATCGCCCATCTCCGATTCGGGCGGCTCCTGGTAGCGGAGATACACCGAGCCTCCCTTCGGAAACAGCTCCCCCTCCATCGTGCGGTCCACCGAGCCGCTTCCCGTGCTTCCCTGAAGCGTAATCCGGACGCGGCATCGGCCCGTAAGGCCCTCTGATGCTTCCTTCATTCCTTCCATCCTCTCCGTTTCCATAAGGTATGACAGCCCCAACGAAAAGACTGAAGCGGCTCCTTTTGGCCTCATTGTATCGAAAACTTTATTGTACCGAAAGCCTCATTGTATCGAAAACCCATTCTAGCGGAAGTCCGGCCTAAATGCGAACAAGCCCTCCGCCGGCGGATCGGATCCGCCGGATCCGGCATGTCAGCCCGGCCATGAAAAACTTGGCGGGAGGCGGACGCCGTGCCCGAGTTCCTTTCCGGCCGGTTTCTTGTTAAGATGTACATAACGCTGCCGGAAGAACGGCAGCCTCTATTCCCATACCCCAAGGAGCCGCAGCCATGGACTGCAACGTATTCCGCGTCGTCACCGAAACCGACCGCGCGCTGCCGGTCTATGTTGCCGGTGCGGGCGGGTGGAACCACCAGGAACCGATGGAACGCGAAGACGGCTTTCCCCACTTTCAGTGGATTCAGACCGTACAGGGAGCCGGCTGGTTCGAGGCGGGCGGACGCACGCATAACGTCGGGCCCGGCCAAGGGATGCTGCTCTATCCCCACGAGAAGCACCGCTATGCGCCGGTCAAAGAGCCGTGGACGGTGCGCTGGGTCAGCTTTGACGGCGCCTATGTCAAGGAAATGCTGGGAGCCAGCCGGCTGGATGCGTCACAGGGTTTGTTTTTGACGAACCCGGAGCTGCTGCTAAGCCGCATGCATGCCATCCTGCTCCTCATGGATTCGAAGGACCCCCGCGCGGCGCTGGAGAGCTCCGCCCTCGCATACCAGTTCATCCTGGACCTGTATCTGTACGCCTCCCCTTCCGAAGTGCGTTCGAAAGAGCAGCATTACGAACAGCTCGCACCGGTGTTTCATTATATTGCCGAGCATTATCCGGAGCCTGTCTCCCTGCAGGATATGGCCGGGCAGCTTGGCGTCACGCCCCAGCACACCTGCCTGCTGTTCCAGCAGACGCTCGGGATGCGCCCTTTCGCATACCTGACCCTGTACCGTCTCCGCAAAGCCAAGGAGCTGCTCCTGCAGGAGCCTTCCCTTGAGGTGCGTACCGTAGCCGCCCGGGTCGGATACGAGGACAGCAGCTACTTCATCAAGCTGTTCAAAGGGCAGGAAGGCATCACGCCCAGCCGCTTCCGCAAAATCCACAGCCCGAGATAAGATTTCGAGACAGCCCCTGCAGACAGAGCGGGGCTTCCGGCGTATCCGCCTATGAAAGCGGCAGGGAACTTTTCATAGAAACAAGTCGTCACAACAGTAGATTGATATACACGCCAACGAACCGATTCGAAACCGATTCCCCTATCCATCAATCATGGAAATCATACATAACGGAGGACCTGCAGCATGGACCCGAACACACCCCCTCAGCCATCCAAAAAACTGACGCGCCGCTCCTTCCTGAAAAAGGCTGCGCTGACCACAGCCGGCGCCCTGGTCGCGGCCCCGGCGGCCTACAGCTATGCCCGGTTTGCCGAGCCCAAGTGGCTCGACATCAATGAGGTCACCCTGACCAGCGCCAGGCTGCCGAAGGGGCTGGACGGCCTGCGCCTGGTCCAGTTCAGCGACGTGCATCTCGGCTTTCACTATGATGCGCCGGCCCTCGAGCAGCTCGCCCAGACGATCAACGGGCTGAATCCCGAGATCGTCTGCTTCACCGGCGACCTCGTCGATTACGCCGTCGGTCAAGCCGGCGGCGCCTATGTGAAGGCCCTCTCGCTCATCCAGGCCTCGGTGGGCCGGTACGCGGTGCTCGGCAACCACGATTACTTCAACGGGCCGAATGCCGTCGAGAAGGTGCTGAACAGCGCAGGCTTCAAGACGCTGCGCAATGCCGGCGTCCGGGTCGAACGCGGCGGAGGGGCGATGTGGATCGCCGGCGTCGAAGACCAGTGGCACGGCAAGCCGAACCTCGAGAAGGCCATGAACGGTGCGGCCTCCGAGGAGTTCACCCTGCTGCTCTCGCACTGCCCGGACTTCGCGGACGAAGCGCTGAAGTTCCCGGTCGACCTTCAGCTCTCCGGCCACAGCCACGGCGGACAGGTGCGCCTGCCGCTCTACGGGCACGTCGTCACGCCAAAATTCGCTCAAAAGTATGTCATCGGGCGCTACGAGCTCGGCGAAGGCAAGCTGCAGCTGTACGTCAACCGCGGCATCGGCGTCTCGCAGCACCAGGTGCGCTTCCTCTGCCGGCCGGAGCTATCGGTCTTTACCCTGCGGAAAGCCTAGGCCTGCGCGGGAAGCGCGTAAGGCAGGCGGATACCAGGACCGCCGCCCCAGACCCATACAGCTCCAGCTCCATATCGCGCTGGGTGTCCCACGGGTCGCCCTGCGACCCGATGAAGAGCGTCCCGAGCTCAGGCGCCACCGCGGCGGCCACCCACATCTCGATGAGCTCGTAGAACGCGCCGGTCGCGAGGATAAGCACGACGGCCCACACACGGGCCGCAGCCGGCCGGAGCCCCATCGTGCGGACAAGCACCTCCGCCGCCGGACACGCGAGCAGCAGCCCGTAGGAGAGATGCACCAGCCGGTCATACGGCAGGCGCCCGCCGCCGAAGACAACCTGCAGCCACGGGTCCAGCGGCGTGGCGCCGTAGGAGATACCGGCCCCGTACGCGTGCAGCGACAGGAACAAGGCCAGCTGGACATAGGAGGCAGCGGTCAGCGGAAGCTTCCGGTACGTTCCGGCCAGCAGGCCGAGGCAGGCAAACACAAGCAGGTTTTCGAGCAGCCAGTCGGACCGGTGGTGCGGAGCATAGGCCATCCACAGCCAGAACGCCGTGTAAGCCCCGGCGAGCCGCAGGACGAACGGCGGCGAGGCTCCCTCATATTCCGAATCGATGATGCTGTCCCTTCCCTTTGTCATACGCATGGCAGGACCCCCTTCTCTTTTGAGGTCCATTGTATGAGTCCGCCGACGCGAGCAGAAGTACTAACTTTTTCTAGTACTGGGTGCATAAGGGTGTCCAGTACTGGCACAAGCCCCGGAGTACAGAGCTTCTTCCCGGAGCCGGCTGACTATAGAACAGCAGCAAAAGGCTTCCCGCTTGATAGGCGGGAAGCCTTTTGCTGCTGCAAACAGCCGAGGCGAATGGGTGCATTCGCCTGCAGGCCGGTTTATTTCACGAGGCCGAGCAGAATCTCGCGCATCACCTTGGATGCGACGATCTGCGTCTGCTCCGAGTGGTCGTAATGCGGCGCCACTTCGACGATGTCGGCGCCCACGAAGTTGACGTCGCTGGCCGCCATCGCATGGATGGCATCCAGGAGCTCCTTCGAGGTGATGCCTCCCGGCTCGGCGGTACCGGTGCCCGGTGCGCAGGACGGGTCGAGGACGTCGATGTCGATCGTGAGATAGACCGGACGGCCCGCGAGTTCCGGCAGACGCTTCTTCAGCGGCTCGAGCACTTCGAACGGATGGAAGTTGATGTTCTCGCGCGCATACGTGAATTCTTCACGGGAGCCGGAACGGATTCCGAACTGATAAATGTTCTTGCCGCCCATGAGGCCGGCGGCCTTGCGCAGCGGCGTCGAGTGCGAGAGCGGCTCGCCCTCGTACGATTCGCGCAGATCCGCGTGGGCGTCAAAGTGAATGATCGCCAGGTCCGGATACTTCGCGTACATCTGCTGAATGACCGGCCAGGAGACCAGGTGCTCCCCGCCGAGGCCGAACGGGAATTTGTTGTCGTCCAGCAGGCCCTTCACATACTCCCCGATGATCTCGAGCGAACGCCCCGCGTTGCCGAATGGCAGCAGCAGATCGCCGGCATCGAAGTAAGTGATGTCTTCCAGGCTTTTATCGAGATAAGGGCTGTATTCTTCCAGGCCGATCGACACTTCGCGCACGCGCGTAGGGCCGAAGCGGGAGCCGGGACGGAACGATACCGTGTAGTCCATCGGCATGCCGTAGATGACCGCGCGGGAGGCCGCATAGTCGTCCGAGCTCAGGATGAACACATTGCCGGAATATTTTTGGTCGAGTCTCATGAAATCAGGTTCTCCTTCGCTATAAGCGGATTCGGGTGCGTGAGGCTTACTTCGTCAGATCTTCCACGAACTTCGGCAGAGCGAAGGCGGCCTTGTGCAGGCGCGGCGTGTAGTACTTCGTGTCGATCTCCGGAATTGCCGTCTCGTCCACCTGCAGCGGATCGTACTTCTTGCTGCCGAGGGTGAAGGTCCACAGGCCGCTCGGGTACGTAGGAATGTTCGCGCAGTATATGCGCACGATCGGGAAGATCTCCTTCACGTCACGGTTCACGGTCTGGATCAGCTCCGCCTTGAACCAAGGGTTGTCCGTCTGGGCGACGAAGATCCCATCTTCTTTCAGCGCATCGTAGATGCCTTTATAGAATCCCTGGGTGAACAAATTCACGGCCGGGCCGACCGGCTCGGTGGAATCGACCATAATGACGTCGTACGTATTCTTGTGGTCGTGGATGTGCATATAGCCGTCGTTGACGATAACTTCCACGCGCGGGTTGTCGAGCTCGCCGGCGATGGTCGGAAGATACTTCTTGGAGTATTCGATAACCTTGCCGTCGATCTCCACCAGTACCGCCTTCTCCACTTCCGGGTGCTTCAGCACTTCACGGATCACGCCGCCGTCGCCGCCGCCCACAACGAGCACGTGCTTCGGATTCGGGTGCGTATAGAGCGCAGGGTGCGCCACCATTTCATGATAAACGAATTCGTCCTTCACCGTCGTCATGACCATGCCGTCGAGTACGAGCATCGTGCCCCACTCGGCGGTTTCGATCATCGCCAGATCCTGAAAATCCGTCTTCTCCGTTACGTGCGTCTCGGTGATCTTGGCCGTAATGCCGAAGTTATCCGTCTGCTTCTCCGTATACCACAATTCCATTTTGAGTATTCCACCTTTCGTATAGAGCCTTCGACCTGGGCCGGACCCTTGCCGGAAAGTAAGTTACACCGGGGTTTCGCGTGCTTTCAGCCTGTCCTCTTGCATGTCACATTGTATTATAGTATTTCTCCCTGAAATTGCAAGCCGAACGGCAGAGATGCACAGGGCCGCACAAAAATTTTACACTGCGTTAACACAAGGGTGAATAGGTGCCCCTTTCTTTTTCCATACTGGTGAATGGAACTTATTGCTAATGAGGCGTTCACCGCAGAGGATGCAATGGAAACGGAGGGATCACAGGCCATGAGGAGCACACGTTATAAGGAACAGACGCCGGCGGAAAATGAACCCGTGTACCGCAAAGCCCGCGGCTGGCGGAGCTGGATGTCATTCGTCTTCACCTGCCTGATGCTCGGCGCCGCCGCAGCGGTGGTCGGCCTGCTCTTCATGCGCTCCCAGTCCCTCCCCGTCTCCAAGCTCGCGGCCGCTTCCGAAATGTACGATATCCACGGCGAGCTCATCGAAGCCTACGGCAGCACGAAGAACAAGCAGGCCGTGACCCTGCAGGAGATCGCACCGAGCCTTATCCAGGCCACGCTGGCCATCGAGGACCGCAAGTTCTATGAGCACTACGGGTTCGACCCGAAGGGCATCGCCCGGGCGGCCTGGGTTAATCTCCAGCATATGAGCAAGGTGCAGGGCGCCGGTACGATTACCCAGCAGCTCGCGCGGAATCTGTATCTCACCCACGAACGGACCTGGACCCGCAAAGCCAAGGAAACGTATTACGCCGTCCAAATGGAGCTTCAGATGAGCAAGGATCAAATTCTGGAGCAGTACCTCAACCAAATTTATTACGGCCATGCCACCTACGGAATCGGGGCGGCTGCGCATCTGTTCTTCGGTAAACCGGCGTCGGACCTGAACTTGGCCGAGAGCGCCCTGCTCGCAGGCGTGCCGAAGGGGCCCCGCTACTATTCGCCCTACTATGATATGGATAAATCGCTGGAGCGCCAGAAGACGGTGCTGCAGACGATGGTCGAGGCGGGATACATCACGCGGCGGCAGGCCGAAGAGGCCGGAAGAGAGAAGCTGAACATCCTCCCGCTCGAGAGCAAAAAGGCGGTGACGGCCCCTTACTTCCGCGACTATGTGCGGGGGACGGCTACCGAACTGCTGGGTCTCGAGGAGAAGGAGTTCGAGGAAAGCGGCCTGCGCATCTACACGACCCTCGATCTCAAGGCGCAGAAGGTGGCCGAAGAGGTTGTGGCGGAGCAGCTCAAGAGCTATCCGGAGCTGCAGACGGCGCTCGTGTCCATCGATCCGCGGAACGGCTATGTCAAGGCGATGGTCGGCGGCAGGGATTACGCCAAGAGCCAGTACAACCGGGCACTGAGCGCCACACGCCAGCCGGGCTCGTCCTTCAAGCCGATCGTCTACCTGACGGCCCTGAAGGAGAAAGGCTTCACGGCGGTCACCCGGTTCAAGAGCGAGCCGACGACCTTCACCTACGAGGACGGCAAGACGTACACGCCGAGCAACTTCGATAACAAGTTCTTCGATTGGATCGACCTGCGGACGGCGCTGGCCAAAAGCGACAATATCTTCGCTGTGCATACCGTGCTGGAAGCCGGACCCGACCGGGTAATCGAGATGGCCCGCCGGATGGGCATCACAAGCCCTATGAAGCCGATGCCGTCGCTTGCGCTCGGCACGTTCCCGGTGTCGCCGTTCGAGATGGCGTCCGCGTTCAGCATCCTGGCGAACCAGGGCGTCCGCACGGAGCCGACGTCAATCCTGCGGATCGAGGACCGCCGGGGCCGGGTGCTCTACGAAGCGCAGCCGCAGCAGGAGACGGTAATCGAGCCGGCCTACACCTACGTGCTCACCCATCTGATGGAGAGCGTGTTCGACCAGGGCGGCACCGGCAGCCGCGTCTCCAGCGTGCTGAAGCGGCCGGTGGCCGGCAAGACCGGCACGACCAACTCGGATGCGTGGCTCGTCGGCTACACGCCGGAGCTGTCGACGGCCGTATGGGTCGGCTACGATAAGGACAAGACCATCGGCACGATCGAATCGCACCTTGCGGCTCCGATCTTCGCGGAGTTCACGGAGCGGACGCTCGAGGCGGTGCCGCCCAAGCTGTTCACCATTCCGGAAGGCGTGAGCAGCGTCTACATCGACCCGAAGACCGGGAAGCTGGCGAACGAGAGCTGCCCGAACCCGCGGCTGGAGGCCTTCATCCAGGGGACGGAGCCGACGGAGTACTGCACGGAGCAGCCGGCGAAGAGCGATGCCGCGAAGCCGGATGCCCGCAAGGAGAACGGCACGTGGTGGCAGGATCTCAAGCGGTGGTGGGGTTCATAAGGCCCACGGCGATGTGCCGGATGCGGCGGGTAGGAATCAGGACGGACTGGCGAAATGACGCCGGTCCGTCCTTTTTGCGCGGGATGGACGGCGGAAGGCGAGCATACGGAAGGGAAGGCGGAGTTAGGGCCGTGTAGAGGCCGGATGGCGGGGTTTGGCGATTCTGTGATGTGAAACATCATATTTACGGGAGAGTAGCGCCTGTTTTGGGCCGGTATGCGATGAGTTTCATCGGATGATGGTCGCGCGGGCTGTTTCACTTCTCTCCTGCAGGTGTATGGGTAAGTATATACCTTTCGATAAAACGGGATGTGCCAGCTTACTTGGAAAGGAAGGATGCGCGATGGAGACCCTTCAGGAGAGAACCGAAACGTACCGCGAGTGGAAAAAGCAGCTCAAACGTCACTACCGCAAGTTCGCCGGCTTCGCGAAGGAAGCCTACCGCTACGAGGACGTGGAGGACGTGCACCAGGCGCGGGTGCACTGCCGGAAGCTGCTCACCCTGCTGAAGCTGCTGGATCCCGATGACCGGGAAGAGCTGCGCGTTCCGCTCAGACGGGCTTTCAAGGCGCTGGGCAAAGTACGCGACAGCGACGTGCTCATCGCGGACTTCGTGCAGCGCAAGGAAGACGCCCCCGACGGGGATACCGCCGAGATGCTCAAGCGCTATCTCAAGCTGCTGCGGGACCGGCGGCTGCGCTATGTGGCCAAGCTGGAGAAGCGGCTGCGCCCCGCGCTGCGCGGGAAGTTCCGGCGGCGCTGGGACGATTACCTGAACGGCGCGCTGCAGGAGCAGGCCGCTGCGGTCGACGCCACAGCCCAGCTCCGGCGCCTGGAAGCGAAGCTTGAGGCGAAGCAGGCCGAGCTGCGTGAGCTTGCCGCCCAACCGGACACGAGCGGGCTGGATCTGGCCGAGACGCTGCATGAAGCGAGGCTGATCGTCAAGGAGATCCGCTACGTGACCTCGGAAGCGGATTTTGCCCTGAAGCCGCTGCCGGGGGGCGCGCTGTCCTTCCTGCCGGTCAAGCCCCTGCAGGAAGAGCTCGGTGCCCTTAACGACAGCCGGGTGCGTCTGGCCCGGTGGCAGGACGCCAACCCTGAGGCGCTTGGCATTGACCCGGATGTTTACCGGCGGATGACCGACCGCCTGCGCGGGGAGATGGAGCGCCGCATCCGGGAGGTATCCCTGGCCAATCTTGATGAGCGGGATTGATGCCGGCGCACGTCCGGACATCCGGTATCCGGGGACTTGTCCGTCCCCTTCCGGCTCCCGCCAGAGCGCTGAGTTTCCCATAGGAGCATCAAATCAACAAGCCTCCAACCGGATCATCCGGATGGAGGCTTGTCTCATGCATCGCCCCCATCGGAACCCTGAGCTGGCGATGGTGATGGCGTTGGTGATGGCAATGACACCCCCGAACATCCGCCGGTGTGCCGCCTTACTCCTCCACCGCAGCCGTGCCGGTCCCCGGGACGAAGCCGCCGCGCTCGACCGCCTGTGCTCCCGCCTCGCTCTGCAGCCACTGCAGCAGCCGGCCTGCAGGACTGTCCGCCGGCTCATCCCCGCGGGTCACGGCGTACAGCACGGCGGTGTACGGGTAAGCTCCGCTGCGGATGTTGTCCCGGCTTGGCTGCACCCCGTCCACCGCCAGGAACTTCACGTTCTCGCTGCGGTTCATTTCGCTCGCATAATAATAGAAGGAGTAACCGAGCGCATTGCGCGCGTTGCGGTAGTCCGCCACCGCTTCGATCAGGCCGCCCATGCCGCTCGGCTTGCGGTCCATCGGAGGCTCCGCCATCCCGAGCCCCTTCATGACGTTCTTCTCCATGTACGTCTGCGAACCGGAATTCGCTTCCCGCTGGAACGCCGT
This sequence comes from Paenibacillus mucilaginosus 3016, assembly GCF_000250655.1. Lineage (NCBI taxonomy): Bacteria > Bacillati > Bacillota > Bacilli > Caryophanales > Paenibacillaceae > Paenibacillus > Paenibacillus mucilaginosus. The sequence goes on from NC_016935.1 coordinate 8,421,671, forward strand.
GATGGGCTCATCCGCCCCGCCGAGCTCCTTCCAGTTCGTCACCTCGCCGCTGTAGATCCGCCGCAGGTCCCCGGCCTTCACTCCGTCCACGCCATTCTCCCGGTGGACGAGGAAGATGAACGCATCCCGGCCCAGCGGAGTCAGCTTCAGCTCCACCCCCGCCGCTGCAGCCTGCTGGCGTTCCTCATTCGAAGGGCCTGCGACGAGGATGAGGTCCGCCTCCCGTTCGATGAGGTTCAAGTAGGCTTCATGCGTGGTGTTAAAGTGTACGCTCTCGTAAGCCATCCCCCGGTTGACCCCCGTCAGCTCACCCAGCATCAGTCTGCCGAACGGAAGAGCCGCTGTGGCCCCGTCCACCCGGGGATAAGACTGCGGAGTGAACGGTCTCTGCTTCGGCAGCAGCTCCAGCGTCAGAGCCATCCCCCCGGTCAGCACAGACAGGACCGCCAGCGGAAGGAGGAGCCGCCGAAGCCGACGGGGGTTCCCTGCCGCCGCTTGGTGAAGCCAGGTCCCCAGGACCGCCGACACTCCCGGAAGCAGCGACAAGACGAGCGCCGCTACCTTCATCGGGGTCCCCTGATCGACATAGAACCGGGAAGCCTCGTACAAGGGCGTCGCCCAATAAGTGAACAGCGTGAACGGCAGCCAGCTCATATCCGTGAACTCCGCCACGGAACCGGTGCGCCCCGTGAACGTAAGTGTCCAGATCACCGTGCCGAGCAGCGTGACGGGCAGCACGGCCAGTACCTGCCGACCCGCCATCACCCCGTCCTGCCTGCCTGACGCATAGCCGTACAGGCCAAACAGGCATGCGATCGCCAGGGAATAGAGCAGCATCAGGAGCCCGACGCCGGCATCGCCTCTTTTCAAGGAACGGTACAGAAATTCGGGCTCCGAGCCGGTCAGAAAACCCGCAATCAAGATGCCCAGCAGGTACATGACACCGAACAGGAAGCCCCACTGCAGGACAAACCCGATCCCCCGATGGTCCTTCCGGTCAGGCTTTAGATTCACTTCACTTTCGATGTGCTTCTCCCCCTTTACCACCAGCCTCATCGTTCTATGTGTAGTGACGGATTTTCCAATAAATAGGTTGCAGTTTGAACCTCCGCCCTGCCTTCACCGCCTTGTGATAACGTTTCCAAAAAGGCTTGCATCAGCACAAAAAGGCAGACCCGAAGGCCTGCCTTTCTGCTGTCCTAGTATATGGTGTATATACTAGGGACTAGTATACCTTGTTAGAAGGAGTGACACAAGACCGTCACATAATCGACAAAATTAGGATAAAGCTTCCTTCAGAGTCGCATCCGACCGCTCCCACATGCCCGGATCCCACGCGGCGAGGAAGTCGCGAAGCTTGGCTTTCTCGGCCTCTCCGAGGTTATCGACCATGACCCGGCGCTTCAGCGCATAGTCCATCCGGTTGACGTGATCGGCGAGAATTTTCCATCCCTTGCGCGCTTCCGGATCTACGGTCATGGCACACGAGGTCACGCCGGCGTAATATTTGCCGTCTTCCTTGAAATCCACCGCCACCCACACGATCCAGCAGGGACGCCCGTTCGGCACCTCATCCGCGTTCACCGTGAACTTGATGCCCTTCTCGATCTTGCTCTTGGCATGAAGCGTGCCGTCGTCCAGATACACCTCGTCCCCGTCGATAATCACGCCCGACAGCTGGCTGAGGTCAATGGAGCCCTGTCCATACCCGCGGTGCTTTGTTTCTTTCTGCGAGATGATATTTAATGTAGGGAGCTTCTTTTCTTTTTCCTGTCCGCTTCCGTTGTTCTCCATGAGGCACCCACCTTCCACATTCGTCTTATTCCTTCATCATAATGCAAAAGCCCGTTTTTCACAATTTTGAACCCCTGAGAAATAATCCCCTGTCCACCCACATATACATGCTGTAGATGCTTGTCAACGGGGTGAATATGAGATGAAAAACCGACTACATGCCTCCATCACATCATGGGGCGCCGTTCTGATCGCAGCCTGCGGCGCCGTGCTGCTTACCCATACCCTGCTGCTCGCAGACGAAACCGCGGGGGACAAGCGCAATACCGCGTGGGCGGTGGCAGCGGACAGCGGCACCGGCCTGCCCATGCTCCGGCCCGCGGCCTCACACAGCGTCACGGCCGCTCCCGCTTCGCCGGCGGCGCGTGGGCCGGCAGACGGCTCGTCCACGGGCCTGGCGCTGTCGGCCGGAAGCGGCGAAGCCCGTCCCGCCGCCGCCCGCGCCGCCCCGGCCGGCGAGGCCCCGCCCGCTCCGGCGGCCCCTCCGGCAACACCCGCGCCGCCGAGCCTGCCGGCGAAGCCCGCGGAGAAGCCCGCACCGAAGCCGCTGTCCGGCCGGATCGTGGAATATCACCTAACCGCAGAGTACGACGCCACAGGCAAGATGATCACCGGCACCTCGTCGATAACCTGGACCAACCCCGGCAGCCTGCCGGTGTCCGAGCTGTATTTTCACCTGTATCCGAACGCCTTCGAATCGAAGAAATCCACCTTCATGCGGGAATCCGGGGGCAAGCTGCGCAGCGACGTATCCAAGGAAGGCAGCTTCGGCAGCATGACCGTCTCCTCGATCAAGTTGATGGGCGGCTCGGAGGCCGAACTCAGCGGCGCTTCCGAATATGTCCAGCCTGATGACGGGAACAAGGACGACCGCACCCTGCTGCGGGTGCCGCTGCCGAAGCCCGTGGAACCGGGAGCCAAAATCACGCTGCAGACCGACTTCACGGTGAAGCTGCCGCAGGTCTTCGCCCGGATGGGCTATGCCGGCGACTTCGTCATGGCGGGCCAGTGGTTCCCGAAGATCGCCGTCTACGAGCCGCAAGGCACCCGCGGGCGCACCGATGAGGGATGGAACCTGCACCAATACCACGGCAATTCCGAGTTTTATGCCGACTTCGGCATTTTCGACGTGAAGCTGAAGCTGCCTGCGGACTATAAAGTGGCCGCCACGGGCTTCCCGACGAAGCCCCCCGTCGACGACGGCGCAACCAAGATTCATACCTTCTATGCGGATGACGTGCACGACTTTGCCTGGTCGGCCTCCCCGCATTTTGTGTATTACGAGGAGCCGTATGCCACGCCCCATCTGCCGGGCGTACGCATCAAGCTGTACCTCGACCCGAAGCACGAGCATCTCAAGGCCCGCTACATGACCGCCGCCAAAAAAGCGCTCGCCCGCTACTCCGAATGGTACGGAACGTACCCGTACTCCACCCTCTCTGTGGTCGTGCCCCCGGAGGACGGAAACGGGGCGGGAGGCATGGAATACCCCACCCTGATCACCGCCTGGGGAGCCGGCGAGGAGAACCCGAGCCTGGAGCTCGAACGGGTCGTCGTGCACGAGATCGGCCATCAGTTCTTCTACGGGATGGTGGCGAGCAACGAATTCGAGGAAGCCTGGCTTGACGAGGGCTTCACTTCCTATATCGAAGACCGGCTGATGGAGGCCGAATACGGCGTGCGTCCGAATCTCCTCGTGGAATCGAGCTATATCACCAGCCCCGAGGCCCTGAAGAAAAACGCCTGGAGCTACGACGGGCACAGCCACTACGCGGAGAATGTCTACACCCGAGCAAAGCTGGTGCTGAAGGCGATGGAGCGGCAGACCGGTCCGGAGACCATGAACAAGATCATGCGCACGTACTTCCAGCGCTGGAAATTCAAGCACCCGACCACGGCCGACTTCCAGCTCGCCGCGGAGGACGTCACGAAGACGAGCTGGCAGAGCTTCTTCGACCAGTACGTCTACGGGGACTCCATGGTCGATTATGCGGTAGGCTCCATCTCCACCCGGAAGCTGACGGAGAACGGCCAAACCTACTATGAGAACAGCGTCGTGCTCCGCCGACAGGGCGGCTCGGTCCAGGGCGTTCCGGTCCGCTTCCACTTCACGGACGGCACCCGGCTCGACAAGACCTGGGAAGGCGGCGACAGCGAGGTGCTCATCAAGCTGAACCATACGTCTCCCCTCGCCTGGGTGTCCATCGATCCGCAGTATACGATCGTGCTGGAGAACAAACGGATCAACTCGTTCATGAAAACCGAGGTCGACCCGCAGCTGTCCGTCCGCTGGAACCTCAGCGTGCTGAAGATTCTGGAGATACTCTCCGGCTGGATCGCATGGTAAAGGAGGATGACCGAAGATGAATGCCTTACGTAACCGGATCTCCCACGGCTGGTCGATCGCCTGGAAGCAGCCTTTTGCCGTCATCGCCCTCTTCGTCTACCATCTGGCCTGGGGCGTGCTGCTCTACAAGCTGATCCAGTCGGTCGTGCTGCCTCTCCTGCACCGTTATCCCGGGGAGGTGCTTCCCCGGGAGGCCGTTCAGCTGTTCTGGATCGAAGGACAGTTCCAGCTGATGAAGACCGACCTCCTCCAGCCCTACCTCTGGTGGGCGCTGGGACTGCTCGCCCTGCGGGCGGTGCTGCATCCCGTGCTGAACGCCGGGGTGCTCTACTCGCTGCATAACCGGGATCTCAATGCGGGCTACCGGTTCGTGGAGGGGGTGCGCCGGCTCAGCGTCCCGTTCTTCTCGCTCTACGTCCTGCAGCTGCTGATGACCCTCGCGCCCTTGTACTGGCTGCTTCCCTATGCGGCCGGCCAATATATCAAGCACTCCTCTTATCTGTCTTACGGCAAGGCGCTGCTGCTACCTCTCGGCATCTTCATCCTGTGGGTCTTTCTCCTGCAGCTGCTGTTTCTCTTCCTGCAGATTGCGAAGACGGCCGGACGGTCGTCCCTGTACGCCCTGATCTTCGTCGCCCGGCATCTGCCCGCCATCCTTGCCGCCGGAGCGGCCGTCGCCGTGGTGTCCCTGCTGGTCTCGGCTGCGGTCATGGCCTCCAGCTACCTCTGGGCCGGCTTCCTCGCTCTGCTCGGCTATCAGGCGTACCGGCTGCTTCAGATGTTCTTCAAGGTATGGGCGATCGGTACCCAGTATGCCCTGTGGATCGAAAAAGCGTAACGCCGGGGCGTTTGCCTCCACCTGTCCTTGGTTTTATCCGGTATCAAGCGCCGTTTTCCATGCGTGGCTGCGTGGAGGGCGGCGTTTTTGCGTTTTTGCTTTTTCGACAGCTCGTTTGTAAATATGCCGTAAACCCTGGACCGCCCCCTTTTCCGGAAAAATATGTATGCGCTTGCAATCCTTATTCTGTACATAAACAAAAGGTTTCACTTTAAACGCCGACTTTGTGACAACTTTGTGACACAAGCAGGAGAAACTCGAACTTACTCGAATATAGTTACTCGGTAATAAAAAATGAATATTTTGCCGAATTTCTGTCTCAGAAAACGGGGGATCCATTTTGGGTGAATTGATCTCGCTTCAGAGTGATCATAGGGAACCTTCAACCGAACCCTTCAGCTAACCTCGTAGGCACTTGGAAGGGGAAACTTCTTTGAAAAAGCAGCTTGTAGGACTCACACTCGCATTATCTTTGTTTTGCGGTATTTCCGTCGGCAGCGCTTACGCGGAAACCCCATTAAGCGCAGCGGTCAACGATGGCTTGGGCGCGCCGTACAAATGGTCCGGCACCACCAAGAGCGGCTTCGACTGCTCCGGTTACACTTCCTGGGTATTCGCGAAGTTCGGCGTCGACCTGCCGCATACCTCCAAAGGCCAGGCAGCTATGGGCACTTGGGTGGACAAGGACAATCTTCGTGCCGGCGATCTCGTGTTCTTCAACACAGACGGCAAAGGCATCTCCCACGTTGGCGTGTATGTTGGTGAAGGCAAGTTCTACCACTCCGCCACGAATCAAGGCGTAACAATCACGAAACTTAGTGAAGGCTATTACGCCAAAAGGTATGTTACCGCCCGTCGCGTGCTTTCCGACGCTGCTTACGAGCAGCTCATGACCGACAAGTAACATCTGCGGCGTAACCCATCCTTACTTCTTCTTTTAAAGAAAGCCTTCTGGGCCTCCCCCGTTCGCGGGCCGGACAAGCCCTGGGGGCTTTCTGTCGTTATACGGCAGGATTCGGGTAAGTACCGTATATCTATTATTGGCGAAAGGAGCCGCCGACCACTCTATGATCCTCTTCCTGCACCGCAAAGACCTGCGGACTGCGGATCTGCCCGCGTTCGATTATATCCGTGCCTGCGGCCGGCCGAGCCTGCACGTGCTTGTGGTTGACCCGTTCCTGCTGCGCAGGGACCGCCACCGGGAACACAGCGGCCGCAGCTTCCTCGCCCAGGCGGCCCGGCTGCAGCAGCGGTATGCCGCCGAAGGGCAGCGGCTGCATCTGCTCTGCGGCGATCCGGCCGCGGTGACCGGTGCGCTGCTCGAAGCCCATGCGGTCCGCGAGCTCGTGTTCCACGAGGACTACACCCCCTACGCGGTGACGCGGGACCGCAGCCTGCGGGAGACCGCAGCCGCCCGCGGCGTGCGCGTCACCGCGTTCGACGAGCAGGCGCTTGCGGACCTGCGCGACTTCCAGCGCCATGCCGGCCGCAGCGAGCCGTACAAGGTGTTCACGCCTTACTACCGCCGGTGGCGCGATTACCTGCGGCAGCATTTCCGGCCGGCGTCCACCGTAAGCGCAGGGGCGCTGCAGACCCTGCCGCTGGCGGAGGGCTTTGCGGAGCGCTTCCCGCTGCCACCGGAGCTGGAGGAGGCGCTGGCCTCCTGCCGGTTAGAGCCGGAAGGCAGCGGCCCGGAGACGGCGCTGGAGGACTTTCTCTCCGGGCGGCTGGCGGGCTATGCGGAAGGGCGTGACCGGTATGCCCGAGAGGAGACCAGCCGCCTGTCGCGGCACCTGAACACCGGGGCCCTCTCGATCCGGCGTGTCTATGAGCGGCTGCTTGACGTCAGCGCCGATGCGGAGCCCTGGCTGCGCCAGCTCGCCTGGCGCGACTTTTATCTCTACCAGTCGCGGCTCGATCCCCTGTTCTACCGCTATGAGAAGGTATACGATCTCTCCGGCATGCCCTCGGACGGCTTCCAGGCATGGGCGGAGGCCCGGACGGGGATTCCCATCGTGGATGCGGCCATGACGGAGCTGAACACGACGGGCTGGATGCCGAACCGGCTGCGGATGATCACAGCCATGTTCCTGACGAAGAACCTCCTCTGCCCGTTCCCTTACGGGGAGCGCTACTTCCGTTACAAGCTGGCCGATTACGACAATGCGCTGAACCGCGGGGGCTGGCTGTGGAGCGCCTCGCTCGGCTTCGATGCCGCTCCCTACTTCCGCGTCATGAACCCCGTGACGCAGTCGCAGACCCATGACCCGTCCGGGGCGTATATCCGCCGCTGGCTCCCGGAGCTCTCCGGGCTGTCCGACAAGGAGATTCACCTGCCCCGGCCGCACGCGGTCGTGGAGTTGAAAGCGTCGCGGGCAAGGGCGATCGAGGTGTACAAGGAGATTCTGGCCTCATCCGCCGGAGGCCGGGAACAGGGGTAGCCGGGGTGCTGGGGAACGAGGCGGATGGAAGGCCGCTTGGAGACCAGGCATGCCGGTCATCTCCCCGCGTGCCGCAGGGCCGATCGGCAAAGGCACTTGCATTCCGGCCGGTCCAAGGACCGTACAGCCTGCTGGACCAAGGTCCAGCCCGCATCCCACCGCGGGTCCGTTTCAGGAGAAACCGGGGGGCGTTACAATATAGGTATACCCAGAGGGAAGGCGGCTTCTTCCCCAAACGAAAGGTGGACTCCTATTATGAAACGTTGGTACCGCTCGGTTTCCGATAAAAAACTCACCGGCCTGTGCGGCGGATTGGCCCAGTACCTGAACCTCGACCCTACCCTGCTCCGGGTGCTCGTCGTCATCCTGACCTTTGCCTCCAGCGGCAGCCTCATTCTCTTCTACTTCCTGGCCGCCCTGATGGTGCCGAAGGAACCGTATTCCGGCTCGTTCCCGCACTCTTAATGTGCCAGCCCCTCGCCAGTCATGGCCGAGGGGCTTTTGCTTTGCCGGCCCCCTCCTCTTTTCGCGCTGCAAGGACAATGCTTGTTTTGACAATGATAATCTTTATCAATTACAATAGGGATATTATTTCATCTGATCTTCCACGAATCCGAATCCCCCATAGGAGGCATCATTGCATGTTAATCCAAACCCGTACCATCGTCGTCCAAAAAGGACACGCCGACGCCGTAGTCGAGCGCTTCAGCAAAAGAGGCCCTATCGATGAGATGGAAGGCCTGCTCGATGTCAGCGTCATGGTCAACCGTTCGAAGAAAGAAGATACGGAAGAGGTCGTCGCCATGATCCGCTGGGAGTCGATTGACGCCTGGAAGAACTGGGAGAAGAGCCCCGCTCATATCCAGGGCCACCGGGAGAAGAAGGGCCAGAGCCTGCCGGAGTACGTGATCAGCTCGACCGTCAACATGTACGAAGTCAAGGAACGCCGTGAAGGAACGTTCGTGAAGCAGGAACAGTAAAGCTGGCGGCAGCACCGGGCGCAGAGGCCATCCGGACATGACCCGTTATATTTTCTGATCGTTCAAAAAAAGAGTACAACCCGCTAAGGATTGTACTCTTTGGCTTGCACCCGGGCGAGTCCTTACTCTTCTCCTACCGCCACCGGATTGTCCGGATACGAGATCCAGTCGCTCCAGCTGCCGGCGTACAGCTTCACGTTCTTGAGGCCCGCTTCACTGAGCGCCAGCACGTTCGGGCACGCGGTTACACCGGAGCCGCAGTACACGATGATCTCATCCGCTTCCGCGAGGGGACCAAAGCGTTCCTTCTGCGCCTCCGCGGACTTCCATGCGCCTTCCGCCGTCAGGCTGTCTTTCCAGAAGTAATTCACCGCGCCGGGGATGTGTCCCGCCGTCTTGTCGATCGGCTCCTCGATCCCCTGATACCGGCGCGCCTCTCTCGAGTCGATGAGCACGGTTCCCGGACGGCCCTGCCGCGAGCGGACGCCCTCCATGTCCACAACCAGTTCGCCGCGCACCTTGGGAACGAACTGTGCCTCATGAACGAGCGGGGGTTCGTCCGTCACCGGATAGCCCGCTTCCTTCCACTTGGAGTAACCTCCATCCAGGATGTACACCCGCTCGTGTCCCAGATAAGTAAGCAGCCACCACAATCTCGAAGCATACGCCCCGCCTTGGTCGTCGTAGGCAATCACGACGGAGCCCGAATGGATGCCGATGCGGCCGAAGGTGCGGGAGAGCGCATCCACGTCAGGCAGCGGATGACGGCCTCCATGTTCCGTTACCGCAGAGGACAGGTCCTTCTCCAAGTCCAGATAATGCGCGCCGGGAATATGATCCTTCTCGTAGGCGATCCGCCCCACATCAGGCTGTCCCAGGACGAAACGGCAGTCCACCAGAATCATCCGGTCGTCCGTACCGTGCTCGAACAGCCAGTCCACGCTAACCACATGCTTCATATGCCACTCTCTTCCTCTCATGGGATGATATGCTGTATAGTACCCAGTATACACCCAGTTGGACCGCCGAGGAAGCAGGAGAAAAGAGAGTCTGCTGCAGCCCGGTTTTCAGCGGAATTCCGGAGCGCAGGCTCTTGAACAGGAGGCGAGGAACCCGTCATGAGCAGCGGCTTTTCGGATCGTAAGGCACTTCACCTGTCCATACGGAACAAGAAGGAGCAGGCCGGCTTTCGGCTGGCCCCGTTAACGGAAGAACAAGCAAGGGTCATCTGCACCTGGACTTATCCCCCGCCCTATGATCTCTACAACTGGAAGCCTTGGGAGACGCTGCTTGCCCGCGGCGAAGAATTCGCCGATCCCGACATCCGCCAGAAGCAGTACCGCAGCGTCCTGGATGAAGAGGGCCGGCTCACCGGCTTCGCCCAGCTGTTCCCCATGGCAGGCGTGACCCGGCTAGGGCTCGGACTCCGCCCGGACCTGCGCGGCAGTGGGCTCGGAACGGCCTTTGTCCGGGCGATCGCCGAAGAAGCCCTTCGGCAAAAACCTGCCAACGAGATCGATCTTGAGGTGCTGACATGGAACACCCGGGCGATCCGGACTTATGAGAAGGCCGGCTTTGAGATCACGGATACCTATGAGCGGATGACACCGAACGGGCCCGCCGAGTTTCACTGCATGGTCTGGACAGGGAAGCTCCCCGGCGGGCCCGCTTCTGTCAGCTGACGCGGAGCATCCCAAACTTATGAAAAAAACGATATTCTCTCTCCTCTGGGCGGCCTTCCTGCTTATTGGCTCGATCGTGTATTACTTCGAGGCCTACCGCCCCGCCATCGGACCGGCAGGCCGCGGCGTGAACGACAGCGAAGTCTTTGGGCAGTTCCTGTACGGCATGCTCCAAGGCGGCGCGGTACTCACCGCCGCCCTGATCGGCGCAGCCGCCTTCCTGCGGAGGCGCCGGTCTCATCCCTATTCGAAGGAGGACGGCCTTATGCCCCATGAACCCGATGATCCCGGCCTCGCCAAGCTCCCCCCGCAGCAGCTGGAGGCCCTGAGGGGGGCTGCGCGCGTCCTGGACCCCGCCGGGATCTCCTGGGGCCTGGGCGGCTCCGCCCTGCTCTATGTCCGCGGGCTGACCGGCCGCTTCCCGAACGACCTGGACCTGCTCATCGCTGAGGATCAGGCCCCGCGGGCGTTCGAGCTGCTGAGCGCTCTCGGCCCGTCCGAGCTGCGCGCGCCCGAAGAGCCCTACTGCACGCTGCACTTCCGACGCTTTACGCTCGGGAGGAGCAGCGCCGACCTCATCGCCGGCTTCGGCATCCGGCACAGCGCCGGGGTCTACCGCCTGCTTTGGCGGCATGGCGAAGCCCTGCCGCGGCTGCCGCTGTACGGCACCCCGGCCGGCATCCCCCTCATGTCCCTCGAAGACTGGTACGTGCTGTACCTGCTCCTCCCCGGGCGGGCCGACAAAGCCGCGCTGATCGAAGCGCACTGGAGAGACGGCGGCCCCCTGCTGAAGGACCGGCTAAGCGAAACACTGGGCCGGCCGCTGCCACCGGCTGTGCGCGAGCGGGTGCTTGCCGTGTCCCGTATGGCCGAGCACCCGGAATCCGATCTCCCTTGAGGAAACGGGTATCCTTTCTTGCCGGTAATCTCCTTCTCGTGTCACCTTCATGGAACCCGGCGGCGGGACGATATATAACGGTAACCGGAGACACGGTCCCTGCCGGGCGTGTCTCTTCTACTCTTACATGTCCCTGTTCCAGGAGAGAAGGAGAACTGCATCCATGAATACACCGCATCCTGTACCATCCCGCGCCACCTCCCACGAGCAGTTCGGGTCCAAGCTTCTTGCCGGCACCTTGATGACCCTGCTCCTGTCATGCCTCCCGATTTATCTGCTTTTATGGCTCATCGGGATCATCAGCGGTCCGATGACCGCAGCTTTTACGGTGACTGCAGCCCTCTTGGCTTCGTTGATCCCCTGGATCCACAAGACATACGGTCCCCGGCCGCAGGGTAAGACCATCCTGACCGCTTACATGTTCCTCGTCGGATTCGTCATTCTGTGGTTCATTCCGGCCTCCGGTTCCTGGACCGCACTGCTTATCTATATGGCCCTGTCCCTCGTCTATCTTCATACGGGAACGAGTATCGTCGGGACCGCTGCGGCCCTGGGGATCGCCATCATTCACACCGTGTTCAACCCTTATATCTCATCCCAGCCTGTATTCGACAAGATTGTTATGTTCGTCGTCTTCCTCATGGTCGGTTTTGCCGGCATCACCGTCTGCATGATGGGCAGGAGGATGGTCGGCGAGCTGCAGGAAGGACAGAGGGGCATGGCGTCACTCCTGCGCGACGTGCAGGGTTCCGTGAAGGGGCTCGAGGCCTTCGGGCAGCAGCTCAAGGACAACGCCGTCGAGACCGACCGGATCGGCCGCGAGCTGGCAGTGAGCTTCGCGGAGATTGCCAAAGGCATGGAATCCCAGGCGGCCTCCGTCTCGGATATCAACGGATCCATTCACGACTCCGGCGCGTTCGTGGCCTCGATCGGCACTTCGACTGCCGACATGATGCGCGTATCCGAGCGGACTTCCGCTGTCATTGAAGCCGGCAAGGGGCACATGGCCAGCCTGCAGTCCGACGTCTCCCGGGTCAGCGGCATGATGGACACCACGTACGCTTCCATGGAAACCCTGCGGATGCAGAGCGAGCAAATTTCCACCGTGCTGCAGTCCATCCAGGCGATCGCGCGGCAGACCAGCCTGCTCGCCCTCAACGCGGGCATCGAAGCCGCACGGGCGGGAGAGCACGGCCGGGGGTTCGCCGTCGTGGCGCAGGAGATCCGCAAGCTCTCCAGCGGCGCGGAGGAATCGACGGCCCAGATCACGGACATCCTCACCCGGATCCAGCACCAGACCGGTGTCGTATCCGGACAGATCCTGCAGGGCCGCGAAGCGGTCGGCACCATCCGCTCCTCCGGGAGCGAGGTCGGAGGGCTCTTCGCCCAGCTCTTGCAGGAAGCGCAGTCGGTATCGGAGCGCTCGTCCTCCATTGCTTCCATGCTGGAGCAGCTCGAGGAGCGCGCGAAGGCAATGGCACAGGAGGCCGGCTCCGTCTCGGCCGTTACCGAGCAGACGAACGCCTCGGTTGAGGAGATCAATGCCAGCCTCGATGAGCAGAGCGCACGGACCGGGCGGATCGCCGCCAGCCTCGGAGAGCTCGAGGAGCTCACCGCGCAGCTCAGCCGGATGCTTACGCAGCATGAGTAAGAGCATCACCGCGGGATCTCTTTGCCTGCCGGTTCGATGGGATTACGGATTGGCCCATAGGAAAGAAGGCACCGCGCGTTTGGCGGGGCGGTTCCGGATATGATACGCCGCCAACTTGCTTACTCCATCTAAAATAACAAGAAGGGTGGCTCCGCCTCGCAGCGCGGACCACCCTTCTTCTTTTGTGTATTATCCCTGCGGCAGCGCATCATCCGCCGTCTTCTCCCACGGCCGGTACGCCTCGTCGAAACGGGCCGCACTCGTGAAATCGAGAGCCGTCAGCCCGCCCGCATGCCAGGACGTCAGCCTCAGCGTAACGAGCTTATAGTCGATCGCGATGAGCGGATGATGGTCCAGCTCCTCGGCCGCTTCGGCGACCCGGTTCACGAAGGAGACGGCGTCTCTGAACGCAGGAAAGCGGTACTTGCGGACGATCCAGCGTTCCTCCTGCCGCGTCCAGCCGCCGGCTTGTGCCAGGCCCGCTTCGATCCCGGACTCCGTGAGTAGGCCTCCCATGCCCTGCGTCCCCCTTTTAGACGAGATGAATCACTCTGGTAAGCGCTTCACCATGATCGATGCGGATCAGATGCCGCTTGGCGTCATGGGTCACCGTGCAGCCGCCGACGCTCATGGGCGATTCCGTGCCGAGTCCGTAGAACAGGTCATCCGCCAGCGTCTTCATGCATTCCTTCCGCTCCGCGCTGTTCATGACATTCCAATCCTCCGCCGACATCTCCAGAAACTCGTGGCAGCCGTCAATTCCCTGCAGCGCTTCCGTGAAGTCGCTGATGATATCGTTATATTCTCTTCCGAACCTGATGCCCATGGACATGCCTCCTTATGGACCTTGAGTATCCTTTTGCCTCATTGTACCTGCAAAGCCGGGGGGCTGCAACCGTTCCTTCCCCTCACGTAAACGGATTCATTCCGGTCCGCCGAACCCCGGGACTCCCTGCTCCCGGCACCCCTCCCCCGCAAAAAATCAGGAACAATCGGCGGATTCCCTGCGCATTCTCATGCAAAATCTGGTACACTATAAGGATAGACAAAAAGGGCGGAGGGCGAAACATGCTCAAGCTGCAGATTCCAAAAAATCGAATCAAAGCGCTGGCCAGGCATCTGCGCGACCAGTTCGAATTGGAACGGCTCGAGCGCGGCTGGGAGCTGTTCCACAAAGGTCTGGCCCAGGACATCGAGCTGAAGCACGGGCTCGAAGTGCATGCCCTCGTCCGGGACACGAAGCCCGCCGAGGTGATCCTGAACCTCGAGACGATCCCGAAGAGCGAGTGCAGCTGCTCCCAGGGGGAGCACTGCGAGCATCAGGCAGCGGTGGTCTTTGCGCTGTTCGTGCCGCACGGCCGGCCGGAGCTGCTCCTGGCCCAGCTGAAGCAGGCCATTCTCGTGAAGAACCGGCAGGCCCAGACCCGCCAGGGCAGCACGCGCACGGCCGAAAAGAAGCAGGAGCAGCGGCTCGAGCCGCCCGCACCGGGACAGAGCCCGGGACAGTGGCAGCGGTTCTTCGACCAGCAGTTCTACGGCTTCTCGCTCAACCAGCAGAGTTCGATCGAGCAGTTCTACGGCGCCGTGAAGGAGAAGCTCGGCGGCCATGCGGAGGGCTGGCCCCCGCCGCTGAAGGAGCTTTATGCCCTGCAGCTGCTGCTGTTCGTCATGCGCAAGATCGAGCAGTTCTACCAGGAGACGAAGACTTCTTATCTTTCCTATTATATTGAGACGGGCTGCCGCACCGTCGGCCGGCAGTGCCACGACGAGCTGCTGACGCTGGTGCCGAAGCTCGATATGGAGGCGCTGACCCGCAAATATACGGCCCCATGGAAGGAGACGCTTGCGATGATCTCCGAAGCGGCCCTCTCCGGCAAGGAGTCGCCGCTTTCGTGGTCAACGGTATACCGCAGCATCTGGTGGCGGATGCCGCAAGACGGGCCTTGGATGAGCGGGGAACGGGCCCGCCTTGCCGGACTGCTCGCCGCCTCCGACCTCATGCCGCGGCGGCGGGATGCCCTGATCATGGCCGAGGCGCACTTTCTGGTCATCGAAGGCGACGACGAACGCGCGCGCCAGCGGATGGAGCAGCTCGGCCGGCGGGAGGCGAAGGATTTCTTCCTGTACCTGCACCGCTGCTACGAGGAGGAAGCCTGGGACCGCATGCTGGCGTGGCTTCGCTGGCTGCTGCCGGCCGTCCAGCGGGCCCAGCAGGATGAGCTGCGGCAGTTCTGCCATTACTGGATGGAGGCCGTGCAGCGGCAGCCAAGCGATGAGGAATGGATCGGGGTCATGGTGGGGCTGCTGCCGCGGACATATCCTTTTTACACGGCCTACCTCTTGAAGGCGAAGCGCTACAAGGCTTGGATGGACCTGCAGATGGCCAGCCGCGTCTCGCCGCTGAGCTTATATTCCGTCGATCTGCAGACGGTGGAACGGGAAGACCCCGCTCTCGTGCTGCCTCTCTACCACCAGGCCGTGGAGCGGGCTATCGCGGAGAAGAACCGCACCGCCTACGCGACGGCCACGAAGCTGCTGAAGAAGCTGCATGCTTTCTATAAGAAGCTGAACCGCCTTCCCGAATGGGAGGATTACATCTACCGCCTCGCGGTCAAATATTCGCGCCTGCGCGCGCTGCAGGAGGAGCTGAAACAAGGGCAATGGATTCCGTAACCGATACTTCCGCCATCCAGGTGAATGTACGCTGGGCGCCCCAGGGCGGCTTCTTCCTGTGGGGAGCCAGAGCCGGCGGTGGCGTCTGCGATCCCTACGAGCTGCGGGATTGGCTGTTCGCCTGGCACGCCCCCTCCTTCTACGGCACCTTCATCGAGACGACGGAGTCGCTCAATGTCGAGGGGCTGCTGCTGCCTGCGCTGGAGGCGCTGGATTATTTGGCCGCTCCGGGAATCGTGCAGCACCACCCGCTCACGCTTTCCCGGGAGCTGCAGGAGCTGATGAAGCTCGCCCCCCATGTGAAGGAGGCGCTCACGGCCGGCCGCTTCATGCCCGACTTCGCCAAGTGGAAGAGCGGCGAGCTCGGCTGGAAGCTCCAGCTGCCGGAGTCGGCCGCCGCCTGGGCCGCCCTCCCCGTGGCGGAGGCCTGGATGGACCGCCTCATCCCCGAGTGGACGCGGGCGGACGGCGTCATGCGCCAGAGCCTCGAGCAGCTCGAGCGGGCCTTCCCGCTGCTTCTGCGGGGGCAGGCCTCCGGCGATGTCTGGATGGACGAGGAGGACTGGCTCGTCTCTATCGGCTGGCAGTCGGACGGCACGCCGTTCCGCACCTGCCTGCGGCTCGAGGAGCCGGCGGAGCAGGTGGCGCTGTGGCCGCTGCAGGTGATCCTGCAGGACCGCAGCGACAAGGACCTGCAGTTCGCCGTGAATCCGGCTGATGCGGCATCCTGGGACAGCCCGCAGGAAGGCGAGGGTGAGCCGGCCTGTGATGAACCGGTGCCGGCCGGTGCGGAGGCGCTGCCCGCCTCCTGGCGGCCGCACCTCGGGCGCACGGCCCGGGATGCCGCCAAGTGGCGGCGCATGCTGCCTTGGCTGGCCGAAGGAGACGACAGCCTGCGGGACGCCCTGCCGCAGCATGAGGCCTGGGAGCTGCTCACGAAGGGCAGCCTCCGGCTCATGGAGGCGGGCTATTCCGTTATCCTGCCCGCCTGGTGGGAGCGCATCCGCAAGTGGAAGCCGCGCCTCAAGGCGAAGATCAAGTCTTCGGTGGGCACGGGCCCTCAGGCGATGTTCGGCCTGAACCAGCTGCTCGAGTTCGACTGGAAGATCGCGCTCGGGGACATCGAGCTGACCGAAACGGAATTCCGCGAGCTGCTCGAGCAGAATAAGCGGCTCGTGCAGATCCGCGGGCAGTGGGTGCAGCTCGATCCCTCGCAGCTTGCCCAGCTGCAGCAGGTCATGAGCCAGGTCGAGAAGAAGCAGGGCCTCTCCTTCCGCGACGTGCTCGAGCTGCATCTGCTCGGCTCGAGCGAAGGCGAGGAGGACCTCGACTTCCACCGGTCGCTGAAGATGGAGGTCGAGCTCAGCGAGCAGCTCGAAGAGCTGGTCGGCCTGCTCAACCATGCCCAGCGGCCGCCCCTGACCGATCCGCCGGACAGCTTCAGAGGCACGCTCCGGCCCTACCAGGTCGAGGGCATCTCCTGGCTCGTCTTCCTGCGGCAGTGCGGCCTTGGCGGCTGTCTGGCCGACGACATGGGTCTCGGGAAGACGATCCAGATGATCACGTACCTGCTTCACCTCCGCGAAGAAGGGCTGACTTCCGCCGGCGGCGGTGCCCAGGGGACAGCGGAGGGCCGAGCCCCTTCCCTGCTCATCTGTCCGACCTCGGTGCTCGGCAACTGGCAGAAGGAGCTCCAGCGCTTCGCCCCGGACCTGCGCGTGAAGCTGCACTACGGCCCGGCGCGGGCCAAAGGGGAGCGCTTCACGGAGAGCCTGCGGGAGTGCGACCTGATGCTGACCACCTACACCCTGTCGCATCTCGACGAGGTCGAGCTCTCCACCGTCGAGTGGGAATCGATCTGCCTAGACGAAGCGCAGAACATCAAGAACGCCTACACGAAGCAGGCGCAGTCCATCCGCAAGCTGAACGGAAGGCACCGAATCGCGCTTACGGGTACCCCGATCGAGAACCGGCTGACAGAGCTGTGGTCCATCTTCGACTTCCTCAATCCCGGGTATCTCGGCACGCTCAGGGACTTCACCCACCGGTACGTCAGTGCCATTGAGCGGACCCAGGATGCCGAGCTGATCGGCAAGGTCCAGCGGCTGATCCGTCCTTTTCTGCTGCGCCGCGTGAAGAAAGATCCGTCGATCCAGCTCGACCTGCCCGACAAGTACGAATACAAGACGTACGTATCGCTTACAGCCGAACAGGCGACGCTCTACGAGAACTACATCCGCGATATGTTCGACAAGCTCGATACCCTCTCGCCGATGGAACGCCGCGGCCTGATTCTGGCCGCACTGACGAAGCTGAAGCAGATCTGCAACCATCCGTCCCTGCTCTCCAAGGACTCCGCCAGGGCGCCTTGGCAGGGCCGCTCGAACAAGGTGGAGCGGCTGCTCGAGATGGTGCAGGAGCTTCGCCAGGAAGGCGACAAGTGCCTGATCTTCACGCAGTTCGTCGAGACGGGGCACCTGCTGCAGCGGGTGCTCCAGGAAGACTTCGGCCGGCGGGTGCCGTTCCTGCACGGGGGCAGCTCCAAAGCGGAACGCGACCGGATGATCGAGGTCTTCCAGGGGGAAGCACCGGGTTCTGAAGAGGAGGAGCCCGGCATCTTCCTGCTCTCCCTCAAGGCCGGCGGCACCGGACTCAACCTGACCGCGGCGAACCATGTGTTCCACTTCGACCGCTGGTGGAATCCGGCGGTGGAGAACCAGGCGACCGACCGGGCCTTCCGGATCGGCCAGACCCGCCAGGTGCAGGTGCACAAGTTCGTGACGCTCGGCACCCTGGAGGAGCGCATCGACGAGATGATCGACAGGAAGCTCGGGCTCAGCCAGCAGATTGTCGGCTCCGGAGAGCAGTGGATCACCGAGCTGTCCACGGATGATCTCAAGGACTTGTTCGCGCTGCGCAGCGAATGGGTGGAACGTTCCTGACCCGGACGGAGGGCGGGACGTGAACTCGGCTGCCACCGTCACAAATTCCCTGCTCCCTGACGATATAGTTGGTATCGACTTTTTTTCCGGCCGGGTTCCCTTCGATAATGAAAGGAATCCGCCCCGTCAGCCGGGCCTTCCGTCTGACGGCCGAACCGCATGGACCGGGAGACCGTTCCCACTTTCGCCTAGGGTGGTTAGCATATGAATAAATCCACTTCCAAAATGCCTCTTGTTTATGTCATTACGATCATTACCCTGCTTGTTATTGTCGGCGCCTCCAGTTATATCGCCTCCACCAATACGGAAGCGAAGCTGAACAGCGTGATCGGCAATGTGCTGCCGCTCTCTTCCTTGTCCGAGGAGCTGCTCGTCGATCTCATCAATATGGAGACCGGCCTCCGCGGTTTTGAAGTCACAGGGGAAGAAAAGTATCTGGAGCCGCACTACGAGGGAATGACGGAGCTTCAGCTGGATCTGGAGCGCATGAATGAATACCAGAAGCTGTATCCCCGTATCGGCAGTGTCATGGAAGCCGATCTGCTGCCCCAGATCCGGCGCCTGCAGGACCATTATTCGAGCCAGATCAACCTGATCCGCGCAGGACAAAAGGACCTGGCCATCCAACGGGTGGGCACGGGCAAAACGTACATGGACCGTTACCGCCAGCTGCATACCAAGCTGAAGACCGAGATCGATATCATTGCGGACGAAGCCCACAAATCCGCCCTCCTGGCCGAGAGTCGCTCGCGTCTCATCATCAGCGCGGGCAGCGCCATTGCCGTGATCGTAGGCCTTTATTCGGCCTTCATCTTCCACCGGGCCAACCGGGCCGAAGCGGCCCTGCGTAAGAGTGAAGAAACGTACCGGTTCATGGCGGAGAGCCTCGAGGTGCAGAACGAAGAGATTATCGCCCAGCAGGAGGAGCAGGAAGCCACGCTCGAGAAGCTCTCCCTGCGGGAACAGGAGCTCGAAGCGATCTCCACGTATCAGGAGAAGCTGACCGGAGCCAAAGACATGGAGGCTTTCCTGGAGGCTTCGCTTCCCGCCCTGCTCGCTTCGCTGAAGCTCGAAGCCGGTATGCTGGTCATGAAGAAGCCCGGAGAGACGCCGGCGGATGAACCCCGCTATGTCGTGCAGTATGCGCTCGGGTACCCTCAGCGCGGCACCGCCGTTCGCGAAAGCGAATTGCACGGAGCGGCCCGCCGGGTCATGACCGAGAAGAGCGGTTTCGAAGTCACGCGTGAAGCTACCGAGGCTGAGCGCGGCTTCCACTACGGCGTGACCTATGCGGTGGACCGCTATTGCCCGCTGCTGGACGACCGCAAGCAGGCGGTGGGCTTCCTGCTCCTGACCGGCTACCAGCGGACCCCGGACGAGCAGAAAACCCGCCTGTCCAAAGGTCTGCTGCACCAATTCGAGCTGGCCTTCCAGGTCCAGCAGTTCAATGAGGACCGGAGGCAGCAGGCCGCCCATCTTGAGCAGCTCAACGAGCAGCTGCAGCATGAGAAGCGGCTGATCGAAGAGCAGAATAACCTCATCGGCAGCATTCTCGAATCGACGCATGAGTCAATGATGATGACCGATGCCGCGGGGAATATCCTGTTTGCCAATTCAAAGATGAATGTGGGGAACCGGATCGGGGATAACATCGGGGACGTATATAAGTTCGCCGTGAATCTTACGCCGCAGCTTGCCTCCACCTACGAGGCCATCCAGGCGCTGCTGCGCGGCGAGCGGGACCAGCTCACCGAGCGGTTCCACTATCCGAACGGTGAGGACGGCCAGCTCCGCCACTTCGAGCTGTATGCCAGCAAGGTCGAACAGAAGCTGACCAATGAAGTGCAGGGCTACCTGTTCGTGTTCCGCGACCGCACCGAGGAAGAGAAGGTCGACGAGATGAAGAACGAATTCATCTCGATCGTATCGCATGAGCTGCGCACGCCGCTCGCCAGCGTCCTCGGGTTCATCGAGATTCTCCTGCACCGCCAGCTTCCGGCAGAGAAGCAGCAGCGTTACATGCAGACGATCTACAAGGAAGCGACACGCTTGTCCACCTTGATCAACGACTTCCTGGATCTGCAGCGGATGGAGGCGGGCAAGCAGGTCTACCATCTTGTCCCTGTGGAGCTTGGGGGCATCGTCCAGGAGGTGGCCGAGCAGTGGCGGACCAAACAGGGGCATGAGATTCTGCTCGAGATGCCGCCGCAGGAGATCTGGGTCCGGGGCGATGCGGACCGCCTGAAGCAGATTGTCCATAATCTGCTGAGCAATGCCGTCAAATATTCGCCTCAGGCCGACCGCGTGGAGGTTACCCTGCGGACCGAACAAGGGGAGGCGCTTCTGGATATCCAGGACTACGGGCTCGGCATTCCGGAAGACGCCCGGGACAAGCTCTTCAACAAATTCTACCGGGTCGACAACTCGGACCGCAGGCAGATCGGGGGCACCGGCCTCGGCCTTGCGATCGTCAAGGAAATTGCCGAAGCGCACGAGGGAACGATCACCTATGAATCCGTGATGGGCGAAGGCACCACCTTCACCTTCCGCCTCCCTTCCATCGAGATGCTCCCCTCCGGAGGACGCATTCTCATCGTGGAGGATGACGAGAATCTGGCCAAGCTCATTGGCGATACGCTGGGCAAGCTGGAGCTTCCCGTAACCCATGTCCGTTCCGCGGAGGAAGCCATCCTGGCTCTGGACCGCACCGAGGGCGAGGGCCCGCGGCTGTGCGTCGTCGACATCATGCTCGACGGCACGAAGAGCGGCTGGGACTTCCTGCTCGAGCTCTACCGGCATCCGCAGTATCACCGCACCCCGGTTATCGTCTCGACGGCGCTCGATCAGCCGCAGGGATACCGGGAGAAGGAGCGCGAGAAGTTCCTGCGCAAGCCGTTCACGATGGAGAAGCTGCTGCAGGTGGCTGAGCATCTGCTGACCCATACGGAGCGCCACCCGGCTTACGTGTTCATGGGGCACGATGAGCTGGCCGTCGCCTCCAGCCTGGAGCGCAATGGCATCGAGATCCGGGAGATTACGCGAAGGGATGATCATATCGAAGTCGAACCCCGCCCTGCGGAAAGACGGCAGTATCCCGGACTGACTTAGCCCTTATTCTTCATTATCCTTCCCTTAGGGTGAGGCTGCGTCCTTTATGGACAATCCAAAAAACCATCCGTACCCTCTTCCCTTCAGGGAGAAACCGGATGGTTTTTTGGTATAACGATGGGGTTATCACAAGCCGGCAGCGCCTCGCGCGCCGCTTCACGACAGCCAGCCCAGGCCGTTCATCCAATAGACGGCGACCCCGAGTCCGCCCACCATCAGGCAGACCGCCACCAGCGCACCGATATGCAGCACATCGCCCAGCGTGTCTCCCTGTCCCCTTCTCGGCCGCACGGGATACGGTTCCCGCAAACAGCAGATAGAACAGCAGCAGCGCCGCCAGAAAAATAACCAATACTCATCACGATCGATCACCATCCTTGGTAACGATTGTAATCCATTGCTCCGCTGCGGGGGAGTACTAACTTGCCCTAGTACCGACTCATAAATCCGAACGGCAAAAGCCGCAGCGGTCCCGCTCCGGCTCCTCTAATCCAATCGGCGCACATCCACTTTCACCTCAAGCTTCTGACGGCCTGTCCCCCGGTAAACGCCCTTGACCGGCACGATATCGCGGTAATCCCGGCCGTGGCCAAGCTTCACGTACCGTCCGTCGACCTCCGCATTATTGGTAGGATCGAATCCAAGCCAGCCCGTACCCGGAATATGCACCTCGACCCAGGCGTGGGATGCCTGCTCAAAGTCGGCGCTTCCCCCGGTCAGATCGCCCACGAAGTGGTAGCCGCTCACGTAGCGGGCGGGAAGCCCGCGGCTGCGGCAGATCGCGATCATCAGGTGGGCATAATCCTGGCAGACGCCGCGCTTCAGCTTCAATGTCTCCAGGGCGGTCGTATGCACGCTCGTGGCTTCTGGGTCATATGTGAACTCGCCGTGAATGGCGCCGGTCAGCCGCATCGCCCACGGATACATCCCGTCTTCGCCAAATGGGTAACCGGCGGCATATGCCGCCAGCTCCGCCGACTCCTCCGTATAACCGGTCGGCAGCAGGTACTCGATGTACCGGTTCTGCAGCGCCTCCCCTTGGAGCAGCGCCGCCTGCTCCCCGAACGGAAGAGTGGGAAGCGCGTCGCCCTGGTGCCGGTCCATGGTGGTTACCGTAGCCCTCACGTGTATCACGAGCTCGCGGTGCGGCTGATGCACCGAGAAGGAATGCACCCGGTTGCCGAAGTAATCCTCGTAGGTGAACAGGGAGGTGCCGGGCTCCACCCGCACCTCATGATGAAAGCAGGACTGCCTGTAATTCGTGCGCGGGGTCAGACGGATCTCATTGACACTGTCCGTCACCGGTTCTTCGTAGATATACCGGGTTACATGGGAGATTTCGATTTTCATGCGGAGGCCTCCTCCATACGAAAAAAGGCCGCGGCCATCCCCTTGCCCAGCTTCTGGCTGGAGTTCATCAGATACTGGAGCAGACGCTCCGCGTCCTCCATGGACATCTCCTCGTCGAGGCAGGCGAGCTCCGCCCTGACCTTGGCGGCCTGCCGGACGGCTTTCTCATGCGGGAGGTGCGCCTCGCCAGCCTCAAGCTCAATCCCGGCCAGATGCTCCTCCAGCTTCGCAAAGGAGTACCGGACCGAACGCGGAAAGCTCTCGCATTCGATCAGGAAGCGGATGATATGCTCCGCCGAGACCGCATCGGCATAATGCCGGCGGAACGACTGCTGGGCGCTCACCGACTTCAGCACCGCCTGCAAATACGGATAAGGCGGCATACCTGCGCCCTCGATCGCATGAACCACCGACTGGAGAATCCGCACCGTATTCTCCGCACGTTCGAGGAACCGGCCCCCTTCGATAAAATGCCACTCGTTCTCCCGAAGCATTACCGACTGCTCCATGCCGAGGAACATCGCGGCCCGTTCCTTGATGCCTTTGTAGAACGGATAGGGCGCTTCCGACAAAATGTCGGCCACCTTCTTCTCTCCAAGCCACAAGTAGAAGGAGTTCATCACCTCCCACAGCTCGGGCGGCAGCTTCTCTCTCAGGGTCCTCAGGTTCGCGCGGGCCCGGCTGACGCAGGAGAAGAGCGAATTGATATAGCCCCGGTCCAGGGTGATGAAGGAGAGCACATCCCGTTCCGTGAACGCATCGAACTGCTGGAGGTAGTCCGCTCGGGCACCGAGGGCATCGACCAGCCGGGCCCACTTGTGCTCCCCGTCGGCGAAATCCCCTTCATGCTGAATATGATAATGAACATCGATCAGCCGCGCATGGTTCTCCGCCCGTTCCATATACCGGCCTACCCAGAATAAAGCCTCCGCATTGCGATTCAGCATGCTTCTCACTCCCTAGTAAGGATAAAGACCAGGAACCAGGACGCGGACCTCCTACTCCGTCACACAAGGCAGGCGTCGGCGCACGTCAGGGGCCAGCACCCACGTATCCTTACACCCGCCGCCCTGTGACGAATTGACGACGAGCGAGCCTTCCTGCATCGCCATCCGTGTCAGTCCGCCCGGGATGATATGTACCTCTTCGTCCGCCCCCATGAGCACGAAGGCCCGAAGATCCAGATGGCGAGGCACCATCCGGCCTCCGGCGAGCACCGGAGCCCGGGAGAGCTGCATGGTAGGCTGGGCGATATAACGGCCCGGATCCTGTCTGATCCGTTCCGCAAAGAGGGCCAGCTCCTCCTCCGTCGCCGAAGGGCCGAT
This sequence comes from Paenibacillus mucilaginosus 3016, assembly GCF_000250655.1. Taxonomy (NCBI): domain Bacteria; kingdom Bacillati; phylum Bacillota; class Bacilli; order Caryophanales; family Paenibacillaceae; genus Paenibacillus; species Paenibacillus mucilaginosus. The sequence goes on from NC_016935.1 coordinate 8,445,700, forward strand.
GAGCATCCCGTACCCGCCGGAAAGCGAGGTTTCCTTGACGACGAGCTCCGGCAGATGGGCCAGAACATATTCCCGCTCATCGGGCCTCTCCAGCACATAGGTCGGCACATTCTTCAGCAGGGGCTCCTCATTCAGGTAGTAGCGGATCATGTTCGGCACATAGGCATACATCGCCTTGTCGTCGGCTACTCCGGTGCCCGGCGCATTCGCAATAGCCAGGTTGCCCGCCCGGTAGGCATTCATGATCCCGGCCACGCCAAGCATGGAGTCCGGCTGGAAAGCCAAGGGGTCCAGATAGTCGTCGTCGATCCGGCGGTACAGCACATCGACCTGCTGCAGCCCCTTCATGCCGCGGATATAGATTTTGTGATCGATAGCGGTGAGATCCCGGCCTTCCACAAGATGGATACCCATCTGCTGGGCCAGGAAGGCGTGTTCGTAATAAGCGGAGTTGTATTCGCCCGGCGTCAGCAGGGCGATCACGGGATCCGCCTTGCGCCCCGGAGCCAGACTGCGCAGCACCGACAAGAACCGGTTGAGGCTGATTTCCACGTCGCGTACACGTGTGCTGAGGGTTAATTCGGGGAAGAGCTGGTTCATCAGATTCCGGCCCTGGAAGAGATACGAAAAGCCGGAAGGCGACCTGAGGTTATCTTCCAGCACATAATATTCACCGTCCGAGTGGCGTATGAGATCAATGCCGGAGGTAGTAATATAGGCACCGCCGGGAACACGCAGACGCATCATCTCCGGGCGGAAGTAACGGTTCGCGACCACCATCCTCCGCGGCACAATCCCATCCCGGATGATATGCCCGTCATGATAAATATCGTGGAGGAAGCGGTTCAGCGCCCGCACCCGCTGCAGCAGTCCGGCCTCCAGCCGCTCCCACTCCCCGGGCGGGATAATCCGCGGAATCATGTCGAACGGAATGGTCCGCTCGAGCGGCTGGGATTGGGCGGGGTTATAGAGGGTGAACGTAATGCCCTCCTCCATCATCCGCTGGTCAATCGCCGTCTGCTTCTGGGCCATCTCCTCAGCCCCCATGGCATGGAACCGCCGGTACACTTCCTTGTAGTGGTCGCGGACCACCGGCCCCGCCTCCCCGGCGAACATCTCATCATAGAAACCCTGCAGCGGGTAAGGCGGGAAGGATGAAGCTTGGGGTTGGGCCATCGAAAAACCTCCCTATTCTATCAAAATGTTAGATTTCATTACATAGTTAATAGGTTTTCGATGGAAAAAGCCGAATAATCCTCTTTCTTATACTGTTTATCATATGTCTACAACCTGATTGTGTCAATATAATTAACACAGGATTTGTCCACTCCCCAGGCTGCAGTGAAGAAGCGTCCACAACGTCATTGCCTGCCTTCTTGCACCCCCTGCCCCTTGCTGTCAAAATAGCCGAAATATGCGCCTTTGGCACCGATGCAGCGGTTGTTCTGCCTTCTTTTCCCGCTACCCGCACCTCCGCGGTTGAAACTCTTTCCTTCTGTTTTACGTTAAGTAGGTAAGCAAGCCGGCAGCCTTCGACAAGCCCGGACGACAAGACGAACAGCAGGTTCCGGCCCGGAGAAGTGTTTCGACTGTGTTCGACGGCGGAAACCTCTTGAACTTGGGTCTTGGCGTTCGCCGTTCTCTCTTATATAATAAGAACAAACGTTCGTAAACTTTCCTCTTTATTCCTTATGCCGAATTGGTGTTTAAGAACTCTCCCGGGTGGTTAATAAGAAGCGGAGGTGATTCCACATGGAAAATCCAATGGTGAAGTGCAGTATTTCCAACTGTGAGTACTGGGAGAGCGGCAATAACTGCAGCGCGGAGGTCATTATGATCGAGGTCAATGCGCACGCGGACAAGCCGGGTACGCAGAGCAAGGACGGACTGGAGTACGACTCCCGCCATCAGGATCAGGCCAGCGGCGTCATTGACACCTGTTGTCAGACCTTCGAAGAGCGCACATCCCATTAACATGGGGCCATACGACTACGTTCCTTATGACAATGTTCGTCAGAAGAACAGATACCCGGAGCCCCCGGGCGGTCTGTTCTTTTGATGCGGTGAAGGTGGAACGGACCTTAAGTCTTACCTTTGCTGCGAATGTATTATTAAGGATGTATTTGCCTCTGGAAGAAGGTATTACCTCCGACCTACATGCTTCATTCCAGGATAACCAAAGGAATCGGCGGTCATCGCCGGACCTTTCTCCCAATATATCAACCAAATCTATTAGTAATGGAGGACGGAACATGAAATTCAGCATCAGCTACAAAGGAAAACTACTCGGGCACCCTATGAGCCGGGAACAAGCGGAAGCCGCACTGCAGAAGCTCAGCCTCTGCATGAACAACCTGCAGATCGTTCAAGTTACTTCCGAAGCGCCTGCCGCGGTGGAGCCGCGCCAGCGTATTATTGTCTAAATCCCCGGCAAGGGATGACTCCGGCGGTTTTCCTTCCGCCTCCTCGCCGCATCCCATCATGCGGTCACTTCACAGCGGCAGACACGAACATGGGCTGAAGCCGAAGCTTCAGCCCTGATTGGCGTTGGCGCGCAAGAGGCAGGAGGCCTTGTAAAAGTCTCCCGGAAAAAGGAAAAGGGGAGCTTCCGCTCCCCCTGCCCCCAACGCCGTCTCCTCGCCGTTATTCGAATCCGATGCTCTTCAGGTAAGCACGGAACCCTTGACGCCCGTGCTCATCCCGCTTATAGACCCCGGCATCCCTCAGCACATCGGAGAACTTGCGGCCGACCGCTTCTTTCAGCAGGCGCTCCGCCTCCTCCCCGGTCAGCGAGGTGCCGTGCTCCTCCATCATACCGGACAGCCAAGCGGCATGCTTGTGCAGCGGGTGGGAAGCGTCTTCCGTGATACTGCCGTCCATCGGCATGCCCCCCGTGAAGAGCTTCGCCGCCAGCTCCAGCTCATCCTTGAGCCGGCCCGGCAGGACGGCCAGCCCCATCACTTCAATCAGGCCGATATTCTCCTTCTTGATATGATGCAGCTCCTGGTGCGGGTGGAAGATTCCGTCCGGATGCTCTGCACTCGTACGGTTGTTGCGCAGCACGAGATCGAGCTCATACTCCCCGTTCGCATTGTTGCGGGCAATCGGCGTAACGGTATTGTGCGGCGTCCGCGCACCGTCCTGCTCCGTATAAGCCAGCACTTCCTGCGAAGGGTCGCTGTATTCCCTCCAGGTATCCAGGATCGTGCCCGCGAGCTTCAGCACCAGCTCCCGGTGATGGCTCTGGATGCGGAGGACCGACATCGGCCAATTCACGATCCCCAGCTTCACGCCGGGATATTCAGGATGGGTGAAGCTCTCTTCGACCGGCGCGATCTCCATCGGGAACTTATGCCGCCCGCCTTGGAAGTGGTCGTGATTGAGAATCGAGCCGCCGACGATCGGTAGGTCGGCATTCGAACCGACGAAATAATGCGGGAACTGATCGACGAAGTCGAGCAGGCGTTCGAAGGTGCCCCGCGAGATCTTCATCGGCCGGTGCTGCTTATCGAAGATAATGCTGTGTTCGTTATAATAGACATACGGCGAGTACTGGAAAAACCAAGGTTCGCCGTTCAGCTCGAGCGGAATGACCCGGTGGTTCTGGCGTGCCGGATGATTGAGACGACCTGCGTAGCCGACGTTCTCCACACAGAGCAGGCACTTCGGATAATGCGACTGCGGCGCGTTCTTCAGCATCGCAATCTCCTTCGGGTCCTTCTCCGGCTTCGAGAGGTTGACCGTCATCTCCAGTGCCCCGTACTCTGTCGGTGCAAGCCAGTACAGGTTCTTCTCGATCCGGTCCATCCGGATATAGTTGGAGTCGATGCACAGGCGGTAGAATTCATCGGTCGCCTGCTCCACTCCCTCTGTTCTGGCTTTGCTCCAGAACCGGCCAACCACTTCCGACTGGCGCGGCATAAGATGGCCCATAATGCGCGCGTCGAGCAGATCGCGCAGCGTGGTGTTGTTCTCTTCGAGCAGTCCGCTCTGCGCCGCATAGTCGAGCAGCCCTTCGAGGATGCCTACCGGACTCTCGGCCGGCGCTTCCTCCACCTCCCCCGCATAGGGCTCAGCGATCCCGAACAGATCCAGCAGCCCGTTGCGGGCGGCATACACGTCGAGGCCTTCGATGAGCCTGCGCTTCAAGGCGAACTGCAGCAGCCGCTCGATCAGGTAGGCCGCCTGAGCGGCGGGAGCGCTGCCCTGCGTTGCCTTCGGTGTCGTATCCATTGCTCTTTCCCTCCTTGCCGCCTCAGGGCGCGGACTCCGGGCCCGCTGCCCCGCGCGGCGGTATCGGCATGCTTGATAAGCGGTCTTAGGCGTTGCGGCCGTACCCGTCCGGCCGGCTCTGGTGCCAAGCCCACGCCGAAGCGATGATGCGCTCGAGCTGGTTGCGCTTCGGCTCCCAGCCGAGCTCGCTTCTCGCACGGTCCGAGGAAGCGACGAGCACGGCCGGGTCTCCGGCGCGGCGCGCTTCCACTACGGCCGGAATGCTGTGGCCGGTCACGCTGCGGGAGATGTCGATGACTTCCTTCACCGAGAAGCCCTGGCCGTTGCCGAGGTTATAGACCGCGCTGTCGCCGCCTTCACGCAGCTTCTTCACCGCGAGAATATGCGCATCCGCCAGATCCGTGACGTGAATGTAGTCGCGGATGCAGGTGCCGTCCTCGGTCGGATAGTCATCGCCGTAGATCGAGATGTGCTCGCGCTTGCCGAGCGCCACCTGCAGGATGATCGGGATCAGGTGCGTCTCCGGCGAGTGGTCTTCGCCGATCTTGCCCTCTTCATGGGCGCCGGCCGCATTGAAGTAGCGGAGGGACACGTACTTGATGCCGTGGGCCGTATCGAACCAGCGCATCATTTTCTCCATCGCCAGCTTCGTCTCGCCGTAGGCATTGGTCGGCAGGGTGCGGTCCGTCTCCAGAATCGGGATGTTCTCCGGTTCGCCGTAGGTGGCCGCCGTCGAGGAGAACACGATCTTCTTTACGCCGTACTGGTTCATCTTCTCGAGCAGGCACAGCGTGCCGTACACGTTGTTGTGATAGTACTTGCCCGGATTCTGCATGCTCTCGCCCACGAGCGAGCTGGCCGCGAAGTGAATCACCGCATCGATCTCGTTCTCGCCGAACACCGTATCCAGGAATTCCGCGTCACGCAGATCACCTTCGTACAGCTTGCCTCCGAGCACCGCTTCCCGGTGCCCCTGGTGCAGGTTGTCGACGATAACGACCTCTTCCCCTCTTGCCAGCAGCTCCGCTACCGTATGCGAGCCGATGTACCCCGCTCCGCCTGTTACCAAGATTGCCATAATACAGCCTCTCCCTTCGCTATCCTCTATTTTTCTATATTATCTATGTGAAAGTTCATGGAGTTTCCGCAGTTTAGCCGACTTCGATCTCCTTGACGCCGTCCCCGATGTTGCATACATAGAAATCGGCGGTGAGCCCGGTCTTGTTCTTGTACACCTGGCCGACTTCCTCGATGAAGCGCTCCACGCTGTCCTGGTGTACGAGCGACACCGTGCAGCCGCCGAAGCCCGCCCCTGTCATGCGGGAGCCGAGCACGCCCGGCACCTCCAGCGCCGCTTCAACCATCGTGTCGAGCTCGAAGCCCGTGACTTCGTAGAGATCGCGCAGCGAGTTATGGGAGCCGATCATGAGCTCGCCGAAGCCGACCAGATCATCCTCTTCCAGCACGCGCACGGAGTGCAGCACCCGGTGAATCTCCTCGACCACGTGCTGGGCGCGCTTGCGGACCACCGGATCCTGGATCAGGTCCTGGGACTCCATGAACTGCTCCAGCGACAGCTGTCCGAGCAGCCTCAGATCGGGGAACTTCACCTGCAGATCCTTCACCGCCTGCTCACACTGGGCGCGGCGCTCGTTGTACGCCGAATCGACCAGGCCGCGCTTCTTGTTCGTATTCCCGATGACCAGCTTGTAGGCACCGCTCTTGAACGGTACGTGCTTATACTCCAGGGTATCGCACATGAGCAGAATCGCATGGTCCTTCTTGCCGTTGGCCACGGCGAACTGGTCCATGATGCCGCACTTCACGCCGATGAACTCGTTCTCGGCCTTCTGGGACAGCAGCGAGATGTCCACCGTGTCCACCGGCTGCCCTTCCATCGTCAGCACGCCGTAGGCGGTCACCACTTCGATCGAAGCGGAGGACGAGAGGCCCGAGCCGTTCGGGATGGCGCCGCTGAACAGCAGATCATACCCGCCTACCCGGACGCCGCGGTCCTGCAGCTCCTTAATGACCCCTTTAGGGTAGTTGGTCCAGTCGTCCTCGGCACGGTATTCGATATCAGTAATGGAAATTTGTTTGCGCAGCGGGAAGTTGGTCGAAGCGAATCCGATCATCCCGTCGTCCCGGCGGCGCATCACCAGCGTCGTACCGAACGTCAGCGCGGCCGGGAAAACGTAGCCTCCGTTATAATCCGTATGCTCGCCGATCAGATTCACCCGGCCCGGGGCATGGAATACGCGGATCTCATGGGCGCTCTCCGCACCGTATAATTCGATAAACTGTTCTTTCAGCACCTGCACTTCACTCATGGCCGTTCACCTCATCAATAAGTATGGATAGAGCTGGAATACCTGATGCATCCTCATCCCTGATTGGTTACAGTATAGCGCAGGGAGCGTACCGGAGAGTATGGAACGATGTCAGACCCGCATGGAAAAATGTTAGATTACGCTAGGATCCCTCCCCTGCTGCGTGATACAATGGACCCCAAAGTCCACTGTTCAAGGAGCTGCTGAGCCGTGAAATCTTCCACTCCCCGTCCCGAAAGCTATTACGTCGTCTCGAATCCATATCCGCCCGCACCGCCGAGTCCCCTGACCGTCCTGTTCTCCGGCCACAGCCAGACGAAGCCCGGCCACAAGCCGGGGCCGAAGGTCGTCGACTACTATCTGCTGCACCACATTCTCTCCGGGCGGGGTACCTACACGTGCCTCGGCCAGACATACGAGCTCGGCCCCGGGGACAGCTTCCTGATCGAGCCCGGGAAGCTTGTCGCCTATACGGCGGACCTCGAAGATCCATGGCATTACCGCTGGATCGCCTTCGAGGGAGAGCAGGCCGCCTCCCTGCTGGAGGGCATCGGACTCAGCTCGCGCCAGCCGGTGGTCCATGCGCCCCGCCGCCGGAGCATCGGGGTGCTGTTCCACCAGGTGCAGAGCGCCTTCCGCTCCCGCAGCCTCTCGGCGAACCTCAAGGCGAACGGCCTGCTTCAGCTGCTGCTGGCCGACTATGCCGAGGCGCTGCAGGGTGAAGGCCGGACTCTCCCCGAGGATACCAGCCCGGCGGCACAGACGGTACAGCAGGCGCTGAACTACTTGTCCGCGCAGTATGCCGAGCCGATCACCATCGAGCTCATGGCCGAGACGCTCGGCTATAACCGGGCTTACCTGTCCACGCTCTTCAAGCAGCAGACCGGCGTCACCCCGGTCACCTTCCTGCTCCGGCTGCGGCTCGACAAGGCGCGCCACCTGCTGCGGGAGCGGCCGGAGCTGACGATCGAGCAGACGGCTTCCTCCGTCGGCTTCCAGGATCCGCTCTACTTCTCGAAGCAGTTCAAGCGGCAGTACGGCGTCTCGCCGACGGATTACCGCCAGTCGCTGCTGTAGCGAGCAGTACCGGGCGGCCTGCCGCGTCACGGCCTTCTTACTCGGCCGGATTGACGAGCGGCAGCATGAACGCCAGGCAAGCCCCCTGGCCGACCATGCTCTGGGCCCAGATGCGGCCGCCGTGGTAGTCGATGATCTCCTTGGCGATCGCCAGGCCCAGCCCGCTGCCGCCGCGGGCGGTGTTGCGGGACTTGTCCTTTTTGTAGAAGCGGTCGAAGATGTACGGCAGATCCTCGGGATCGATGCCCGTGCCGTTGTCCTGCACCTGTACGACCAGCGAGTACTCGTCCACGATGAAGAGCAGCTGGATCAGCCCGCCGGCCGGCGTATGCTTCACGGCATTATAGATAATGTTCGTGAGCACCTGGTCGATCCGGTCCAGATCCACCCGGATCCAGGCCGGGTCGCTGTCCGCCGGCTTCATGACGTGGGAGATCATCTCGAAGCGCAGCCCTGCGCCCGCCAGCTCCAGCTCGTAGCGCTCCTCGAAGTAGCGGATGAAGTCATCGGCCGGCACCGGCCGGATATCGAAGTCGAGCTGCCGCGCCTCCAGCTTCGAGAGCTGGAACAGATCGGCGATCAGGCGGCTGAGGCCCGTGATGCGCCCATGGATCAGCTTCAGGTACTTCTGCTGCTGGTCCGGCTGGGTGACGACGCCGTCGATCAGCGCCTCCACATAGCCCTGGATCAGCGTCATCGGCGTGCCGAGATCGTGCGAGATGTTGCTGAGCAGGTGCCGCCGGGACGTCTCCATCCGGGCGAGGTCCTCGTTCATTTTCTCCAGACTCCGGTTGATCTGCTGCAGCTCGGCCGTGCGCTCCCGGATCTTCTCCTCGAGCCCCTGGTTCATCTCCCGCATCTGCCGGGAGAGGGTCTCCACAGAGCGGTAGGCCTTGGCCGACTTCGCGCTGAGGATGAAGGAGGTCATGAAGACGCAGAAGAGCAGGCCGTACGAGGAGACTTCCCCGAAGCGGATCCACTGGTTGTAATACAGAATGTCGATGACGACGCTGGTAATGTAGGAGCCCGCCCCCACGACGGCGAATACCGCCCCTTCCCTCCGCCGCGCCAGCGCCTGCCCGATGCACATCATCATGTAGACGCAGCCGACGACCGTGATGCCCTGGTAGAAGGGAATGAAGTAGGTGAACCACGGGGCGGGGAAGAAGAAGACGGCGACCGAGAAAAAGAGGCCGAGCCCCTGCGCGGTCCGCACCGCCTCCCGCCTCACTTCGAGCGGATACAGTGAGCGCACGAACATCAGTATCGCGGGCACGCCGATGAAGAAGCAGATGTACTCGATCCGCAGGCCGGTGACCCATGACAGGTCCTTCCAGAAGTAATGCAGCACCACGCTTCCGATCAGCGACGCCCGGATCCCGACCAAGACACAGAAGAGGCCGAAGAACAGCGCCCCCCGCTCCTTGCGGCGCAGCGCATACAGGCCGATGTGGTACAACCCCATTGACAGCAGACTGCCGATGATGAGCATCTCGAAGGCCAGCGATTGATAAACGCGGTCATGGATGCCTTCAACCGAGCCGAGCTCGATCGGCCTCAGCACCCCGCCGAGGCGGTGATGGAAGTTCGACACCTGAAGAACGATATCGAGCGTGCCCATGCCGCTCTTGTCGAGCTTGAGCACCTGCGCCTTGTAGCGGGGCACGGAGGACTGCAGATCCATGCCGATCGAGCCGACCTCCGCCAGCAGCCCCCCGTTCACCCACACCTTGTAGGCTGTCCGTACGGACGGCACGTACAGGGCCAGATGATTCACCGGGTCATCCACCTTGACCTTGATCCGGTAGGTGGCATAGCCGCTGCCCCCAAGCTCCTCCCCGTTGACCGTCCGCCCGTTCCAGAACCCGGGCAGTTCCATGGTCTGCATGGCTTTCAGCGTATCGGCGCTCGGCGACAGCAGCTCGAGGGGCGTCAGCAGCCTCCGCCAGTAGAAGAACCATTCCCCCTCGAGCCTTACGTTGCCGTCCCGGTCGAACCGGTGGCCGTCCAGACGGAGAATCCCGTTCTCCGCGCGGGGTCCCCCCGCGGTTGGCCCCGGATCGGCCGCACCGCAGCCCGTGCCAAGAAGAATTAACAAAACTATGGTAAAAAAGCTAAGAAAACCTTTATAATAGAGGTAGTTTTTGAGGATCGGTACCACTTTCCTTCTGGCTGTCATGAGGGCTTCCGCCGCCTGATCCTATCGTATCGCACTCGTCAGGATTTGGAAATATCCAAGTTAGAATCCGACCGCCATTTCCGTACAGGATTGCAAGCGGCACCTCAGGTCCGGGCGCCTTGTACATAGAACCACTTGGAGGAGAAACGCATGCCTGGAGAAAAAATATTAGTTGTAGACGATGAAGCGGAAATTCTGGAGCTCATTACCCTTTATCTCAAAAAGGAAGGGTACGAGGTGCTGACCTCCTCGAACGGACCCGATGCCCTGGCCATGGCGCTGGAGCACCGCCCCGATCTGGTCATCCTCGATATCCTGCTGCCGGAGATGGACGGAATCGAAGTATGCCGGCAGCTGCGCAAGAGCTCCAACACCCCCATCCTCTTCCTGAGCTGCAAGAGCGAGGACATGGACATTATTCTCGGCTTCAGCATCGGCGGGGACGATTACATTACGAAGCCGTTCTCTCCCGGCCAGCTCGTGGCCCGGGTCAAAGCCCATCTGCGCCGCAGCCACCTGATGGAGCAGCACAAGGAAGACTCCCAGCACCTCACCTTCCCGGGACTGGAGATCGACATGCTCTCCCGCACCGTCAGGGTCGACGGCAGCATCGTTCCCCTCTCGTCGAAGGAATTCGACCTGCTGCTTCACCTGGCCCGGTCCCCCGGCAAGGTTCTGTCGCTCGAGCAGCTCTACAAGCTGACTTGGGGGGTAGACAGCAACGGCGATACCCGCACGCTGCTCGTTCACATCTCCAATCTGCGCAAGAAGATTGAGAACAATCCGGCCGATCCGAGATACATCCACACCGTAAGGGGGATCGGTTACAAGTTCAACGTGTAAGATTAAACATCCGCTTCATGCCCGATGCGGCGCATCAGCACCTGCAGCTCATCCGGCTGCAGGTCGCGCCACTTGCCCACCGGCAGATCCCCCAGATGAATATTCATAATGCGCACCCGCTTCAGCCGGCGCACCTCATAGCCGAAGGCGGCGCACATGCGGCGGATCTGCCGGTTGAGTCCCTGGGTGAGCACGATCCGGAAGACACGGTCCTGCAGACGCGTGACCTTGCACGGCTTCGTGACCGTGCCGAGAATATGCACCCCGCCGGACATGCCCTGCACGAACATCGGGGTGATCGGCTTGTCCACCGTCACGATATACTCCTTCTCATGCTCGAATTCCGACCGCAGCACCTTGTTGACGATATCCCCGTCGTTGGTCATGAGAATCAGGCCTTCCGAATCCTTGTCGAGCCTGCCGATCGGGAAGATCCGCTCCTTATGTCCGACGAAGTCCACGATGTTGCCCCGGATATGGCGCTCGGTCGTCGAAGTGATGCCGACCGGCTTGTTCAGGGCGATATACACATGCGGCTTCTTCGCACTGACGATCCGGCCGTCGACCCGCACCTCATCTCCTTCCGCCACCTGGGATCCGAGCTCGGCCGGCTTGCCGTTGATCGTCACTCTCTTGGCTTCGACCAGCTTGTCCACTTCCCGGCGCGAGCACAGCCCCGTTTCGCTAATGAATTTATTGATCCGCATAATAAGTTCACTCCGCCTGCCTATAGGCCTATTTTCTACCCCACATTATAGCATGGGGGACCCTGAATCCAAAAAATCCCGGACCGCCCAGAAAGGGCAGTTCCGGGATTTTCGTCTTGACGGCCCGCGGGCGGGAGGCTATCGGCCGGAAATCCGGTCGTTCATGGCCTGAAACGCCGCATCAATCTCGTCGCGGGACATCCGCAGCGACTTCTCCGAAGGGCCGTAGCCGATCTCGGTGCGTCCCTCGGCGAGTCCCCGAAAGATCCCGTCCGCGAAGGCATCCACCGGCTCGCCGAACGTATGCAGCCCCGGTCCACCAAGATCGGTGTTCACCGCCGGCGGTGCCACTTCGATAACCTCAATGCCGGCCGGCGCCAGCTGATACCTGAGGCTCATCGTGAAGGAATGGAGCGCCGCCTTGGTCGCACTGTAGATGGGCGCCCCCGCCATCGGCGTAAATGCCAGCCCGGACGTGACATTGATGATAGCCGGACGGTCCTGCTTGGCCAGGTGCGGAGCAAACAGCATCGACAGATGAATCGGCGCATCAAGGTTCGCCGTCAGCTCCTGCCGGTAGTGGCCCCACGCCTCAGGCGCGTTCAGGAGGTTGACGCGCTACTGGATGCCCGCGTTGTTCACAAGCACGTTCAGCTGCGGAAATTCGGCTGCCGCCCAGTCGTAGAGGGCCTTCCGGTCCGCCTCGTCCGTAACGTCACATACCCGCGTATGCAGTTCAGGCAGCCGCTCCTTCGCTTCGCGCAGCTTCTCCTCCCGGCGTCCCACCGCAATGACGCTGCTGCCCGCCCGGATCCACCGCTCGGCGAAGGCCAGCCCGATGCCCGATGCCCGATGCCCCTCCCGTAATCAATACCGTATTGCCCGACAAGTGCATAGCCATCCTCCCTTTCATCTCCCTGGATCAATATGCTTTCTTTTATTACCGTCTGCCGCAAGCGCTCTTCTGATCCCATTCTATAGAAAGCAGGCCTCCCTCCGCAAATGGAGAACCGCCTCCAATCCGGTGGGCAGCTCCTTGTTTCAGGCTTGTCTGCAGCGGGTAATGGAGAGGTACAGACAGAAAAGGCGGGCGCTGTCGGAAAGCGCTTTCTATCGAAGAATCCACTGCAATCTGATGCGTGAACGGTGGTGCCCCTTCTCTAAGGGGAGTTCCCTTTCGGCCCGCTTAGGCGGGAGTCACCCGACGGATGGCCGGTACCCGTGCCCGCGGGGCACACCCTTAACCCAATCGAAGGAGTGTTGACCATGACACGTAAACGGACGCTGCCGACGATCATGAAGCCGTTCTCCCAAGTCCACCGCACGCTGACGACGCTCGGATTCTCGCAAGTCTCTCTCCGTGAAGGCACCGCCTATGAGATCAAGTTCCGGGACTATGCCTCGCTGAAGGAATACCCTTACCGCATGTACACGTACACGCAGGAAAACGGGCAGACCCTCATCGATCTCCGGGAAGCGGGCTTCGCCGTACCCGGCGATGTGCCGATGTCCGTCGAGATGGCCGCCGAGCAGGTGATGTCCGAGGTGGTACAGTACCTCGAAGGCACGGCCGGCCGCTCCCGATTGACGCCGATCGACCGGGCGCTCAACGGCATGATGGCCACCAATGAAGAGGAAGTGAAGAGGCTCGGGAAATCCATGGCCCGCGTACAGACCAACGCCAAGCTGCTCCAGGCCGGACTGATTCCCGATCCTATTCAGTAGAACTTTGCAGGATATAGTAAGTTTTATATTTTGAAGCAGGCCCGGCCGGATAACGGCCCGGGCTTTTTTGCGTTCGCGGGGCTGTCGGCCTTCCAAATGCTGTTTCGCTATTTCCGCCCCCAGCCTCAGCCATTTGTGATGGTTTTCATCAGATAACCATCCGGGATATGCGCAAAGTCTGCGGAGTCTCTACCTATAAAATGGGTTAATGCCTAAAGAGAGCGGGCAGCATAGTCGGCTTGCGCGCAATTGGGCGGATATTGTACCATCGATTGACATGTCCACCAGCGCAAAACAAGCAGCCGCAACGAATCCATTATGATTAGCCAAGGAATTGGTATGCTGCGCGGCCGGTCGGGATGGAAACCGCCACGCAGTTTGTGAAAGGGGTCGATGAGCGTGAGCTCTTCCAAAGATAAAGGTCCGGCGGGCAAAGGCCGGGCGGCGCTTCAAGCGGCACGGGCCGCTTGGGGTAAGGCAGGCGTAAGGCGCGAAGCGGCTGTGCACGCCGAGCATACAGGCGATGCGGCAGGTGCAAGCGAGAGCATGACGCCGGCGGAATCAGCCGGCGCGGACACGCGCGGTGCGCTGGGCGGCGGTGCGGGTACACAGGCGCGCAGCAGGCAGCACGGCGGCGGGGACGCAGAGACGCACGGTCTGCGGAGCGGCGATGCTGACACTGAGCCGCACGGTTCGCGGGATGGCGGCAGAGATGCGGAGACGTACAACGTGCAGGCCCAAAGAACGACCGCGGGGACGCAGAACCTGCGCGGCGTTGAGACGGGCACCGAAGCGGAAGGGGTGCGGGACCGTGCCAGGAGCACTCCGACCAGCGGGAAGGAAGATCCGGCGCTGAACAGCGGGCCCGCCGAAGCGGGTGTGGAGGCTCACCGTATGCGGGGGCACGGCGCGAACGGTCAGGTCAACGGCGCTGGCGTCCAGGCGCAGAGCGCTTGGGACCGCGGCACCGGTTCGAAGATGCCTGGCGGGCGTGTCGGCAGCCCAGGCCTAGTTGCCAAGGAGCGAAGCTCGATGGGCGGCAGCGGGATCGTCAAGCCTCACGGCACGGGTGCGCAGGTACACAGCTCGCCCGGCAGTGACGCAGGCGCACAAGCTGACAGCGCAGGAGCCGCAGCAGCCGCAGGCGGGCAGGCCCGCGCGGAGTCCGCCGCAGCACTCGCGCCGGCGGCCGCGAGGACCAAGAGCCGCAAGCGTCTGCTTGTGGTCGCGTCGGTCAGCGCGGCAGCCGCCGCCGTGATCGGCCTCGCGGCGGCCGCCTCGTGGGTGCGCGGGCTCGACATCTCCAAGCTGTCACACCCGCTGCCCGAGCCGGGCTTTATGCTCGACGTGAACGGCGAGCGCGTGGCCCAGCTCTCCTCTTCGAAGCTGGTCCCCGTGCCGCTCACCCAGGTGCCGGAGAATCTGCGCAATGCGGTGATCGCCGTAGAGGACCGGCGCTTCTACGAGCACAAGGGCTTCGACCTCTGGTCGATCTCCCGGGCGCTGCTGCGGGACCTGCAAGCCGGCTCCATGAAGGAGGGCGGCAGCACGATCACCCAGCAGCTGGCGAAGAACCTGTTCCTTGAGTCGGACAAAACGCTGACCCGCAAGATCAAGGAGCTTGGCTACGCGATCAAGATCAATTTTACGTACAGCAAGGATGAGATCCTGGAGCTGTATCTCAACAGCATCTATATGGGCGAAGGCCGCTACGGCGTGGAAGGTGCGGCGCAGCAGTACTTCGGCAAGAGCGTCAAGGATCTGACGCTGGAGGAGTGCGCTCTGCTCGCAGGGCTGCCGAAGGCGCCGACCACCTACTCTCCCATGAAGAATCCGGACAAATCGCTCGAGCGCCGCAACCTGGTTCTCTCCCTGATGAAGGAGCAGAGCTTCATCAGCGAGGCCGCCTACGCGCAGGCGGTGGCGAAGCCGATCAAGCTCTCGCCGCCGAAGGCCGAGGACTCGCTTCAGGGCCGCCATGCCCATTATGTCGATTACGTCATGGACGAAGCCCAGCGGCTGTACGGCTTCACCGAAGAGCAGGTGCTGACTATGGGCCTGCGCATTTATACGGGCATGGACCTCAAGGTGCAGCAGGCGATGGAGCAGGTCTATGCCGATGACTCCCTCTTCCCGGCCAGCCAGGGCGATCAGCCCGTCCAGAGCGGCGCGGTGGTCGTCGACCACAAGACCGGCCTGATCAAGGGCATCGTCGGCGGCCGGGGCAAGGCCGTGTACCGCGGCTTCAACCGGGCGACGGAGCTGAAGCGGCAGCCCGGCTCCTCGTTCAAGCCGCTGGCCGTGTACGGGCCCGCCCTGGAGCGGGGCTATACGCCGGAGTCCGTGCTGTACGACGGCGAGCTGGACATCGGCGGCTACAAGCCGCGCGACTGGGATGGCCGCACCCGCGGGCAGGTGTCGCTCCAGGAAGCAGTGATGCGCTCCTGGAACATTCCCGCCGTCTGGCTGCTCAATGAGATCGGCATCGACGCCGGGCTCGACTACGTGAAGCGTGCGGGCATCACCCTGCCGGCCGCAGACCGGACCCTGAGTCTCGCCCTGGGCGGGCTGTCCGAGGGCGTATCCCCTCTCCAGATGGCCCAGGCCTACGGCTCCATTGCGAACCAAGGGGTCCTGCACCAGGCCCACGCCATCGTCAAAATCACAACGAAGGACGGGCAGAAGCTGGTCGAGGCCGCTCCGCAGCAGACGACTGTTACGTCGCCGGCCAACGCCTATGTGATGACCACCCTGCTGCAGGGCGTACTCTCCCCATCGGGGACCGGGCAGGCAGCCGCCCTGGAAGGCCGGCCGACGGCAGGCAAGACCGGCACCACCCAGCTGCCGGCGACCCCCGAGTTCCAGGCCATCGGCACGAACGGATCCAAGGACGCCTGGTTTGCCGGGTTCACGCCGGAGCTGACGGCGGCCGTCTGGGTCGGCTATGACAAGACCGACAAGACGCATTACCTGACCACCGGCAGCTCCGTGCCGGCGACCCTGTTCCGCGAGATCATGACCCGCTCGCTTCAGGGCGTTCCCGTCTCCGGCTTCCCGGTGCCCGAAGAGATCCGGCGGGCCCAGGAAGAGGCCAGGAAGAAAGCGGAAGAGAAGGCCGCCAAGGAACGCGAAGAGCGGGAACGCAGGGAGGACGAGGCCAAGAAGCGGGAGGAGGAACGGGAGAAGGCGCGCGGCAAGGCTGCCGAGAAGCAGGAAGAACTCCGCCAAAAAATCGAAGACTGGCTCGGCGGCAATCGCGACGAATAGCCGCGTCCGCTTCATAGCTGCAGGAGTGTCTCATGATAGGCCTCTGATTGCCGCGCCGTGGGATAGGAGGCCGGGAGTACGGGACTCATAGGATTTCAACACTTCCGGCTCCAATCGAGCAGCTAAACCAAGAGGGCTTCCACACGAAGTGGAAGTCCTCTTTCGGTTCCCGTACACCCTATCCCGCCTGCGGCGCCGTCTGCTCTTTTCCCATGAAGAGAAATACCGTGGAACCCAGCGCCGCCAAGGCCACGATGAAGCCGTACAGGAAGAGGCGGTGAATGCCGGTCATGAAGGCCGGCGCCCCGGTCAGCAGACCGCCCATGACCGTTACCCCGACGGCCGTACCGATATTGCGGGCGAACACCTGCAGCGACGTGGAGATGCCCTTCTGGTCGGCGGCCACCAGCTGCTGCACCCCGATGACCGATACCGTGGCGAGCAGGCCGTACGCCAGGCCCTGCAGCACCATGATCACGTTGACGTAGAAGAATCCGCCCTCCTCCGGCAGGAACAGCAGCAGGAGCCCCGAGAGGACGAGAATCAGGTTGCCGATTACGAGCAGCGGGCGGTAGCCGTAGCGCAGAATCCACCGTCCCGCCGGAACCCCCATGAGCACCCAGCCCACCGACATGCCGAGCAGGGCGAGGCCGCTGACGAACAGGGAATACCCGTGCTGCTGCAGGTAATACGGGATGTAGCTCGAGGTGCCGAACAAGGCGGCGCAGGTCAGGAAGCCGTTGAGGTTCATCCAGGCCACCGGGCGGTTCTGGAGGAGCACCACCGGGACGATCGGCGACGGATGCCTCCGCTCGTTCCATACGAACAAGGCCAGGAACAACAGCCCCGCTGCGGTATACAGCAGATATCCCTGCGTGACTACGGTGTTCATGAGCAGCAGCCCCACCGCCAGACCGAAGAGCAGCGCGCCGCCCCAGTTGATCGTGCTTTTCTTCGGTTCGTAGCTTTCCTTATAAGGGATGAGAAGCAGCAGAGAAGCCAGGCAGATCGGGACATTGATATAAAAAATCCAGCGCCACGTCAGCTCCTCGATGAACAGGCTGCCGAGCAGAGGCGCCAGTACGGCGGACAGCCCCCACATGCCGGTGAAGAACGCCTGGATGCGCCCCCTGGCCTCCACCGAGAACAGATCGCCTGCAATAATCGCCGGAAAAGCAATCATCGCTCCCGCTCCGATGCCCTGTACCCCGCGGTACAGCACCAGCTCAAGCATCGTATCCGCCGTCCCGCAGAGCAGGGAGCCCAGCAGGAAGACCAGGATGCCGAACGACAGCACCTTCTTGCGGCCGAAGCTGTCCGAGATGCGTCCGCTGAGCGGGGTGACGATCGTGCACAGGATCATGTAGGACGCGAAGCTCCAGGCGTACAGCTTCTCATCCCCAAGCTCCGCCGCGATCAGAGGCATGGTCGTATTCATAATCGTCGTATCCATCGATGAGATCAGAACCGCCATGACGATGCTCGCCATGACGGATAAACGGTTCCACTGCAATGAGGTCCCCTCCCTCTTCTTGATCTGCGGGATCCCGCATCCGGACCCGCACCAGATAACACGATGAATATACCACACCATGTTACCTTTATCCATGGCCTGTGTATATTTTTTCCAACCCCACAGCCCTTGCACGATTTGCCGGCTGGAATGCTTCACCAGACACCGGGGGACAATAATCCGCAGGAGCAGCCTATATGCTGCTCAGCTTGATTCCATGCCGAATCCGGAGGAACGCACCGATGAAAATCGAAACGAATGCGTATCAAATCGCACCGCTGACCGAACAGACCCAAGTGGTGGACATCATCCAGGAGGCCGAATCGAAGCTCGCCCGGATGACCGGCAGCGAGATCACCCTGATCGCTTATTCCAAGAAAGGGGAGGAGCCGGATGGCGAGGCATAACGGCAGCTCCCGCGAACAGGATGAGCCTACCATCGCTCCGGGGATGAATACCCACGACCCGCTCGAGGAGAAAGCCTCGGAGAGCGAGGTCTCCCAGGGGGAGTCCACCCAGGTGACGCGTCTTTACCTGGACCGGACGCCTCAAGATTGATCTTGGCCCCCTCCTGTGACTCCGGTCCCGGGGATTGGGCTGAACAAAGGAAAGAGCCCGCGTGAGATTCGACGCGGGCTCTTCTTCGTTGTGCCTTACACTGTTCGGCACACCTGCCGCCCAAGGCCGTTTGGGTCTGTCGTAAGCGGCGGCCCTTCCTGCGTTACGCAGCGGTTGGACCGGCCTGCAGCCGCCAACGCCAACCCGCCGCTCTAGTGGGAAGCCGCTGCGGCTCCATGCCCTTCGGCAGCCGGATCGAGCTGCTCCCGGCTCATCAGGAAGGCCGTGACCAAGGCCAGCACAGCCGGGATGAGCGCCAAGGCGAACGTCAGCGCAATGGAGGACGAGAGGGCCTGCGCAATCTGCCCCAGCACGGACGCCGGGAGTCCGGAGCGTGCCGCGGGATCGAGCAGCGCATGCGGATCACTGAAGTTCAGACCCGCAGGCATGCCCGCCCCTCCTCCCCCGCCGGCGGAGAATGCATCGGATAACCGGCCCGTCAGCGAATGGCTCTGGATGATCCCGAAGACCGTAATCCCGAGCGTCATGCCCAGCGACCGGAGAAAATTGAGCGTGGAGCTCGCCGCCCCCCGCTGCTTCGCCGAGAACGGGTGGATCGCCGCATTGCCGAGGACCGAGAAGGAAGCACCGATCCCGAGGCCCACCAGAATCATATACAGCGTCACCATGAGGCGGGAGGTCTCCGGCGTTAAGGTCGTCAGCAGCGCCAGGCCTCCAACCAGGATCACCAGGGTCGGCAGCAGGATGGAGCGGTACGGCAGCTTATTCATCAGGAAACCGCCGCCGGTCGCCGTGACTACGGAAGCGAGCATCATCGGCAGCAGCACGAGCCCCGAGTTCGTCGCGCTGCCCCCGAGCACGCCTTGAATGAAGATCGGAATATACACCGAGGCCGTAATGAACGCCGCTCCGCTCAGCATGCCGATCAGGTTGCTTGTCGCATAGAGACGGCTGCGGAACATGCTGAAGGAGATGATCGGCTCCTCGGCACGCGACTCCGCGAAGAGGAACGCGGCCGTCAGGACGGCGAATCCGGCGAACATGCCGAGAATCTGCGGGGATCCCCAGGCATACTGCTTGCCGCCCAGCTCCAGAGCGAACATCAGACAGACGATCGCTCCGACCAGCGTGACCGCACCCGCCCAATCGATGCGCTGCTTGGAGTGCTCGTGCGACTCCTTATAGAAGAACGCGATCAGGAAAAAGGAGAGCAGCCCGAGCGGCAGGTTGATGTAGAATATCCAGTGCCAGCTGATGTAATCCGTAATGTAGGCTCCGAGCAGCGGCCCGAAGATGCTCGACATGCCGAAGACGGCACCGAACAGCCCGCCCAGCTTGCCGCGGCTCTCCGGCGGCACCGCATCCAGCATGATCGTGAAGGCGATCGGAATGAGCGCGCCGCCCCCTATCCCCTGAATCGCCCGGTAGATGCTCAGCTCCACGATCGTATCCGCGATCCCGCACAGCATGGAACCCGCCATGAACACGATCGCCCCGAACACGAAGAACCGCTTGCGGCCGTACATATCGGACAGCTTGCCGAAGATCGGCATGCCGGCCATCTCCGCCACCATATACGCGGAGGTTACCCACACGAATTTGTCGAGGCCGCCCAGCTCGCCGACGATCGTCCCCATCGCGGTGGCCACGATCGTATTGTCCATCGAGGCCATGAGGATCGCGAGCAGGAGTCCGGCGACGACGACACCCGTTTTGTTTTGCCCAGTACCCATTGCATTCAACTTCCTTTCCACTTCCGATTCTCAATTCACACGTCCGATTATAACCCATATCAGTGACAACAGAATGTCAGTATTCCTGTAAGCTGTTGAAACTCATTGTGGTCACTGCGCAGTCGGAATAAACCCCGCTTCTTCACGGATGCACGCAAGATGAACGGCTTCGCCGTCCTTTACGGACGGTGCGCGTTTATAAGAAATACAAGATGACAGAATCGAGCACGGCGGGATCTATATTCTTATATTTATAAAAAAACAGGCCGCCTCCAAGGCGACCTGTCTCTCAACTCGCTCTATTCCATCTGCAGCTTTACTGGGTATACCCGTTGCGCGTGTACGTGCGGCTGAAGGTGCCGAGATTCCCGAAGTACACCGACACCAGCTTGGCCGGGTCGGTGGCGAGCAGTCCCCGCTGCAGGGCGTCCCCGTCGTTGCTGTCATCCCAGCCCCATGCGGCATTCGCCGCGTTGTCCCTGCCGTCATCCCCGCGGAACGTGCCCCAGGAGGCGAAGGTCTGCGTATCGCTGCGGTGCGCCCACAGCCCGTTCGCCGCAAAAGTATCCACGAGCTGGTACTTCACATCCCGGTCATTGCCTCCGGACGGAACCTCCGCCGTATCCTTGCTCGGGTAATAGACGACCACATCCGTGCCGGCATAGTCGCTGCCGTCCCAAGCCTTGATTCCATGGCCTTTGGCCTCCTGGAACGTCGTTGGCCGGGAAAAGCCGCCGTAGCTCGCGAGGCGCGTCGTTCCGTCAATGGTCTCCTGGGCTCCTGTCAGGGGGCTGCCGGATGGGGTGTACGAATAAAAATCGTTATGGAAAACCGTCACCATGCCTTCGAATTTGCCGTACGCGCTGCCGTCTTTACGGACGATCATCATCGCGCCTTCCATGTCGTTCTCATGGGTATCCAGTCCAAAGTCCGGATAGTCCACCCAGTCCCGCGGATGATAGAAGCTGTACACGATGTACCAATGCGACGAGGTCTCGGTAACGGAGAAATAAGCTTTGGCCTGCAGGCGGCTCAGACTGTCATCCTGGTTGTCCCAATTGTTGAGTGTATTCCAATCGCCGTCATAATTGACAGCCGTGATGTAATCCGCGTCATAGTCCGTGCTGTCCGTGTCCTGGTAATGGACCGGAGCCCAGCGGTAGGCCAGGTCGAGGTCGCTGGCCGCCGCATGAACGGGAGCTGCCGGAGCGGTCAAGGCGCCGAGGCCCAGCGTCAGGGCAAGCGCCGCCGCGGTCAGCACGCGCCAAGGCTTGATTTGGTTTTTCACATCAATTCACTCCTTCGTTATGGTTGGTACGCCGTCTATGTTAGAATATTCCTCTCTTCTAAGACAACGGCTTAGATGATAAGATTTGGTAAAGAATGTGCCTGCGTTCTCCCCTGTAACTCCGCAACCCTTTTGGCAGTCTGTAAGATACATACAAAGGAATGGCTGACCGGCGATCATACATACCCAAACAGAGAGGATCGTGCATCATGAAACACAAACCATGGCTCTCCTTGGCGGCAGGCTGCCTTCTGCTGCTTATGGGAGGCCGCGCCGCCCTGGCCGCCTACGAGGCAGAGCCTCAGATCCTGCCCCCGAACGGGCTGCGTATTCCCGCCGCGGTAGAGCTCCTGAAGCCGACGCCGTTCTATGACGCGGCCGACCTGACATCGAAGCCGCTCGGCACACTGTCACCGCAGCAGGTGGATATCGTCGGGGCCGAGGCCACCTGGTCCAGCGGGCGGAGCTGGTACAAGATCCACACGTGGCTAGGGGACAAGTGGATCTCGCCCGAGCCGTGGACCGTGCAGATCGCACCGCCGAAGACCATCCTGCTCACGGGAGACACGCCGCTCTATCCGAAGCGCACGGCCTCTGCCGTTCCCACTGCCTCGCTCTCTGCCCAGGAAGTCGAAGTGGTCGGGGCCGAGAAGCAGTGGCACTATATGGACTCGCATCCCTATGAGGAGACCTGGCTGCAGATCCGCACTTCCTGGCTCGGCGACCAGTGGATCAAGGTACCCTTGGCAGACATCGGGACCGTCCAGCCTGTGGACCGGAAGTGGTATTACCCCGGTGTGCAGGCGTTCATCAGGCCGAAGCCACACCGATTCCCGGATATTATCGAGAACCGGACGCTGCATGTCACCGGGGAATTCACAACGATCTTCGATATGGCCTTCCGTATAGATAACGGAAAAGGGCAAGAGGAATGGGTGCTGCAGAAAGGCTACGGGTTACAGGAGACTGCGGAGAGAATGGTCCTGAGGCGCTCAGTCCTTCTGCTTGAAAGACTCGGGGGAATGGGCGGGGTCCGGCTGGAGCCGCAGGCTGTCCAGGTATTCGAGAAAATCGATACCAACGGGCCTGAGAGACCCGAGTACACAGGAAGCACGGGAGTCTGGTATCATGTGCGATCCGATCAGGGAGAAGGCTGGATCAACGAGAAATACGGAGACCCGGAGAATATCCAGTCTGCCCGTGGAAAACTCAAGATCGGCGCCGGCGGGACGGCGCTGTACCGTTATCCCAATCCGGATCTGCTGCTGAACGTGGACCGGCTCGGAGCCCAGACCTTCTCCCCCGCCGGTTACTGGGATGACGGGGAAGGCCGGCGCTGGTATCAGGCGGATACCTACGCCGGCACAGCGTGGATCCTGTTCCGGCCGGAGGTCGATGTGTTCCAGCCCGAGTAAGTTAGGAAGCGCATGGCAGTACTCTGCAGGCCGCCGGCAGTTGACATTCGCGCGCAAAAGGGCCCTCCTATCGGGCATGCTATCCGTGAACATATGATTTGCAGCGGTTGTTTGTCCTTTCAGACGGCCGGGTAATAACATCCGGCCGAGTGTACAATCCACCAAACAAAGGAGAGTTGTTCCTTGCATATGGAACCTGCCAGTGCCATTTTTTCCGTGATGTCCATTTTCGCGATCATCATCTACCTGGGCATGCTGGGCCTGTTCGTCTACGCCTTTGTATTGTTCGTCAAGCTGGCGCGGCGTGGCATTACCGCCCTCGACCTGTACATCGAAGAGAAACGCGGCAATCGCCTGGAATAACATTCATCTTGCAGACTGGGTTGCCGGCGGCTGCAGCCTATGCTCCCGGATGTCAGCTCCATCCAAAGATGCCCAAAGAGGCAGCCCCTTAATGGGACTGCCTCTTTGGCTGCCGCGGACGCTTGTGCATCAACGACATGGATAGGAAAGGCCGGAGACAGGGAGATTAATCGTCCTTGCCTTCCTTCTCGTCATCCTTTCCTTTACCCTTGTTCTTTTCCTTATTCTTCTCGCTGTCCTTCTCTTTGTCCTTACCATAAGCATTGCCCTGGCTCTTCTCAGCCTTCACTTCTTGAACGGCCTGCGGCTCCTGAACGCTCATCTGCAGCTTCGCGGCCTGCTTCTCCTGCCCGATGCCGTTATCGTGGCGCCCCTGGGCCTTCGGATTCTGCGGCGGCAGGACCGGCGTGACGCCTTGTCCGTTCTCCTTCCACTCCACTTCCAGCTCCCACTCGGACAGCTGCGAAGCATCGATCTGGAACTGGCCGGACAGACGCTGCTTCAGGGCCTCCTCCCAGGCTGCACGGTCGGTAGGCAGACCCTGCAGCAGCAGGCTCAGCAGCTTCTCCGCTTCCACGCCCGTCAGATGAACCACGGCCTTGTCTTTGGTCTGGATGAGGATGTCCGAGCCGTCATCATCGCTGTCGCCGGGCTCATGCTTCACCTTCAGCTTGAGCCCGCCGCTCTTCAGCTCCAGCTCGAGCTTATCCCACGACCAGCCGCTTACCGCAACGGCTGCAGCCGTCGCTGCCGCTGCCGTGGTGTCAGCGGTAACCGCCTCAGCCGCTGCGGTCTCGGTTGACGCAGCCGCTTGAGTTTCCACGGCCGGAGCTGCAGCCGTCTGCTCAGCTGTGCTCGGCGTCTGTGTCTCCACTGCCGCCGCAGGCACTTGGGCGGTAGCCTTGATGTAGGCCGCCTGGTTCTTGCTGTTGAGGATGACCTCCAGCGCATCACCCGCCTGCAGATCCTCCACTTCCGACTTCTGCGAATTACGGTATACCCATGCGTTGGCCGCCAAAGTGTAGGAGTTCACGCCGCTGCCCGAATCCAGCTTCAGGGTGCTGCCCGACAGACCTGCGAAGGTGCCTCGCACCTCCTTCGACACTTCCGCAGAGACTTCCGTATTCCCGACGGATACCGCTCCATACGCGGTACCTGTCAGCAGCAGCGCCCCCAGTACGATGCCGATTGTCTTTTTATATGCTGCCATGTTCCCGCTTCCCCTTTCGCCCGCTGACCGGATCGGTCCCGGGACTTCCATGTAATCTTGTTGTGTGCTACACGGTTCGGAAGGTCGGCGGGTTTTGGGGGCGCACTCCGGCGAGGGGGATTCTGGATAGGCCTCTGCGGCCGGGAGAGGGTTATACTCTTTCCCAGCGTGTGGCATACTCCTGCAGCTTCGGATGCAGCGGACCTCCGCCGCCGTCAATGAAGAACCGGACCTTTTTGATCCAGGTCTCGAAGCTCTCATAACCGGCCAGCAGGTTGGCTGTCTCCTCCGTGACATACAGGAAGAACGGCCCCTGGTACTTCTCCTCCAGGAACCGGAACGCATAATCCGCCGGCGTGTACTTTTTGCGCTTGTTCTCGAAGCTCTCTATGGTGTAATCCACATCCGTATCGGCGTGCTCCAGCATGTCCTCCAGTGCCTGCACCCGCTTGTAGTAAGGGGAGTGCTCCCCCTTCACCATGCGCCGAAGCGTCTCCTCATGAAGCGGGTAGAAAATGACGCGCGCCAGCTTGCGCTCATCCGAGAACGCCAGCAGCCGGGTCAGCTCCTGCTCCGTATAACCCTCGAACGAATCGTATACCCACAAGGTCCCTTTCAATGTCCCCTTCCCTGTGGGCGGCTCGTAGCCGAACGGCACTTTGATGTTATTTCTGGCCATGATCGCTTCTCCCCTTCGCACCAAGAATCCAAACTTCCTTACTTTGTAGTATGCCATATTCCAGCCAAATCAGCAGAGACTTCCGTACGGGCCCGTCCCCTCGGTACAGGCTATTACCCCCAGCCCCTCTCCGCGAAGCGGTCTTCGATACGTCAGAGGCTCTTCCACGTGAGGGTACGTGCTGCAGCATGAAAGTTCGGCTCAGCCTGCCCATTCCGTGGAATAATCGGCCATCCGGGTGCGCATGGTAAAACAGCAAGCATGCAAAGTGCAGCCGAAGGGAGGAAAGCAGCATGTCCGAGAACAAAAAGCACCAGGGCAACTACGAGGGGACCGCTTCGATGTCGGCCGAGAACCAGGATATGGAGTTCGTGAACGATACCCTGGAGGGTGCCAAAACGACGAAGAACCTCGTTGGCGCTACACAGAAAGAGAAAAAGTAGGCCTCCAGCAATTCACCTGCAGAAAAAGACGCCCGGCTGCCAAGCCTTGGGCGTCTTTTGATGCGGGAGCGTACGGTAAGGGACAAACACGCCGCGGCTGCAAGGGTACACAATAAGCTGCCTCCCCTTACTCCGGAAACGGCTCCACCTTCACCAGGAACGGGCTGCGCAGCCGGTTATGCGCATAGGTCACAAGGTACTTCTCTCCCTCCGTCAGAGAGCGGAGTTCGTGCTCCTGGGCCCGAACCCTATGCAGCGACCCGTCTTCCTTGCGGAGCACCACCTGCTTCTCCCCTTTGGATACCACTGTGACCCCTGCATACGTGCTGTCCAGCTGCGTGTAAGAGAACCCGGTCACCAGGGCGGCAAACACGAGCAGGCCCCAGATGATGGAGGGAGTGGATGTTTTATTTGCGACGTTCATGAAGGTGGACCCAACTCCTCTCCGGAGGCCGGTACAGGCTGAGCGCCTCCGCTGCCGACTATCTTCAATCCATCCAAGTCAGGACGAGAGCCGCCAGTGCCATCCCGACCACCGCGGCCATAAAAAGTACCCGAACCACCTTACAGGGCGCGGCATCGCTGACAAATCCGCGGGCTTCGGAGGTCCTCCTCCCTCGATCTGCTGGATCTCGGCAAGCTCCTCCATGAGGGGAATCTTCTGCACCAAGTCCTGCACCCCAGCCACAGGCTCTGTTTCATGCTGCCTTTCATAACTCTCTTGCTTCCCGGTCATTCGGCTTCACTCCCATCATAACGAACGGCTGGAACCCTAAGCCTGCGCACTATTTCTCCCTCACTTCCACGACAAAACCGAACTCCGCGTTCCCCTGATCCGAGAACCACTCGCAGTAGATGCGGTAATAATACACGCCGGGCTGTTCCGGCACCTCGTAAGGATTTTCTCCGGCACTTCCTTCCAGTCTTGTCATTGTAAATTCCTTGATGCCGGGTGGTGCATGGGTTTCGATCTTTGCCTTCGGCTGTACTTGGACGGGAGGCTCCTTATGGTTCTTCAGAATGGTTATCATGGGTGGACTGTCTGTGATGGAACAACTGCCCGAGCCCGAGCACCAGGAGAAGCCTCCCCGCACCACGGACACCGCTTGGCCTTCTATAGTAATTCCAGGCAGCGGAGGCTGGCTGGACTGAACCCACGGTCGGACACCGGACAGCGGATACCGGTTCCCCGCCCAGTATCCGGTCCCAAGCAGGATAACCGCGGCCAGCAGGCAGAGGGTGGTTTTGGCGTACGTGTTCATGGCTGTCCTCCCCTCCCCCGGCTATAACGCCTTCCCTACCGGAGTCCATTCACCGCTGGTCGACACCGCCGCTGCTTGCGCCCGGATGCCCTGCACAATGCCCACCGCGATCATGTTGGTGAGCAGGGACGTGCCGCCGTACGAGATGAACGGCAGCGTAATCCCCGTCAGCGGCATCAGCCGCAGGTGCATGCCGACATTCTGGAAGATCTGGAAGAGGAACATCGAGGCTATACCGATGGCCAGCAGCCTCGAGAAGGAATCCGGCGCCGTGATCGCCGCAAGGACAATCCGGTAGATGAGCACCATGTAGAGCATGAGGAGCAGCGCGGTGCCCCGGAACCCGAACTCCTCGGCGATCACCACGACGATCGAATCCGCATACACGTACGGCACGAACCCGCGCCGCGCGGTGCCCTGCATATACCCCTCACCCTCCAGGCTCCCCGACCCGATGGCCAGCTCCGCGCTGTCGATGTGGTACTTTTTGTCCTTATCCACGTTGTCCGGATACAGGAAGGTGTCGATGCGCTCGACCCAGCGTTCTTTCTCCTTCGCCTTGAAATACTGTTCGATCGGTTCGTGATAAACCTTGTAGTAGTGAACCGAGGTGACCAGCAGCCCCGCGGCCAGCCCGATCATCAGGAGGAACTGCCAATATTTCATCCCGCCCACCCAGATGAGGCAGACCACAATGAACACGAACGCCATCGCATTCCCGAGGTCCGGCTGCACCAGTACGAGCAGGAACGGGACTCCCGCAATAACGGCACTGGGCAGTACGCCGCCCAGGAACGTCATCCGGCCATCCTCCACCTGCCGGCCCGCTATGAACCTTGCCAGCATAAGCACGAGGAACAGCTTCATGATCTCCGCCGGCTGGAAGCTGAATCCTGCGATGAGAAGCCACCCTTTGGCATGGTTAATCGTTGTGTCCAGAATCAATACCACCACGAGCAGCAGCAGGCCCACGCCGAACAAGATGGGGGTCATCCGCTTCAAGAAAGCGTTATCTACGATCCCTACAACGAACATCACCAAAAAACCAAGCAGGTAATAAATCCCCATACTGACATGGTACCCTTCAAACTTCGAACCGTAGGTTGCGCTGTAGAGGGCCGTGATGCTGATCGCACAGAACAGGAGCATGACCGTGGTCAGCGTCCAGTCGTGCGTCTTGAAATGGGTCTTGAGCATGGAAGGGACCTCCGGATTTGGAAAAATCAATGTATACGATTAGACGACTTCCGGAGGGGTTTTGTTTCAGGGGGAGGGCTTAATCATAGGCAGCATCCAAAGAAACACAGCCATATAACAAATCGCCGCCATGCTTCCAAAACACAGGATGCAGGCGGCGACACATGGGATAAAAATTAATAGAATGCAGCTTGGCCGAAATAAAACTTATTCGTATCCTGGTTTAACTTATAGAAGAAGTAGACACCGAACATGCCTCTCTCCCCTGAACCCTCTACGTCAACAAAGTATTCCAGATCCTTCGCATATGTATCGTCCGAATACTCCGATTCTTCGTTAAAGGCTAAAGAATCCGCCTTGGAGATCAGGCTATCGGCAAGGGCTCTCAGAACCTGATCGTCGTACTCCTCGCGGTACGCTTCGAGGGTGCGGGAAAGCCCGCTGCTGGCCGTCTCATACGAGGTACTGCCCCACTCGCTTTCCTGGAAGTTATTCTTCATCCAAGCTTCCAGCTCTGTGGTGCTGCCGGTTTTCAGAGCATGGGCATAGAGCTTAAGCACCTCAGCTGCCGCCTTTTTGTTCTCTTCAAACATGGTGCTGGCAGGCGTTGCAGGCGTGTAGAAAGCCACAGGTCCTTTACCCGTTCCTGCAGCCGGCTTGGCTGCGGGAGCCGTCGAGCTGTTATCTTTACTTGGAATCCCCGCTCCGCTCGGTACAGCTCCGCCCGTCGTCACTTCCACGGACTTCGTATCGTTATTCCACTTCACCGTGCCGCCCATCGCTTCGGCCAAAGCCTTCGCCGGAACATAGCTGTGGCCTTCATATATTATTGGGTACATCATGCCGTCTTCGCTGGAGAGATCGACGGAACTGCCGTTGACCTTGATTGTGATCCCGGCATTTTGATAAGCGCTGATCTGTTTCAATGCATCGTCTGCATAAGCCCAGGCTCCAACAGCCAAAGATAACGACGATACGGTAATGATGGATAATACCTTCTTGCTGAACAATTCCTTCATAGCTGACCTTGCACCTCACGTATGTATGTTTTATACGACTTACTATCCAGTGCTTCCAGGCATCCCCTATTGGCACCAAATACCAGCATATGAAATTGTCATAGGGATGTCAATAGATGGTAGAGATAGTGAGAATGCTACCATAGAAAGCCATAGAATTAGCCACCGGATTCCCAAATCGACTAACCACCTCAGCCGGGCTCATCCGATATAAAGGCCCTGATTCGTTTCGATGTTCCTTATTCCGTCAACCTCATCATATCCTCGCCTATGAAATTTAAGAACATAGTCAGCCAAATCGTTGAACAGCGTCTATCAGATCAGATGGCTTGTGCACAATATGGCTGGGCTCCCCCTGTCTCAACAGTTCAACCGAATCATAACCCCAGGCGGCTGCAATCGTCCGGACGCCTGCTTTCCTTCCTGCCCTCATGTCTCTCAGTTCATCTCCGACGTAATAAATCTCCTGATAAGCGGCTCGGCTTTGCTTCAGAAAGGATGTCAGCCCCCTTTCTTTGCTAAAGGGGTTGTGGGCATAGTGGATGGCATCAAACAGATCGATACCATTGGCCTCTAAGAAAAGCCCCGTCACGGAGCGGCTGTTGCTCGTCATCAGGCGCAGTACATATCCCTCAGACTTCAAGGCTCGAAGCATCTCCGGTATGCCTTCGACGGCGGGCAGCCGGCTGATCTCCTGCTGGTACCTATGCTTAATCGTGATACCCATCACTGGCAGCAGATAAAGGGGGACACCCAGGTGACGGCACCGGTCCTTGACGGATAAGGAGCTCAACCAACCAACATCCTCCGTATGTATAACGCGGTACCCCTTGTCCGCGGCAATACCGTTGTAGATCCGGATTGCCAAGTCCCGGGTAGAGACAAGCGTGCCGTTGAAATTAAAAACAAGTAAAGTTTGCATGATCAGTGCCTCTCCTTGAGATATGCAGGAACAAAATCAAACACCCTACCAATATACCAAACTTTCCATATCTGGAGCTGTGTTTTGGTGAGAATCAGCAAAATTTTAGGAGTGGCAGCAAAAAGCCTTGAACCCCGCAGGGGTCAAGGCTTTCCGAACCGGCTTATGAATTGGGATCGGATCCTTCCTTCGGCTGCACGCCCCACTTCTCCTGGAACACCAGCCCCTCCAGCGAACGGCGCTTCGCCCAGCCGGAGGTCTCGAGAATCGGTGCCGACGGGTACTGGTCGGTGTAGCCGATGGAGAGCAGCGCCACGGGATCGATATGCGGCGGGATCTCCAGGATATCCCGCACGTCATTGCGCTTGTAGAAGCTGACCCAGCCCATGGCGAGACCCTCGGCGCAGGAGGCCAGCCAGAGGTTCTGGATCGCGCAGGCCACCGACATCATATCCGTCTCGGGGATCGAGTTGCGGCCGAGCACGTGGGATCCTCCGCGGGTCGGGTCGCAGGTGATACAGATCGTCAGCGGAGCCTGCTTGAGGCCCTCGATCTTCAGGCCGAGGAAATGATCCTGGCGGCTCGGATCGTTCTCGTAATGGATGGCCAGCGCCCGGCGCTCCTTGTCTGCGGCCCAGGCCAGCTTTGCCTTGAGCTCGTCGGTCGTGACGAGCACGAAGTTCCAGGGCTGCATGAAGCCGACGGACGGCGCATGGTGGGCCGCTTCGAGCAGCCGGATTACTACATCGTCCGCGATGGGGTCCGGCCGGAAGGTCCGGACGTCCCGGCGGGTATAGATCGCTTTGTAGACCGCGTTCTTCTCTTCTTCGCTAAAAAACATGGTCCTCACCCCTATCATCGTACATGTTTATGCTGTATACCATTCGTGCTGGCCGGCGCATTTCCCTGCATCAGACGAAGTAACCGTTTACATTTTGTGCTGGAGAGGGGCACCGCCATTTCAGCCCCGCTGCGACTCCAGCCAGGCCTCCCTCACCGGCTGCCAGCCCTCCAGCTTCGCCTCCAGGCTGATCGCCCGGGCCGGCGAGGAGGACGGCAGCGTGCTGAAGCTCAGCGGCAGACCTTCGACCTGCGGGGCCGCCTGGCGGCTGAAGTACTGCGCGGCGGCACTGCCGTTGAAGAAAACGTGCGTGATGCCCGGGTAGGCGGCGAAGAACGCACGGAAGTCGTTCGCCTCGGCCTTGCGGATCGCGGCATCCAGGCTGCCTTTGCGCTCGCACTCGCGCAGCACATCCCAGAGCGCCACGCCGCGCGAGAGCGCAAACTGCAGCCGCTCGGCGTAGACGGGAGACGGCTCGCCGCCGTCCAGCAGCCCGTAGAGCAGCGGCCAGAACGCATTGCGCGGGTGGCCGTAGTACATCTGCGCCCGCAGCGACGCCTCCCCCGGCATCGAGCCGAGAAGGAGCAGACGGCTGCGGCTGTCGACGACCGGCGGCAGGCCGGTCCGCTTTTCTCCTGCTTCTTGCTCCACTCCCACTCCTCCTCGCCAAGCATGCTGTCAGTCGAAGACAAGCCAAACCGAGCCATATAGATTCTCAGCTTCAGGCTAACTTTCAACTTTCTGGATATAGTAATACACAAGATAAACGGCTTCGCCGTCCTTAGAATCGAGCCCTGGTGAGATATAAATTCTTAGATTTGGACCCATGTTCCATGGAGCGGAGGGCATGAATAATGAGTATGAACCATCTCAACGCATGGATGAAATCGCTCAGCCATAACTACGTGCTGATTGCGGTGGCAGCCGTGCTTTTCTTCGGGGCCAAGTCGCTGGCCGGTTATATCACCTACCGTCGGATCCGGCGGGATCTGAACGAAATCAAATCCCTTGTCAAGGAACGCAGCGCATCCGGCTCCGACGCCGGATCAAGATCTAACATCACACGTCCATAACCGTGCAGCATGATACCAGGCTGTCATCTCAAGCTCATCCGGTGCTTCCCACAGCTTCTGTCCGGCATGTTCTACTATCGCGCTCTTCTACCTTAAGCTCATCTGTCCGGCTCCGGCACGTGTTCGGTCTGTTCCATGCCTGTTCCATGCCTTTGCTTCTATTGTATGACATTCCTGAAGGGGAAGCCACTGCCTCCCGCCCTCACGAATGCTGACGAACGGATTTCCAAGACGGGAATCACAGATCGCCGCATAAAAAAAAAGAGCGCCCCCACCCTGAACAGCCCCCCGTCAAGTAGACAGTACAAAAAATAAAAATCTTAAGCGGCCTTGGTCCTGTATTCCATTGGACTGAGGCCGTTTAGTTTTGCTTGTAATCGTTCGTTATTGTAAAAATCGATGTAAGCCAGAATGTCTCTCTCAAGCTCCTCAAAGGTTTGGTAAGTGTGTAGATAATACTTCTCGCATTTTAAGGTCCCCCAGAAGGATTCCATCGGCCCGTTATCGATACACCGCCCAACCCGGGACATACTTTGAGTCAGTTCGTTATCGTCCAAAAGCTTTTTGAAGTCAAGTGAAGTGTATTGAAATCCTCTGTCACTATGAAGCATTGGTTTGCTTCCTGGAGCTGCTTGCAAGGCTTGCTTCAACGTCTCGAAAACAAGTGGGTTGTTGTTGGAATGCCCCACTACTCTGGAGACGATGGATTTATCATGAAGATCGAGAATCGCGCTTAAATACGCTTTCTGACCGTTGCCGTATTTAAATTCTGTTACATCCGTTACCCATTTCTCATTGGGTTCAGCTGCTTGGAAATTACGATTCAGCACATTCTCGGCCACGTGCTGGGGAGTAGAATGAGGGTATTTCTTTCTCTTCCTGCGGATGACCGACTGGATTCCCTTGACTTTCATCAGCCGGTACACGCGTTTATGGTTAATCGTCTGTCCGGTTTCCTTGCGCATGTGGAGTGTTAATTGGCGGTACCCAAAGGTTTTCTCTACTTTTTCATATATGGACATCATCATCTTTGTCAGCCGCTCATTCTCCTGCTCACGAGAGCTGGGTTTGCGGTTTAACCATTTGTAATAGCTTGAGCGTGCAACTCCTGCGACTTCACACAGAAGTTGAATGCTGATCGACTCCTCTTCCTGAAGCGCTTGGATGGCAAGGTAGACGTTCTCTTGGCGATATTGGCTTAGCTTCGCCTCCTTTGGATTTCCCGTAACTTTTTTAGAAATGCATTCTCCGCCCGAAGCCTCTCCATTTCGTATTCCATCTTCTTCATCTCGAGCTTCTGGCGATCTGCCTCCGTCATCTCTTCCGGCGCCTTCTTTCGCCCCCGGCCATCCTTTAAAGCATCCGCACCGCCGGCTTCGAATTTCTTCACCCATTGATATACTTGCTGGTAGGAGACCTGAAACTGGCCAGCTGTCTTATGATAGTCATGCTGATGTGCCAGGCAATAGTGGACGATATCGATCCTCTCATCCCACGTAGTAGAGCGACCCTTTGTCATAGCTTGTGCTTCCCCTTTGTAGGCTTTTAAGCTGCTATGACCATTATACTTCTTAATCCAGTTAGAAAGCTGCGTTGTACTTGAGATCCTGTATTTGTCGATGATCCGGTATTTTGACAATCCACCCTCTACATAATCTTTCACCGCTTGAAGCTTCAGCTCAGCGCTGTAACTTCGATTGCGAGTACTTCTTTCCAGTCCTTCATACCCATATAGCTTATAACGACGCTGCCATTTCATTAAAGTTGTTTTATTCATACCGTATCTTTTGGTTGCAGCGATAAAACCAATTTTTCCACTTGAAACTTCTTCAAGGATAGCAAGTTTCTCCGTAGCACAGTATTTTTCTTTAGACATGAAAAAGCTCCCCTTACAGTAACAGGTTTTTTATTATTTCACCTGTCTACCGTATGGGGAGCGTATCACCCTGCCGAAGCAGAATAGAGGTGCTCTTTTGCAGTTCAAAAGCAGTTGCCCAAAACCCAAGCTGCGGCGGCCTACTGCTTCATCACCGAGATGAGGCGTTTGGCGTCGCCCAGCGGCGTAGGCACCAGCTCATAAATCTTCACGGTGATCGGGTACTCGAGCTGGTCGGAGTTCGTGCTCTCGAAATAGATCGACTGAATGCCGTTCGCGAGCCGGTTATCCCCGGTCAGCGGATACGTCTTCGACGTCAGGATCTTGCCCTCGAGGTTCTCGATCTGCATGTACAGCTTCGGCTGCGCCCCGTCGGCGATGACTTCGTCGGAGGTGCGGATATCGAGCTGCATCTTCAGCTTGTACGTATAGCTGAACGCCTTCGTGACGATGTTCTGCATCGCCATGTTGGAGATGCCCCACGAGTCGATCTTCATCTCGAACGGATAGAACTTCAGCAGCTCCGTGCTGAGCTCATCGCCCGTCACTTCCGTCTGCAGCTGGGCGATCGGCGTCCGGTACAGCTGCTGGCCCTGCTGCTCCAGCAGGCGCAGGGTGAAGCGGGTGCCTTCCTCGGACTTCGGCACGGCGAAGGTGTACGTGCCCACGGCCCCGAGGCCCGGCAGCACTTCCTTCACGGCCGAGGTCAGCTGCGTGCCGCTGAACGGCACACCGCTCCCGCTGACAAGCTCGGCGCCAAGCTGCGGCAGAGGCACCGGACTGGTGCTGCCGTTCGCAAACTTGATTTTGGCCACAGCGGTCTTGAACTGCTGGCCCTCATTCTCGAACCACTGCAGGCTCTGCAGGGTCACGCCCAGCTGCGGGTTGACCGCCTGGCTGTGCGGGTCGACAGCGATCGTCTCACCGGCCTTGATGACCGGCAGACGGGCGTAATTCTGGCTCGCCTGCGGCTGGAAAGCCAGGCGGCCGGTCCAGTACGTCAGCGGAGCCGGCTGGCCCTGCTTCAGGAAGCTCTCCGGCGTCATGACGTACAGCGAGTCGAGCTGCGCCTCCGGCTCCAGCGTCACTGCGAAGGAGATGTACTTCGTCCCGCCCGGGTTGACTTCCGCCGGTGCGCCCTCGACCTTCGTGCCGAGCGTGCTGCGCGAGCCCGACCGGCCGCTGATTGTGAAGTCCGGCAGGGTTTCGGCGTACTCGCCCGGGTTGCGGACCGCCAGCTTCACGACGTACGTCGGCGACTGCCCGGTGAACTGCTTGTGCATGGACACCGGCGTGAACTCGAGCGGCGAATTCGTGCCCGGAATCGTGAACGCTTCGCCCCAGCCCTTGAGCAGAGCCGGATCTTCGATCACGGCGTCCTTGCCTCTCCAGAGGAGCGAGCCAACCGGTACGTCGGCCAATACCGTCTCCGCCTTCGGGTAGACGCTCCAGTCCACGTAGACACAGAGCAGGTCCGTGATGGACAGCGGAGCCTGGGACTCGATCTCGAGCAGGTAGCTCAGCTCCACGAAGCCGTAAGCCGGAATGGTTTTGACATTGGCTGCCGAAGGCTGCAGCGTAAAGGTATTGCCGTCAGACCCTTTGGCCCGCATCTCATGATCCGGTACCCGGACGTTGACAGCGGAGTTATTGTAGAGCTTCACGACGGCGCCGATGCGCCAGCCGGCTGCTGTTTTTTCCTGGAGCAGGCTCTTCACCTGCAGGCTCGCTGCGCCGTTCAGATCATACGAAGCCGACAGTCCGGCAGGTGCAGCGGCCGCGTCCGCCCATACGGGCGGAACGCTCAGCGTCAAGGTGGAGACGAGAAGCAGGCCGGCGGCCGCTTGTTTCCATGGCAGTTTCATGATGATGCCTCCCAATATACGTATAGTGCTGGAATCAGATCAGACTGGAATAAGTGCAATAGATGGTGAATCGATAAAAAGGATACCCGGCATCCGCTCCGATGCCATGTCGACCGTGCGGACTGTATTTCCGCGCAAAGTCCTTACGCCTTCACAAGCTCCGGCGTTTCCCCGGTGCTTACGCCCTTCGGCGCCGCCTCTGTGGATGAACCTTCCGGCTTCGCCGCCCCTTCAGCGGGAACATCGGCCGGTTTCTTCTTCCCGGCCAGCAGGAAGACGAACGGAATGCACACGATCGCCGGGATGGCGGAGATGAAGAACGTGTCAGCGATTGAACGGGCCAGCGCCTCAAGCTGCATGACGCCTCCGAGCACGGAAGCGGCAGCCCCCGAAGCGGTCGCCGTATCGACACCCCACTGGTAGACCATACCGGTCAGACCCGAGATCGTCTGGCTGGCCACGAAGGAATCCACGGAGACGCTCTCCGAGATGTGCTGGTAATGAATCGTCTGGCGGTTGCTCATGATCGCCGTCAGCAGCGCGATGCCCATGGACCCGGCCACTTGGCGGCACACGTTCGACAGCGGCGAAGCGTTGCCGATCTGGCTCGTCGGGATCGCGTTCATGCCGGCTGTAGAGAGCGGCATCATGCAGAGGCCGATGCCGATGGCACGGATCGTCAGCAGCACATTGAGCCAGTGATTCGGCGTATCCACCGTGAGATGGTGCAGCTCGAGTGTCGTCGCCCCGAGGATCGTCAGCCCCGTAATCCCGAGCGGCAGAATACCGAAGCGGTCGAACAGCCGGCCGGAGATCGGCATCATCAGCGCCATCGCGATCGACTGCGGCAGCAGCACGAGGCCGGTCTGCATCGGGCTCAGCGACTGGATGCTCTGGAGATACACCGGCGTCAGGAACGTACCGCCCATCATCCCCATCATGACAAGCGATGAGGCGATGACGGAGATCGTGAACTTCATGTTGAGGAACAGCCGCAGATCCATCACCGGCTTCTCCACGTTCAGCTCGACCCAGATCAGCAGCAGCAGGCTGAACACCGCAACGAACAGCAGCGAGATGATGTAGAGCGAAGTCCAGCCCTCGGACTGCCCTTTACTCAGGGCGAGCAGCAGGGAGCCGAAGAAGGTCATCGACAGCAGGGCCCCTGCCGTATCGAATTTCAGGCCCTTCACCGGCGGCGAATCCTTCAGCAGAATGCGTCCGAGAATGACAGCCAGGATGCCGATGGGAATATTGATGAAAAAAAGAACACGCCAGCTGTAATGCTGGATGAGATAGCCGCCGAGCGTCGGGCCGAGTGCGGGGGCCACCATCGCGGCAACCCCCCACAGGCCGAGCGCAGCACCCGTCTTTTCACGCGGGAAGGTCATGTAGATGATCGTCATCCCGACCGGCATGATGAAGCCGCCTGCGAAGCCCTGGATGATCCGGAAGAAGATCAGCGAGTTGTCGCTCCACGCCAGTCCGCAGAGCACCGAACCGATGGTAAAGCCGGCAACGGAGAATACGAAAATATTTTTTGCTCCGAACCGGGCTCCGAGAAAGCCGCTCATCGGAATAACCATCGCCGAAGCCAGCATGTAGCCCGTGATGACCCATTGGACCGTACTTACCGATGAACCGAAAACCGCGACGAACTTGTTCAAAGCCACGTTCATCAGAGAGGAGTTGAGTACGGAGACGAAGGTCCCCATGACAATAGCGATGAGTGCAAACCACATGCCGCTGGAAGCGGCGGGCTGCTCCGTGTTGCTTGCCGGAGTGTCGGACATGCGCGTACCTCCTACTCCGCCTTCAAGGCGGTACCCTCAGCAATCGCTGCGTCCGGGTTCACTACGATGGACTGTCCGGCCTTGAGCTCGCCGCTCTCCTGCACGTACACCCACTCGGCGTTCTTGTCTTCCGTCTTCACTTCCGCCAGCTTCGCCTTCCCGTTATCCGAGAGAACGACATAGCTCTTGCCATCGCGCTGCAGCACGGCCGACTTCGGCACCTCGAGCTTCTGCTCCGTGCTGCCCGCGGTCACGACTTCCGCAACCATACCGGCAAACAGTTTGCCTTCCTGGTTGTCGACCGTCACCTTCACCGGGAACGAGCTCGTATTCGGTGTCGCTACCGGGGAGACGAAGGTCACGGTGCCTTTGAACGGCTGGTCGCCGGCTGTCGGCACCTTCACCTGAACTTCCGTGCCCGTCTTGATCTTCGCAATCTGGTTGTCGGCCGTGCTGACTTCCACCTGCACGCGGTCCATCTTCACGACGGAGAAGAGAGCCGCTCCCGCTTGGGCCATCTCTCCCGGCTGGATGCTGCGCTTCACAACGATTCCGTCCACCGGAGCGGTCACCGTCGCATTATTCAGCGAAGAGTTGGCGAGCTCCAGGGCCGCGGACAGCCGGTTCACTTCGGCCTCCGTCGCCTTGAGCGTATTGTCGGTCGCCCCGCTGCGGGCCAGCTCCAGCTTCGCCTGGGCCGCTTCCACCTGGGCGCCGGCCGCTTTGTGCGCAGCCTGGGTCTGCTCATAGGCGGTGCGGGCTTTTTCGTATTCAAAGGTGCCCTTGTCAAGGTCTTCCTTGCTCACCGACGAGGAGCTGTCATACAGGTTGCGCAGCCGGTTGTACGAGCTGGTCGCCAGGTCCAGCCCGGCCTTGGCCTGCTGTACCGCCGCCCCTGCCTGCTCCTGCGCGGCCTTGGCTGCCGCAAGCGCACTCTCCAGTGCCGCGATCTCCTGCGGCCGGGCTCCCGCCTGCAGGTCCGCGAGCTTCGCCTGCGCGCCGGTCACACCCGACTGCGCCTGCCGCACCTGCTGCAGCAGGTCGTCGGTCTCGAGCTGGACGAGCACGTCGCCCTTATGCACGGCGGCGCCCTCCTCCACATTCACGGCAGCGACTTTGCCCGAACCCTTGGAGACCACCTTCACCTCCTGGTCGGGAATGATCTTCCCGCTGAGGCTCACCTGCGACCCCTGGGCCAGCTGCATCAATTGGTAGGAGGCTTTCGCTCCGGCGGCCGCATGCCCCGGATCCGTACTGCATCCCTGAAGCGCCCCTGCCAAGGCAAGGGACAGCAGCGCGGGAGCCCAAAGTTTATGATTACGATTCATGGCCTATACTCCTCTACTTGTCTCTATCTCACGATGGGATTAGTTGTCTTTGACGTTGATCTTGATCACCGTGCTCATGCCCGGCGCCAGATCCAGTCCCTGCTGGTCATCGACTGCGATTTTGATCGGAATGCGCTGGGTGACCTTCGTGAAGTTGCCGCTCGTGTTCGTCGAAGGCAGCAGTGCGAAGGTCGACGCCGTCGCCTTGCCCACCTCGGTCACGGTCCCCGTCAGCGTCACGCCCGGATACGTGTCGACCTTGATCTCTACCTTTTGGCCGTCATGCACGCGGTTGATGTAGGTCTCTTCAATGTTCGCCGAGATGTACAGCTTCGACTTGTCGACCACCATCGCCACCGTCTGGCCCGGGGAAGCGACTTCGCCCGTGTGGATGAGCGTCTTGATGACCGTGCCGGAGATCGGCGAACGCAGCGCGGCCTGGTCGAGCATCTGTACCGCCAGGTTGCTGCTGTCCTGCTGCGCAATAATCTGATCCGCCAGTACCTGGTCGCCTTCTTCGACGGACAGCGAGGTCACTTTGCCCGTAACGCGCGGCATCACTTTGTAAATATCCGCCGTCAGTCTCGCGTCCTCGGTCGACACATAATGCTGGCCGTTATACCAGAAGTAGCCGCCGATCCCGCCGCCGATGATAACCATCGCGGCCAGAATGGTGTATAAAACGCCTTTTCGTTTCATGCTTTCTTCTCCTCAACCTTCTTCTCCATTTGGTTCAAAATCAGATTGACCGACTCGGACACCATATCCAGCTCTTCCGGGGTCAGGCCGCTGAGCAGCTCCCCATAGGCGTGCTCCTCAAAGAGTTTATAGCGTTCCTTCGCCTCTTCCAGCCTCTTCGTCTTATGAATCCAGATCACCCGCCGGTCCTGCAAATCCCCCACGCGCTCCACCCAGCCGTCCCGCTCCAGCCGGTCGACAATGCCCGATACCGTGCTGTAGGAGAGCTGTACGGCTTCCACAATCCCGCCGATCGTCTTCGGCTCTTGGTATACCTGAATCATGACAAGCATCTGCGGAAGCGTCAGGCCGATTTCCTTCAGCCTCTCGCTGCGGACGGCATGCATTCTTGCCGTGAGCTCCCGGATCATTCGAAAAAAACGCCCTTCGAGCTCCATCGTTCCACTCCTCCTTCTCCCTGCAGGTATGTAAAAACGGAACAGAGCGCCTACTTCGTCAGGTTCTGCAGTGCGGTGCGGAACACCCGGTCCACAGCGGACAGCTCCTCCTCGGTCACCCCTTCAAACAGCCTTGCGCCAAACGTTCGCTTGAGCTCCCGGATCGCCGCCGTCGTCCGCAGTCCTTCCCCGGTCAGCTGCAGCGACACCACCCGGCGGTCTCCCGCCTGCCGTGCGCGCTCGATCAGGCCCTTTTCCACCAGCTTGTCGCACATGAAAGTGGCCGCGCCCGAGGTGACACCGAGGAACTCCGTGAGGGCCGACATGCTCAGCGGCCCGCGGTCTTCCATATGAAGCAGCAGATTGGCCTGAGGGCGGGTGAGCATCATCGGGCTCTCCGCATTCCATCTTGCGATAAGCCTCCGCTGAAGCTGCCGGTGTACCTCTTCCAGCCGCTGCAGGAGGGCATCCTGCGTTTGTGATTCCGTCAAAAACTCCCCCTCCTCCGCCCAAGGCGCAAGAACTCATGCTTTACCGATGATTAATTCATAATTAAATATTTTGTACTTCGAAATAAATAGTACTAAAAGAATATAACAGATGCAGTGCTTCCATGGGAACTTGAAAAAAAGACGATATTCTTTTAAAAACAGGGGTTTGTGCCCGATAAAGCGGTAAAAAGCCCTGCATGCTCAGGCACACGGGGCATTCATCGCTAAGACTGGGGAGCATCGGGAAATTGCACGCCGGTTCGTGGCTGGGGTTAATGTGGGGGTGCTGGAAAAGGGAGTTGAGGGGTTGCAAAGGGAGAAGAGGGTTCAGTCATGGCCATCTGTTCTAACGGTTATGTCAAGAAAACGCACCTTCTATGGTCATAATCGGTTGGAGGGGGAGGCCGGAGCAGCCTGTCTAATGATAAAAAAGCCGCTTGGACGAAAGGCCCAAACGACTTTTGTTGTTATCCGTATCATAGGCCGGCGGGCGGCCCGGGGAGACCGCTGAAGCTCTGCGGCTCTGTGCGGCAGCTACCCCTGCTGTCCCAGCAGCGGGGCCAGCTCCTCCCGCATCGCGCGCTCCAGGTACGGGTCCGCGTGCAGGAAGCTCCGGAACGCCGTATACTCAGCGGCGAGCTTGCCGGTCTCGGCCTGCGTCAAAGGCTTGGCCGACCGCACCGCGCGGATGAGCAGGTTCTTCGGCGTATGCTCGAGATCGATGAACTCGAGCATCTGCGTCTTGTAGCCGAGCAGCTCGAGAAGCTTGGCACGGATTGCATCGGTCGCCAGAGCGGAGAAGCGCTCCTTGAGGATGCCGTGCTGCAGCAGCGGGGAGAGCACATCGCTCTGCACCTGCCGGAACAGCTCGTGCTGGCAGCACGGAACCGAGAGGATGACGGAGGCGCCCCAGCGCACGGCCTTCTCGAGCGCCGCGTCGGTCGCAGTATCACAGGCGTGCAGCGTCACGACCATGTCGACCTGGCGCAGCTCATCATACTTGGCGATGTCGCCGACCAGGAAGCGCAGCTCTTCATAGCCCAGCTTCTGCGCGAGGAGCGAGCAGTCGCGGATCACGTCTTCCTTGAGGTCGAGCCCGATGATCCGCAGATCGAAGCCGTGCATGACCTTCAGGAAGTAATACATCGCGAAGGTCAGGTACGATTTGCCGCAGCCGAAGTCGATGATGTTCAGCGTCCGGCCCTTCGGCAGATGAGGCAGCACGTCGGCGATCATCTCGACGAAGCGGTTGATCTGGCGGAACTTGTCGTACTTCTTCGCGAGCACCTTGCCCTCGGCGTTCATGATGCCAAGCTCGACGAGGAACGGCACCGGCACGCCCTCTTCGAGCGTGTAGTTCTTTCGCCGGTCATGTGTCAGCTGCACGGAGGCCGCCTGCTTCGTCGGCGGCTTGCGCAGAATGCCCAGCTTGCCCTTCTTGCTGACGAGCACCTGGTAGTCGGCCTCGCCCGTCTGCAGCAGCCCTTGGCGGAACTGCTCGGCCAGCATGACGCCAAGCTTCTCCTCGGCTTCCGCCGGCTCTGCGTTCTCGTGGAGTACCTTCGGGCCGCAAAAGGAGCTGAACTGGTAGTGCAGCGCGCCCTTCAGCTCCACTGGTTTGACCGTAACTTTGGTGCAGCCGCGCCCGGTGGGATCCGTGCTCCTCACCTGGCTGAGCGTGGCCTGGATGAGGGTACGCTCGCCGAAGATCCGGCTGAGCAGCTGCGGTAATTGGATGTCCTGCATGGATGTCTGTTCCTCTTTTCGTTGGCATGCTGCGGGCATGCGGTAGTTAGGTGGAAACGGCCGGGGATGCGGCGGATGCCAGATTGCACGGCGGTCCGGCACTCTCGGCGGATGCCGTCCGTGCGGTGGTTATCCGCCACTCTCGGCGGATGCCGGTCCGCTCGGCGGTCATCCACCACACTCAGCAGCCGATCCGTGCGGCGGATAACCGCCACTCTCGGCAAACGCCGACCACACGGCGGTTATCCTCCTCCACGCGCAAGCCTGCTCGCAGCATTCGTTATCAGCCCTCCGCTTGCAGAGGTGCTGTTGTGCATTTTTTCGAAATAGAGGAACTGTGA
Source organism: Paenibacillus mucilaginosus 3016 (assembly GCF_000250655.1). Taxonomy (NCBI): domain Bacteria; kingdom Bacillati; phylum Bacillota; class Bacilli; order Caryophanales; family Paenibacillaceae; genus Paenibacillus; species Paenibacillus mucilaginosus. The sequence continues at coordinate 8,488,174 of NC_016935.1, forward strand.
TGCGCTATTTGCCCATTTTCAGGGACCCTATAGGAAATAGAGGAACTGAGATGCCTTATTCGCTCCTTTTCCCCGATTTAGGGGAGATTTAGGGGGCGATAAGATACCTGAGTTCCGCTATTTGGCCATGGGCCCTGTTTTGTGGGCGAATAAGGCACTACAGTTCCGTTATTTTGCAGCGGTGAGTCCGGCAGGGCGGGGCAGCCCAGGCAGATCAGCGGACTGGTGATACGCCGATCCCCCACTGGTTCAGCCTTCGTCGGCCCAAGACCGCGGCAGAGCGATAGTAAGTATACGGGCTCGGGACAGCCAGGTTGATGTGTGTCTGGATTCATCAACGAGGCCTGCAAGCCAGCCGTCCGGGCCTTCCACCACCGCGCGCAGCCGGCCGACCCTCGCCCTTCAGCAGCGGATTGATGCTGTGCGCGCTGCTACAGTCTTCGACCAGCGCCACCCGCTCCGCCAGCCGCCTACTTCACCCCGCCGGCCGGCTTCAGGTGGATGATCTTGTCGTCATCCTTCTGCGGATTGCCGCGGCCGTCGCGGTTGTTGGTCAGCACGTACAGCGAGCCGTCCGGGCCTTCCCCTACCGCGCGCAGCCGGCCGAGCTCGCCCTTCAGCAGCGTGTCGATGCTATGCACGCTGCTGCCGTCTGCGGCCAGCGTGAAGCGCAGCACCTGCGTGCCGCGGAGGTTCGCGGCGAGGAGAGCGTTCGCCCACGGCCCCTTCGTGACGAAGGTGATGCCCGACGGCGCCCAGGTCTCCTCACCGCTGTGCGCAAGCGGCTTCTTCAGCGGGCCGGGGCCCAGCTTGCCCTCGTCGCCCGGCTTCACCGCCGTCTCGTCGCCTTGGAGAAGCGGCCAGCCGTAGTTGGCTCCGGGCTCGATCAGGTTCAGCTCGTCGTGCGCCGTCTGGCCGTGCTCCGTGCTGTACAGCCGGCCCGTCACCGGGTGCCACGCCAGCCCCTGCGGGTTGCGGTGCCCGAGGCTGTACACCGGAGAGCCCGGGAACGGGTTGTCCTTCGGAATGCTGCCGTCCGGAGCTATCCGGAAGATTTTGCCCGCGAGCACCTGCAGATCCTGGGCATTCGACGGCGTGCCCGCGTCCCCGTTGGTGACGTAGAGCATCCCGTCGGGGCCGAACTTGACCCGGCCGCCGTCATGCGTGCGCGCCGCAGGGAGTCCGTCCAGAATGACCTTGTCCATCCCGATCCGGCCCCCGCTCTCCTTGAGGCGGACCACCTGGTTGACCGGCTTACCGTCGCGCGTATACGTATGATACACATAGATATACCCATTAACCGCGAACCGGGGATCGAGCGTGAAGCCCAGCAGCCCGGCCTCCCCTTCTTTATACAGCGTCTTGTCAAAAGTGAACACAGGCTCCGCCGCCAGCTTGCCGTCCCGGATCACACGGAGCGAGCCGCCGCGCTCGGTGAAGAAGATCCGTCCGTCCGGAGCGAAGGCGATCTCCCAAGGCACATTCAGTCCCGTGGCGACAACCTCCTGCGTATAGGGAACAGCGGCAGCCGGTGCATCTGCGGCTCCGGATCCGGGTGCCGGTGCGGTGCCTGCCGCAGGGGCCGGCTTGGTTCCCGGCGCCTCACACCCGCCGAGCGCCAGCACGCCGGCCAGCAGGGCAGCCGTCCATCTCAAGGAAAGCATCACGCGAAGATCCTCCTTGGCTTTTCTTTTTATTATACCAAAAAAACACAGCCGTCTCCCCTCCAGGGAAAACGACTGTGTTCACGAGCGGCGGCCGGTTATCCTTCCACACGGGCCCGCAGAGGCAGCTCTTCGGGCGCCGCGGCCCGCTCTTCACCCACCCCGTTAAAAAACAGGTTAAGCACGATCGCCGCCAGGCTACCCGTGATAACCCCGTCGCTCACAATGATGCGCAGGGCGGGGGGCAGCTGCTCGAACAGGTTCGGCACCACGGTGACGCCCAAGCCGAGGGAGATCGAGCAGGCGATGACCAGCAGGTTGTTCTGCCGGCCGAAGTCGACTTCCCTCAGCATCTTGACGCCGGAGGAAATGACCATTCCAAACAGGACGACGGTCGCTCCGCCGAGCACCGGTGCAGGGATGATTGTCGCCAGGGCGGCAATCTTGGGAACGAGCCCGAGCACGACGAGAATGAGGCCCGCCGCGACGACGACGCTGCGGGTTTTGACCTTCGACAGCTGGACGAGTCCCACGTTCTGGGCGAACGTATTGTACGGGAAGGCATTGAACAGGCCGCCGAGCGCAATCGCCAGCCCCTCCGCCCGGTATCCCCGGGTGAGATCGCTCCGGTCCAGCGGCTGCTCGCAGATCCGGCTCAGCGCGAAGAACACGCCGGTCGACTCGATGATGATCACGATTCCGACGATGATCATCGTCAGAATCGGCGCAATCTCGAACGTGGGCGCCCCGTACACAAGCATCTGCGGAAGGTGGAACCACGAGGCCTCGGCCACGGGAGCGAGCGACACCTTGCCCATGAAGGCCGCAGCCACGGTTCCCGCCAGAATGCCGATCAGCACGGACAGCGAACGGAGGAACCCGCGGGCATACCGCTGCAGGACCAGCACGAACGCCAGCACGCCGAAGGACAGCAGCAGATTGGCCAGGCTGCCGAAGTCGGCCGCTCCGCTCCCGCCGGCCATGTTGCGGATCCCGGTCGGCACAAGCGACAGGCCGATAATGGTGACGACCGAACCCGTGACCACCGGGGGAAACAGCTTCACCAGCCGGCCGAACATCCCCGCGAACAGGACGATGAACAAGCCTGCGGCAATAATGGCCCCGTAGACGGCCGTAATGCCGTACTGCGTGCCAATGCCGATCATCGGCGTTATCGCTACGAACGAGCTGCCGAGCACCACCGGAAGCCCGATGCCGAACACTTTATTTTTCCAAGCCTGCATCAGGGTTGCGATGCCGCAGGTCAGCAGATCGATGGCCACCAGATACGACAGCTGTTCCCCCGTCAGATGCAGGGCCCTCCCTACGATCAGCGGCACGAGAATGGCTCCCGCATACATCGCCAGCACATGCTGAAGCCCGAGCGACACAATCCTCATCTTCGATACGTCCGTTTCCACCAGCATTCCTCCCCATGAACTCGAAGGGCCGCCAACACGTGAGTCCGCTCAGGAACCGCCGACCCGACCCTCTGTTATCTCTCCCCCACTATACCGCCTGTGGCATATAAAATAACACGGATGAGCAGCGTTTTCGTCTGGGCATACAGATTCACGTACGTTGGTTGTGCAGGATGCCGAATATGTACGGGTTGTCCCTGATGGATATGACATGATGCGTTACTTTCCATCGTGCCGGCTCTATCCAAATAACAAAAAAGCATCCCATCCCATTCAGGGACAAGATGCGATTAAAATAAGGGCAATGTGAGCCTCCGGCCCTTCCGGTTCAACCACAGCGGACCAGCCCCGGCCGCCATGGTCGTCCGGCCCTCTCTCTTCCCGGCTCAGTCCTTCACCGAGCCCTGCATCAGCCCCGCGATGAACTGGCGGGAGAAGAGCGTGAAGACGACGATCAGCGGTACGGTGGCCATCAGGGTGGCCGCCATGACCATCGAATAGTCGGTGCTGTACACCCCGTTCATCGAAGCGATGAGCATCTGCAGCGTGAACTTCTCCTGCACGGAGATCACGACGAGCGGCCACAGGTAATCGTTCCACGAACCGAGGAACGTAATGATCCCGAGCGTGGCGAGCGCCGGCTTCAGGATCGGCAGCGCGACCAGCCAGTACAGGTCGAACGAACGGCAGCCGTCGATCCGCCCTGCGTTGATGAGCTCGTCGTGGATGACCGAATCCGTGTACTGCCGCATCCAGAAGATGCCGAAGGCGCTGGCGGCGCCCGGAATGATCAGCGCCTTGAGCTCGTTGATCCACCCGAGCTTCTGCATGATGATGAACTGCGGGATCAGCCCGAGCTGCTGAGGCACCATCATCGTGAGGAGCAGGAAGAGGAACAGGGGCTTTTTGGCCGGAAAATCGAACTTCGCAAACGCAAACCCCGCCATCGAGCAGAAGAACAGCACCATGGCCGTATGCAGCACCGCCACAATCAGCGAGTTGCCGAAGGACTGGAAGAAGCCCACGCCGTCCAGGACCTTGTTAATGTTAACAAGCAGCTGGTCCCCCGGCAGCAGCCGGGGCGGGAAGCGGAACATATCCGCCGTCGTCGCCGTCGACATGACGAACAGCCAGTAGAACGGGAAGAGCGAGGCAAGCGCGCCAAGCCCCATGCCCGTATACACGAGCGCCGAACCGAGCCAGGCCGTACGTCGCGGGGACGCGGACTCCACACCGAGATTTCGTTTGACCTCCACCGTATTGGCCGCCATCTACACCCGCTCCCCTCTCGACACGAATTTCCAGTTGATGAACGAGAAGGCCCCGATGAGGATGAACAGCACCCAGGCGATGGCCGAGGCATACCCGAACATCTGGTTCACGAACGCCTGGTTATACAGGTAGAGCACCAGCGTCAGCCCGCCCTTGGTGGCGCCGCCCGAGTTGCCCGTCAGAATCATCGGCTCGGTGAACAGCTGCATGCCCCCGATCGTCGAGAGAATGACCGTGAAGAGAATGATCGGCTTCAGGAGGGGCAGTGTGATCGAGAGGAACTGCTGCGTCTTGGACGCCCCGTCGATCGTCGCCGCTTCGTACAGGTCGTTCGGAATGCTCTGCAGGCCGGCCAGGTAGATGATCGCGTTATAACCGGTCCAGCGCCAGATGACCATGAGGGATATCGCCGCCTTGACCCACAGCGTGTCGTTGAGCCAGTCGATGCGGGGCAGCCCCGCTGCTCCGAGCAGCCCGTTGATCAGGCCGAACTCCGTGCCGAAGAACGAACCGAAGATGATGGCCACCGCCACGATCGAGGTGATGTTCGGCAGAAAATAAATCGCCCGGAAGCCGTCCTTGAACTTCAGGAACGCGGCGTTGAGCAGGAAGGCCACCACCAGGGCGGCGAACAGCTGCGGCACCGTCGACATGAACCAGATCGCGAACGTGTTGCCGACCGAGATCCAGAAGTCGGGATCGTCGGTAATCAGGTTCGTGAAGTTGCGCAGCCCTATGAATTTCATCTCGCCGAGCCCGTCCCATGCATGGAACGCAAGGTAAAGCGAGAAGAGAATCGGGAAGAGCCCGAACACCATGAACAGCAGGTAAAAAGGCGAAATCATCAGATACGGCGCCAAATACGGACGCAGGCTTTTCATAACGCGATCACTCCTTTCCGGTGGCGGAAGGCCGGGAATCCAGGCGCGGGGGGGCCTCATGCAGCCGCACCTGCGCAGGAGGGCGGAAGACGGCCTCCCCGGCCATCCCCGCATGCTCCGCTTTCCGGATCCCGGAAGGCCTCCCGGCCTTCCTTATTTATTTTTGAGCTTGGCTTTGGCTTTCTCGACGAGCGCCCAGAATTCTTTCTCGGCGTCCTTGTTCTTGTCTACGGCGACGGCCTGGAGACCGTCCCCGATGATTGTATCCACCGTCGCGTAATCCGGTCCCTTGCGCTGGACCTTGACCGCCTTCGCCACTTCGGAGTACAGCACGCCGAGCTTCTGGCCGCCCCAGAACTCATACCCGGTCTCCGTGAACGCCTTGTCGCCGTAGACCGACGGAGTGGACGGGAAGTTGCCCGAGATTTTGAAAATTTCCAGCTGCTGCTGCGGCGATACGAGCCAGGAGATCGCTTCGTACGCTTCCTTGCTGTACTTGCCCTGCTTCGGAATCATGAGGAACGAACCGCCCATGTTGCCCGTGCCTTCTGGAATTTTGGCCGCACGCCACTTGCCCTTCGTGTCCGGGGCCCGCGTCTCGACATGCCCCCGGCCCCAGGCCGCGGAGATGTATGTGGCGATCTTGCCGGAGTTGAGAGCCGCCGAGTATTCCTGCAGCGCGTTCTTCTGGTCGTACGTGCCTGCAATGCCCATCTCACGCGACTTTTTGAAGTAGTCCAGTGCTTTTTTCACCTGCGGATTTTTATCGATAATGAGGTTGTTGTCCTTGTCAAAGTAGAGCTCGTCGCCCTGGTCGCGGATCGCATTGTAGAGCTCGGTCGGGTTGGAGAGAATGTCCGCGCCGGTCTTCTCCTTGAGCACCTTGCCTGCCGCCAGGAAGTCGTCCCACGTCTTGATCTTCGCCGCGACGTCGTCCGGTTCGAACGGCAGTCCCGCCTGCTGGAACAGGTCCTGCCGGTAGTAGAGCACCATGGGCCCGATATCCGTCGGCAGCCCGAGCTGCTTGTCGCCGGCCATGGACTGCTTCCATTTCCAATCGAGATAATCCTTGGCGATGTCCTTCGCCCCGAATTCGTTCAGGTCGTAGAATTTGTCGGGATACTTCGTGAACTGGTCCAGCTGGGAGATATCGACCATCGCGATATCCGGTGCCCCGGAGCCGGCCGACATGGCGGTCAGAAGCTTCTTGTGCGCATCCTCCCACTTGTAGATCTGCGGCACAATCTCGATATTCGGGTGCGTGCGGTTGAATTCCGGAATGATTTTCTCGAATGAGGCGCCCTGCCAGAACCACATCTGCAGCTGCACCTTCTTGCCGCTGTCCCCGCCGCTGCCGCTGTTCCCGGACGCTGCCGGGGTGCTGTCGCCCCCCCCACAGGCACTGAGTACCAGCATGGACGAGAGCAGCACCGCAGCCGATGCCTTGCCGAACCGACGAATCCTCTTCATCAACATACGCTCCTTTCCGTATAGAGCCCCGACCCACCATCTATTTGCTTCGATCCCCCGACGTTTCGTGTGGAAGCCCTTACATTTAGTATAGGGACGGAGCCGTTTTCCGTATATGTGGCAGATCTTCGATTTCTTGGAGATATCACAGGAACCTGGACCGGACTCCAACCGGAACCCCGTCAGGTGCCCGGCGGAGCCTTGCAGATCTCCCTAGGCACCCCCGGCGGAGGCCCGGTAATCGTTCGGCGACTGCCCCTCCACCGTCTTGAACAGGCGGCTGAAGTAAGCCGGATCCTTGTAGCCCACCTTCTCGCATACTTCATAGATCTTGAGCTGCGTCTCCCGGAGCAGCCGCTTCGCTTCCGTGAGCCGGTGCTGGGTCAGGTACTGGGAATAGGTCATGCCGGTCTCCTGGTGGAACAGATTGCTGAGATAGTTCGGGTTGATCTGATGATTCTGGGCAAAATCCGTGAGCTGCGCCGCCCCGGCATATTCACGGTGGACGTAGCCGAGTAGTGCGCGCACGACCGGCGCCAGCTTCCCGCCCGCATCCCCTCTGCGGGAGAGCTCCGTGAAGCCGAGAGCCGCCATCGAGCGGATATACATCAGGCTGAGGTCCTTGATGTCGTCGGTGCATCCGCCGTACCCCGTCTTCACCGGCACGCGCAGCTTCTCCTCCATCCAGACGGCCGTCTCCCGGACTTCCCGCTCCCAGGCAGCCTTATCCTCCCTCGGCGAGAACAGCACGATGGTTACCAGCCGGTTTTCCACGCAGACCACGGCCGGCCCCAGCCGGTTGAACGCCTCCTCAGCGCAGCCCCGGATAAAATAGCGCACCGATGCCTCTCCAAGCGACTGCAGATCCTTGGTGGAGAAAGAGACGAGCACGATTTTCTCGTAAGGGGGGATGAGGCCCCGGTCAAAATCCGGCAGCGGCACATCGTGCAGCAGATCGTGGATCCGCTTCTCGAGCAGGGCCCGGTGACGGATGGCATCGACCTGCCGGACCTCCTTCCGCTGCCGGTACTTGCCGTAGGAGGTGCTGTAGATCTCCTCCAGCTTTTTCTTCGAGAGGGGCTTCAGCAGATAGTCGGCCACCCCATACTGCACCGCCTGCCGGGCATAATCGAACTCGGCATGCCCGGTCAGCACATAAACCTCCGTCTCCGGATACGCGCTGCGGATATGGCCGGCGAGCTGCAGGCCGTCCACCGCCGGCATCCGGATGTCCGTAATCACGAGCTGCACCGGCTGGTTCTCGAGCAGCTGCATCGCCTCCCGGCCGTCGCCTGCCGCCAGCACCCGGTCGACCCCTTCCATGCGCGACAGCAGCCGGCAGACCGGCTCCCTGACGCTCGCTTCATCGTCGGCTACCATGATCGTGAACACAAGGCCTCACTCCCCTTCGGATCTTTGTGCTGCTCTCATCTGCTCTTCGATGCTGTGCCATACCGCATCCGGATCGGCTCCCTCCGCCTCCACCCGGTGCAGGCCGTCCCGTACGATCCGGTCCAGCCTTGCGAACACCGCCTCCTCATACTCCCCCTTATACCGCAGGGCGGCATGGGAGTAGATCTGCCCGACCGGTGCGCCATTGAAGAACGCATCGCGCACCTCCAGGAAGGCGGTCGAAGCGTAGGATTCCGGCGTGGATGGGAAGCTCCCGCCGCTCTTGAAGCCCTCGAGCTGCTGGGGCGGAGCCGTCAGCCACCGCACCAGCGCGTACGCTTCCTGCGGGTACCGCGAGGAAGCCGGCACCGCCAGGAAGGAGCCCATCCAGCTCGACGGTTTGCCCGGGGCACGGGTGAGGTCCCATTGGCCGGCCGTGGCGGGTGCGTTCTTTTTCATCAGCCCGTGCAGCCACGAAGGGGCCAGCACGGCGGCGAAGCGCTTATTCACCGCGCCCTCGGCCCACGCCGGGCTCTGCGAAGGCAGGCCCGCGTTCAGCCCGAGCCGGTGGAAGCGGACCGCGGTGTCCCAGGCTTCCCGGATGCGGTCCGTCTGCCCGGTATCGAGCGGTCGGCTCTCCTCCCCGGGATCAGCCGCGGTGCCGGCAGCCGGCAGACCCGCCTCCTCCCGGGCTCCTCCAGGCTGTGGTGCATCCGGAATGCCGGAGCCTCCCGTGACGCTGTTCACGTCGTACTGGTTGAGGTAGGTAGTGTACACATTCGTCAGGTTATCGAACAGGGCCGCCCCGGTCCGCTCCTTGAGCTGCAGCCCCGCCTGCTCGAGGCTCTCCCAGGAGGACAGCAGCTCCGCCAGCTCCTCCCGGTCCGTAGGCAGCCCGGCTGCGGCGAACAGATCCCGGCGGTAAGCCAGCGCCGCCGGACCGATATCCGCCGGCATGGCGAAGAGCATGCGGCCGTCCCGGCCTCTCCCCCTCGGCGCCACTTCCAGTCCAGATAGTGGACCCGTTCATCCCCGAATTCGTAGAGATTGCGGAAGTAAAGGGGAAAGCGCTTAAGTTCTCCCAGCTGATAGGCCTCGAGCAGGACGGCATCCGGCGCTTCCGATTGGGTGGCGAAGGCCGTCACGAGGCTCGGCAGCAGGTCGTCATACTGAACCGTCACCATCTCTACGTCAATCCCCGGATGCTCCGCCACATACCGCTTCACGAGCCCCTCGTAGCCGCTGCCGGCCCGCACCCATAAGCGCAGGGTGACCTGCGGCGATGGAGACGCCACCGCCGGCAGCTGCACCTCCTGCGGCGTGCAGGCGCTGAGGAGCAGGCTGATAAGCAGCAGCCACGCAGCCGGAGCCCAAAGCCGCCAAGGTCTCCGGGGCTCCCGGGAGATCCTCCCCAGCCTCCGGTACCTTGCGGCTCCTATTCGCAGCACATCAAGCCGCACCGCCATCCCTCCTTTCCTCTATCGGCTGGCGCCCTACAGGTGTGCCGTTCAGCGGCAGCGTAAGCTCCACCCGCAGTCCGCCGAGCGGGCTGTGGCTGAGCCGCAGGCCGTGCGGCTCCCCGAAGAACGCGCCGATCTGCCGGTGCAGATTCGGCAGCCCGATGCCCCGGCCGCTCTCTTCGGCCACGGCCTCCGTGCGGATGCGCTGCTCCAGCTCCTTCAGCTGCGCCTCGCCAAGCCCGGCGCCATTGTCCTCCACGGAGCAGTGGAGCGTGGAGCCCTCCGCACGGATCGCTACCCGCAGCAGCCACTCCCCGCCTTCCTTGTTCTCCAGCCCGTGATGGAATGCATTCTCAACCAGCGGCTGGAGAAGCAGACGCGGGACGGGCTGGTCCTCCAGCCCTTCATCCACGTCCATAAGCACCGTGAACTGGTCCCGGTACCGGGCGCGCTGCAGGAGCAGGTACCGCTCCAGCTGCTCGAGGTCCTCGCGCAGCGGCACCAGCTCGCTCGAAGGGTGGACGCTGTAACGCAGCAGATCGCTCAGCGCCAGCGTCATCTCCTGCGCATCCTCCCGCCGTCCGTCCTCGATCGTCCAGTAGATCAGGTTCAGCGAGTTGTAGAGAAAATGCGGCCGGAACTGCGCCTTCAGCGCCACCAGCCTCGCCCGCTGCTCACTGATCTGCTGCTCGGAGAGACGCTGGATCACTTCGTCGAGCTGGGCGACCATGCCGTTGTAGTTCGCATAGAGCTGGGTCAGCTCGCGGCTGGCGAACCGCCTCTTGACCGGCAGCAGCCGCCCCCGGCCGACCCGGTTCAGCCCTTCCGCCAGGCGGCGGATCGGCCGGGTCAGCGTCCAGCTGTAGAAGGCCGTCAGGACCAGGGCAATGCCGGCCCCCGCCGCCATCGTCACGAGCACATTCATCCACATCTGCCTCGCGTCTCCGTAGAACGCCTCCTTGGGGAAGTAAGCAATGACCGTCCATCCACTGTAAGCGGACTTCGCATAGGTCACGTACACCTGCTGCTGCTCCTCCCTCGTCCTCCATTCGAAGAAGGGAGGCGTGCTTCCGCCGAACCGGGAGTACAGGGCCACATCCGCCGCCGTGCCGATCTCCCGCGGCTCCGTCGAGTAGACGATATTGCCCGAACGGTCCATCACCTGCACCTTGCGCTGGACGCGCTGCCCCGTCTCTCCGATAATCCGGTTGATCTTCTCCACCGGGAACACAATGAACTGGTCCCCGACCGTCTCGAGGGTCGCGCGGTCCTTCACCTTACGGGCCCCGATAATCGCCGGGATCTCGCCGTCGCGCCACGCCGGGCCGTACACCCACAGCATGCGCCCGTCCTGCGTCGACATCCGCCCGTACCACGGGGTCAGGGAGACTTCGTCATGCTGCCTCCAGAACAGCTGGAGGGCATCGCTGGACGCATAGATCCTTCCGTCCCGGTCGAACAGGTGCACGAGCATGTCATTGGCCAGATAGCGGGCCTTCTCCGCCATATACCGGCCAAGCTCCAGGGGGTCCGGGAACGGACCGCCTTTTGCCGGAGCCGTCAGAGCATCCTGCACCCGGGGATCGAACGCCAGCATCTGCGAGAACTGGTCGTACTGACGCAGGAGCACGTCGATCTTGGCGGAGAGCTGCTCGACCGACTCCTGCGTATACCCTGCCGTCCGGTTCATGACCAGCTGGGAGGTCAGGCGGTAGTTGAACATGTTGGTTAAGGCGATCACAAGCACCGCTATGACGAACATCCCGGCCAGCAGCTGCACGAAGATCGGCAGGGGCCGCCCCAGAAGCCGCATCTGTCTCACCTCTCCTCCGGTGCCGGATGACCTGCATTCGCAGGGTCCTTACCGGTATATGTTGAATATCCGGCCGCTGTCCCTCCGGAGAAGAACGCAGTTTCGGCCGACAGCATGCTTGGGTCAATTTATAGGTATGCGCTTTCATTTGTGTGGTTAAGAAAACCGGAGGCAGACTTCTCCCCCGGCCTGATCCAGCCTATGCTTCCTTTCGCTCCAGGAATCTTACTTCCCAAGGAACGACTCCAGCATCCAGACATGCTTCTCAAGCGAGCTGTGGATCGCGAGCAGCATATCGCCTGTCGTCTCGTCGCCCACCTTCTCCGCGAGCGCCATGCCTTCCTTCAGCTCCCCGATCACGATGCCGAAGTCCGATACGATCGACGCCACCATCGCTTCGGCACTCTCGCCGCCGTTCGCCTCGCGTACGCTTGCCTTCTCCAGAATTTCGCGCATGGTGGCTACCGGCTCGCCCTTCAGAGCCAGCAGTCTCTCCGCGAGATTGTCCACGTGCAGAGCCGCTTCCGTGTAGAGCTCTTCGAATTTCGTATGTAGGGTGAAGAATTGAGGACCTTTTACGTACCAATGGAAGTTGTGCAGCTTGATGTACAGCAGGCTCCAGTTGGCGATCTGTGTGTTAAGCACCTCGGTCAGGTTCTGGGACATAGCAAAGAATCCTCCTCGTCATTTTCTTCCAATCGTCGTACCTCAAACTAAGCATATCACACTACGGAAGGTGCGTATATTGTTCTTCCGTCCCTTGTCCGGCGCGCCCTTTCCGCTCTCGGGGGAACATTCTGTCCCTTCGGCCCGGAAGCTGTCGAACAGTGGGAATATTTGTTTCCACGTGGAACAATGCTTCGGCATCTTTCTTCCTGAACCCTCTTACTATGGCAGAATTCGCCTCGGTTTATCCGCCGGACGCCGGGATCTGACGCACCTCTTCCCGCCGTTTGAAACCAAGCGTGGTCATGGAAAATAAACGCCTGTGCCGTCTAGGGCGAGGTGCGTATAACTTTCCGACATGCCAAAAAAGGCCCCCGTTTCCCAAGAAACGAAGGCCTCTCTATTATCGCTGCAATCAGCTGTATCGGGAGATAAGCTCGCGAAGCTCGCCCGCAACCGACTGGGCGCCGCGGCGCAGCTCGCTGCCCGGAATCGTGAAGCGCACGAAGCTCTCGTCGGTCTCCATCGCTTCCGCGAAGAGGCCCATGAGGCCGCGCGCCTTGCGGTCGATCTGCAGGAAGAGCTCCAGGTCGTCGCCCTTCTTGAAGAAGAGCACTTCGAGCTCGTCAAGCTGGCCGCGGAAGTGGTTCGTCGGCACGAACTCGAACTCCTGCACGAACGGCAGGTGTCCCCCGAGCCGCGGCGCATAATCATTCGTCACCTCGCGGAGCCGGAAGCCGAGAATGTCGAGGGCATCCAGAACCGTCTGCATGTGCCCGTAAGGAACGATTTCGATGTGGTCCCGATCCGTCGGGTCGACCGCGTTTGCGATATCGAGCCCGGTTTCGATCCAGACGTTCGCCCCTCTCAAGGAGATCGGCGCGTAGTCCGGGATGATGAAGGAGAACGGAATTTCGCGGCGCTCTCCCGCTTGGACGAGGAAGCCCTCGGTGACGCGGATCTTGGCCACTTCGGCCGTCTTGCGCACCTTCTGATCGTTCTCTTCCTTGATGTACTGCGTTTTGATATAAATATAGATCGAGTCGACCTGCTGCTCGGTTTGTCCGCCCTGAATCACCACGACGCCGCTCAGTTCGCCTCCGACCGTCACCTGCGCGTTATGCAGCTGGGTATCCACCTTCGCCGATCCGATCCCCACGCTGGCCAGCACTTTCTTGAAAAACGACATTCCATCCGCCTCCTTAGCATCTTGGCTCCTTCGAGCCGCATATCCCTTCTTACGCAGGGGTCCTCCGGCGGTTTCAGCCCCTCAGCAGGATTCTCCCCGTTTCTTGACGGCCCGGTAGCCCCGGCGTACGGCATCCATCACGAAGTCCGGCACCGGAATGCGGTGGAGCAGGGGCACCCGGAGATAGAAGCGTTCGTAGGCCTTTTTGAGATCGCTCCACATCCGGCATTCGTCGGTTTTGAGAAAATCCGAGACATCGACCACCATCCCGCGGCCTTCCTTCATCATCACGTTCTTCCCGTGCACATCGTGAGGCCTCAGCCCCCGGGCCGCCGCATAAGCCAGGGCTTCATCGATATCATCGATCACCCGGCGCGGAATCGGAATGCCCTTGCGCACGCAGTCATAGAGGGTGACGCCCTCGAGGCGCCGCAGCACCAGGTAGCTCCCCCCGTAATGGTAGCATTCGGAGTACGCCGGATGCCGGCCGAGCCGCCGGTACACCTCCGCCTCCTCCTGAAGGCCGGGGCGCCCGGGAGCATAGATCTTGATGACAAGGCGCGGATAGTCCGGATGCGATACCACCACAGCATAATTGCCTGCGCCGACCAGCTTCCACGGCTTCGGCAGCCGGTGGACGACGACCGGCTCATGCAGGCGCTCGCTGGCGACGGACAGCCCGGGCAGCAGCTCGCTCTCGATCCGGTCGATCAAAGCGGAGAAGTGGCCGTCCGCCCCATAGGTCATGGACTTATCCCCCATAGAAGCCGGCCGCACTTCCCTTCACCCCGGGACGCGCCCGGAACAATCCGCCGGCCTGCGGCTGCTCCGCCAGCTGCTCGTCCGGAATCCAGCTTCGGGCGGTCGTGATGTAGAGCTCGCTGTAGTCCTCGCCGCCGAAAGCGCAGGAAGTCACCTGGGCCGCCGGGACCGGGATGCGTCCGATCCGCTCGCCCGTCTGCGGATTCCAGCGGGACACCTGCCAGCCGCCCCACTCGGCGATCCACAGCATGCCCTCGTTATCGACCGTCATCCCGTCGGGGAATCCCTTCTCCCCCTCATAGGAGATGACCGTACGGCGGTTCGAGATCCCCCCGGTCTCCCCATCATAATCGAACGCGTCCACCCGGCGGGTCGGCGTATCGATGTAATACATCGTGCGGTTGTCCGGGCTCCAGCCCAGCCCGTTCGAGGTTGTAATCCCCTCCAGCGCGCGGCGCAGGCTTCCGTCCGCTTCCAGACAATACAGGGAGCCCGTCGGCTCACTCTCCTTCATATTCATCGTGCCGGCCCAGAAGCGCCCCGCCTCGTCGCATTTGCCGTCGTTGAACCGGTTGCCTTCGATCCCCTCTTCCGGGTCGCCCAGCTTCGTGAGCTGCTCTGTCTCCAGGTCCAGCCGGTACAGACCATACTGCATCGCCAGCACCAGCCCGCCCGCCGTACGCGGCACGGCCGCCCCAACCCGCTGCTCCAGCTGGATGGTCCGGTGGTCCCCGGCCTCCGACGGATCATAGTAGTGCACCCGCCGTCCTTCAATGTCGACCCATAGGAGCCGCCCGGTGCGGTGATCCCACACCGGCCCTTCCCCGAGGGCCGCCCGTATATCCCATACCAGTTCCGCCTTCGCCTGCATGTCCCCCATTGCTCTAGCGTCCTCCTCTTCCGATGCCGTCCGGCAATCCCCATTTGCTTCCATTGTAGCATAGGATAAGCCTGCAAGCGACGGGCCAGCCCGGGCAGCGCGGATAAAATCCGCCTGCCGAAGCACCTCTTCCGCTACAGAATCGGAGACAGCAGCCTGGCCATCGACTCCATGATCCGGTTCAGCAGCCCCCTGCCCTTATAGAGCTCTGCCGTGAATTCCCGGCAGTAAGCAAGGTCCTTCTCGAAGGCGGCCTCCAGCTGTACGGCGGTCTTCTCGTCATACAGAAACGCGTTGATCTCGAAATTAAGCACAAAGCTGCGGTGGTCCATGTTTGCCGTGCCGACCGAGGCGGCCTTCCCATCCACCACCACCGTTTTCGCGTGCAGGAAGCCCCGCTGGTATTGGAAGCACCGCGCTCCCACCTGCAGCAGCTCCCCGACGTGGGCCTGCGTCGCCCACTGCACCAGCCGGTGATCGCCCTTGAACGGGACCATGAGCCGGACATCGACACCGGAGAGGGCCGCGATCTTCAGCGCGGTCATCACACTCTCATCCGGCACGAAGTATGGCGTCTGCAGCCAGATCCGATCCCGGGCCTCGTGGATGAGCTTGATCAGCGCCGTCTTGATCTGCTGCCGGTCCGTATTCGGGCCGCTCGTGACGATCTGCACGGCCGCACTCCCCGGCTGGCGCTCCAGCGGCGGGAAGAACGCCGTCTGCTCCTTATCCGGCATCACCTGGCCCGAAGCCAGCGACCAGTCCATGAGGAAGTACCGCTGCAGCTCATACACCGAGCCGCCGCGCAGCATGAGATGCGTATCGCGCCAATGCCCGATCCGCGGGTCAAGCCCCAGGTATTCATTGCCGATATTGAAGCCTCCGATGAAGCCGACCTTCCCGTCGATGACGGCGACCTTGCGGTGGTTGCGGTAGTTGATCTTGAGGTTGAGGTAGGGCACCAGCGAGGGGAAGAACGGGTACACCTCGGCACCCGAGCGCATCAGCTTCCGGGCCCACTTGCGGGGCAGACCGGGCGAGCCGATCGCATCGTACAGCAGCCTCACCTTGACCCCGCTCTGCGCTTTATCCACGAGGATCGTGAGGAGATCGGATCCGATTTTATCGTAAGAAATTTTGTAGTAGAGCAGATGAATATGCTGCCTCGCCTCCCGCAGGTGCGCGAGCAGCGCTTCGAATTTCTCCCGTCCCTCCGTCAGCACCGTCACTTCATTGTTCTGGGTGAGGATGGAGTGCCCGCTCTTGAGATTCAGGTGGATGAGCGGCTGGTAAGCCTCGGCGGACGCGTTACGGTATTCCATCGATCCCTTGTCGATGCGGTACACCTGCTCATGGGCGACCGCCCGCACGACACGCTCCGAACGGCGCTTCATCTTATAAAGCTGCCGTCTCGCCAGATTCTGGCCGAAGACCAGGTAGAGGAGGAAGCCCAGCACCGGCAGGAACAGCAGCACCATCAGCCAGGCCCAAGTCACGCCGATATTACGCCGCTCCAGGAAGATGATCGGGATCGCGAGTATGAAGTTGATGACAGGAAGCCATGTCGAGAACAAATTCCACAGACCGCCGTTCCAGAATTCCGGCAGTGCCGGCATGGCAGGCAGCGAAAGCATGGTACATTCCCCCGATCCCTTGTGTATTTTATGGACGCCGCTTCCCCCGCAGGAAAGATAAGTTAGTGTCTGTCCCGGTCCGGCCCCTTATTCCTTCGGACCGCACTGCGCCGCCCTTCCCGGGAAGCCCTCTTCGTTTACTTACCCGGAGGACGGGGGGAGGCGAAACCGTCCCTGCGGAAGAGAAGAGGCGAGCGAGCATGGAGAGCGCCCCGTGAGTCCGGCTGGGAAGACCGGTGGGTGGGAACGATGCCACCTCCAGCCGTACGGCATAAGGATAACACAGCACGGTAAAAGAATATCACGGCACGGCAAAAAGACCCGCTTCAGCCCAAACGGCTGTCGGCAGGTCTTCGGGAAACCTTACTGATGCTTACGGTCAAGGAACCGCCTACTCTTCTTCCATCGGAGTCAGGCTGTTCAGCGCCTCTTCGTCTTCGGCCAGCAGGGAGCTCGTGAGCTCCAGCGCCTGCGGGTTCACACCGTCCGGCACCTGGTCGAGCGAGCGGTGGGCCTTGTCCACCGCCGCATGCGCCTGCTCAATGAGCTGGGCGGACGGATGGGACTGGGCCTGGGTCACGGCATTATGCGCCTTCGCCTCCGAGTTCTGCGCCTGCGACACCGGGTTCTGCGACTGCAGACTGGAATCATAATCGTAACGGGACATGGGCTTCTCCTCCTTTCCCTCGCGGCATCCCCCTTACTATGGCAAGATTGGGGAAGCTTTATGCCGGCGAGGGGCCGGAGGAGCTCCGGACTTCATCCGGTTCTGCGGATGACGGGTGCGGACCTTCCGCTGAGCTTACAAGCGTATCAGCGTACGGTTATTCCACGAACAGCGGCACCCGCGAAATGCCTTCGGCCGTGATCTGCACAAGCCCCTTGTCGGAGAGGCGCAGCTCGGGGATGACGACGAGCGCCAGCAGCGACAGGGTCATGAAGGCGTAATTGAGCCGGCAGCCGGCGTCCTGCAGCGCCTCTGAGAGGCGGCGGGACTGCTCCGCGACCTGCTCGAACGGGGCGTCCGACAGCAGGCCCGCGATCGGCAGCGGCAGCTCGGCTCCGCCGTCATCCAAGGCGATGACCGCCCCGCCCTGCAGCTCCGCCGCCCGCGCCGCGGCACGGGCCATCAGCGCATCGTCATTGCCGATGACGAGCAGGTTGTGACTGTCGTGCGCGACGGTCATCGCGAGCGCCGCCGGCCTGCCGAAGCCGATGCCTTCGACCAGCGCGACGGACCGTCCGCCGGTGCCGTGGTGGCGCTCCAGCACGGCGATCTTGCACAGCCCGCCGGCCGTGGCGGCGAGGTCCACCTGCCCGCCGCGGACCTCAACCGGCCGCTGCTCCGCCTTCGTCTCCACGTGGTTCTCCTGCACGCGGATGACGCGGGCCGTCAAGGTGCCCGCCGCCACCGGCGCCGCGATGACGAAATCCTCCGGCTTCGGCGTACCCGCCAGACGGACCGAGCGGACGACCTCCTCCGGATAAGCGGCCGGCTCCAGGTCCACGACCATCCGGCCCTTCTCGGCGACCACTTCGCCCGCGCAGATGGTCATGGCCACATTCACATCCGCGAGGTGACCGTCCAGCAGCACCATGTCGGCGCAGGAGCCCGGCGTGATCGTGCCGACGTCCCGCACGACGCCGAACCGCTCGGCCGTGTTGATCGTCGCCATCTGGATGGCCGTGACCGGCTTCACCCCTTGGCGGATCGCATTGCGGATAACGAAGTTCATATGCCCTTCGTCCACGAGCGACTCCACGCTGCGGTCGTCGGTCACAAGCATCATGCGCCGCGGGTCAAGCCCGAGCTCCGTGTGCGCCTTGATCGTCTCCTCGACGTCATGCCACGCCGAGCCCCGGCGCATCTTGGCGTACATGCCGAGGCGGATGCGTTCGGCCACGTCTTCCTTCGTCACGCATTCGTGGTCGCCCGTGATGCCGCTGGCCGCATACGCGATCAGGCGCTCGTCGTGGGACGGCCAGGTGAAGTGGCCGTCCGCCACACGCCCCGCCCGCAGCGCCGCTTCGATCTCACCGAGCATCACGGCATCGCCGTAGACGACGCCAGGGAAGTTCATCACCTCGCCGAGGCCGATCATGTCCGGTCCCCAGCCGAACGCTTCGGCCACTTCCTCCGGGCCGAAGGAAGCGCCGCTCGTCTCGAGCTCCGGCGAGGTCGAAGGCACGCAGGAGGCCACCTGCATGTAGGCGGCCAGCGGCGTGCGCCGCGCTTCCTCCAGCATCAGCCTCAGGCCCTTCAGCCCGAGCACGTTCGAGATCTCGTGGGCGTCGAAGAACCCGCCCGTCGTTCCGAGCGGGAGCACCGCCCGGGCGAACTGGGTTACCGTGAGCTGCGTGCTCTCGATATGGCAGTGGCCGTCCAGGAAGCCCGGCGCCAGATAGCGGCCCGCCGCATCGACCACGCGGGTCTGCGGCCCGATCAGCTTCTCCGGCTTCCTTCCTACATAAGCGATCCGTCCCTCCTGTACGCCGACGGCCATGCCCTCAAGGATTTCGGCCGTACACACGTTCACCAGCTTGGCATTGACGACGACGAGACTCGCCTTCCGGTCTCCCCGGGCCGTCGCCACCAGCTCCGCCAGCACATCCGCCAGCGGTCTTCTGCGGTTGTTTCTGTCCATTGCCGCTCACTCCCTTGTCTTTTGGGTTTCCTCTGGCCCCTGGTTAAATTGGTAGATAAGATACCACACTTCCCCTCCCGCCGCAAAGGGTTCTGCAGCCCGTTTTCCATACAAATGCACTTTTTGTGGGGGAGACCAAAAGGATGCGCCTCCTTTGGGCAGAGGACACAAAGAGAGCGGCGATGTACGGCGTATCTGTGCGGTTAGCGGCAACCGGCAGGATGCACGCGCGCACGAAGCTGCTTCCGCAGCGGCCCGTACGCGGGAATCCCCCGGCAGGTCCGGGACGGCATCCCGCCTTCTCCGTATCTACCCTACGGTGATCTGCAGCCCCGGGCAGGCGCCGGCGAGCGACCGGGCCCGCTCCTCCAGCCGGTCACGCTGAAGCCGTATGCCGAACAGCTCCGGGTCCGGCAGCAGCGTGATCGAGGTGCCGGTCTCCCCTGTGGCCCCCACCGTCAGCAGCCCCGTCTGCGGAACGCCGTACCGGTACTCCTGCCGGTAGATATTCCCGTCGCGGCGGATCTCGACGGTCAGCCGCTGGGACAGGGCGTTGACTACAGCCGGCGAGATCTCCTTGTCCGCCCCCGGCGCTTCATAGACCGCGGAGCGGGAGGGCTGCCCCAGCTCCGTCAGCAAGGTCTGCACTTCCGCCGGTCCGGCGGCACCGAGCGGACGGACCGGAATGCCGCGGCCGTTATCCGCCACGGTAACCGAGCCGTCGTCGTGCAGGAACAGCCGGACTTCGGTACTGTAGCCCGCGCGGTGCTCCGCCGCTGCATTCTCAAGCAGCGCCCAGATCAGCGGATGCGGGTCGTACCCCTGACCCGCCTGGATTCCGCCGAGATAAAAGCCGGCATGGCCCCTAGCCTCGGTCATCTCGACATAGCGGCTCGCATCGAGCAGGTCGGCGGAAGCCGCCAGCAGCAGAAGCAGCGGCAGTCTCCGGTGGGCGGGTACGGCATACCGTCCGCCCCGCTCTTCCTGGACGAGCAGGTCCGCCCCCAGCAGGGCCTTGATATGGTGGTAGAGCTGGCCGGTCGTGCCCATATTCAGGCGTTCCACGAGCTCTCCTCCGGTTCGCGGCTCCTGCAGCACCGTCCGCAGAATATCGAGCCGCTGCTTGTGCCCGATCGCCCCCAGGATCCGGGCCGCCTTCTCGGCATCCAGGCCGAACAGCTCCTCCACCCGGCGTTCCCGGGGCTCCCACCGGAAGGCTTCCTCCCCGATCCGGTAAGCTCCCGAGTAATGGAGCGAACCGGCATCGGTTCCTCCGGGCAGGGACCGCTCCGGCCCTTCCCCTGCTTCCGCCCGGTCGGACTCAATCACCGTCCGCCGCTCTGTCCGGTCCGCTCCCATCTGTCCAACCACCCGCTGCAGATCCTCCAGCTGAAGCTTCAACGCGTCCAGTTCCGCCTCCACGTCACGTACCATCGCTCGGCTCACCTCATTTTATTATTTAAATACGTAATTACGTATTTAAATAAATAATAAGACATTGCCGGGTGATTGTCACTAATATTTTCTAACAGACAGCGGTATTCTCTATCAAAAAAAGCACAGCCAGGCTGCCAAAGCCCATTCTGTGCTCTTCGTCTTTACCGCACTGCCTGAGCCCCTCGACCATTGGCCGCTTCCCGGACAAAGGCCACGGGGGAACGTACAGGATGAAGGGCTCCCTACAACCACAGCTGCAGAAGCGCCATCGTAACCACACCCGTAACTACCGTACCCAGCAGACTCTTCGTCAGCATGGCGACCAGGAACGTCGGCAGGGCCGCGAGCAGCTTGATATTCTCCATGAGGGGCACCACCCGGCCGCTCTCCAGGAAGATCTCCTGGGCGAGCAGCGCCGACATCACGGCGATGGGCACCTGATTCAGGAAGCGCAGCATTCCGGGGGGCAGCTCGAAGCGGCTCAGCACCACCAGCGGAATCACCCGGGGCAGCAGGGTCACCAGGGCCGTGCCCAGGATGATCCACAGGATGTCTAATCGGATGTCCATGACTGCACCCCCATGCCAATCACAGCTGCCACTACGATCGCAGCCAGCACGGCCGCATGCCCGGGCAGGAACGTACCCGCCGCCACACAGACGGCGCCTGCGCTGACGGCCACGATCCCATCGACGATTTTCTTCTGCCGGGTGCCGAAGCCGAGCACGAGCAGACCGACGAACATCGCCGGCAGGGCGTACGGCAGCCCGTATTTGCCGGGGTCGGGGATCCAGGCACCGGCATAGGCGCCCACCATATTGGCCGCTATCCAGTTGACGTGGGCGGTGATATTCAGGCCGAGCATCCAGCGGGCACGCCCCTTCATCCCGGCGAGCCGCGAGACGGCGACACCGAACGTCTCATCCGTCAGCTGCGAGCCGAGGATAGCGTTCTTCCAAGGGGCATACCGGCGAAAGTATGGAGCCAGCGCCGCGCTGAGCAGCAGATGCCTCAGGTTCACGAAGAGCACGGTGACGATCACCGCAGCGGCCGATCCGCCGGCCGCCACCATCCCGGCAACGACGAACTGGGCGGAGCCCGCATACAGCAGGGTGGACAGGAGCAGGATCTCGGACGGATAGAGCCCCGAGGTCGTTCCGATCACCCCGCAGGCCAGACCGATGCTCAAGTAACCGAGCAGCGTCGGGACGCAGTCCCTGACCCCCTGCAGGAACATCGAGCGCTCCGGCCTATCGGCTGAGCGCCCTTCTTCCAAGATACTTCCGCATTCCATTCGGCTTCCTCCCCATGCTACAATGGACCCGTTGCGATGTAATCCATGTGCGTAATCCTGCACTTTTGTATGTTATATTATATATTCGTGCGCTATATTGCACAAGCATAATAAGGAGGAATATCCTCTTGGAACCGATTCATCTTCGCGTAGGACGCAATCTGCAGACCATCCGCAAACAAAGAGAGCTCAGCCTGGATAAGGCCGCCGCCCTTACGGGGGTCAGCAAAGCGATGCTCGGACAGATCGAACGCGGGGAGACCAATCCGACCGTAGGGATTCTGTGGAAGATCGCCCAGGGGCTTCAGGTCTCTTTTACCGCCTTCATGGAGGAAGATCTTCAGGACGTCGTCGTGGTCCGCCTGAGCGATGCGCAGCCCGTTACCGAAGAGGACGGACGCTATCGCGTCTATCCGCTCTTCCCCTACCGCCCCGGTACGCCGCTCGAGGTATTCCGCGTGGAGCTCGAGCCCGGCAGCTCCCATCATGCCGAAGCACATCCCAAGGGACTTAAGGAATATATCGTCGTGACCTCCGGGACTCTCCGCTTTACAGCCGGCGGCCAGTCCTACGACCTCTCGGCCGGCGAAGCCCTCTGCTTCAAGGCGGACCGGCCCCACGTATACCATAATCCCGGGGAAGCAACCGCCTATTTTCAGAACGTGCTGTATTATGAAGCGCCGTGACCAGCCGGGATCGTATGTGTCAAAGAGCCGCATCAGCCGGGCGGGGGGATACGGCATAGTCTTGGATCAAGGGTGACACACGGCCTGAACGCAAACAAACAGGGATACACGCACAAAAGCCGCCGGGAAAAACTTAGCCCGACGGTTTTTTGGTGCATATTCACGATCTAGTAAAACAGAATCCATTAACGCTAAACCGACCCGGCCCGAATCGGCCTTCGGAGCAGCAGGGAATGGAAGTGAAGCTCCCCGGACTGCGGTACGGTGGAGAACCCTTCGAGGCCGAAGATACCCTCGACCCGCCGCACCAGCTCCCGGTCCGTATGGAAGCTGAAGAAACGTGGAGGATCGCACCAATCGCCTTCCCACGGCCCCTCGGATTCCGTCCCTCCGTATAAGCCCATGTAGAACAAGCCGCCCGGCTTCAGAACGCGGGCCAGCTCGCTCAGCACACCTCCGAAGTCCGCCTTGGGCACATGCAGCAGGCAGTTCATCGCATAGAGCGCATCGAATGTGCCGTCCGGCAGTTCCAAGGCGTAGAAGTCCATGACCTGCGCCTGCAGCCCCCGCTCCCTGCAGCTTTGGACCATCGCCGGGGACAGGTCGGTACAGGTAACGTTGAGGCCCTGCGCCGCGAAGTAAGCGCCGTCCACTCCCGCTCCGGCACCAATTTCGAACAGAGTGCGGCACTGATCCTTCTGGAGCCGGGCAAGGAACCGCTCCCGCTCCGCCAGCTTCCACTCCGGCAGCGCCCTGCCGCTCCGGCGGGCCGCATCCCCGTCGTAGGAACGCGCCAGCTCCCTTTTGAACCCTTCCATCTTCGTCATGATTCACCCGCTTTCCATGATCACCCAGGCCCATTATAGCGTACATACGTTCCTGCGGGAAGCGGCTGAGGATGGACCATCCTGTCGATAGAAGCGGCCGCCCCGCTCCCATTCCTGCCCCGACATCCGGCTGACCTCAGCACTACCTTCTCCCCGGACATCCTTCCTTTTTGTTTTTATTGAAGATTCTGGTTAAAATAGGAGAAATAAAGCGAAACGGAAAAAGGGGGATCGAATCATGTGGCAAGCGGCGATGTGGGGAGCGGTATCCGGCTCCGCCGTTCTGCTCGGCGCCCTGGCGGCGATTCTCTTCACGATTCCGAAGAAGATCATCGGGTATATCATGGCGTTCGGCACGGGCGTGCTCATTGGTGCGGCCGCCTATGAGCTGCTCGGCGAATCGGTGAGGGACGGGGGGCTGATGCCGACGACAGGCGGCTTCCTGATCGGCGCGGCGGTATTCACCGCCTTCGACGTCTACATCTCCCGCAAGGGGGGCTCGAAGCGCAAACGATCCGACCACAGCAAGCAGCGGTGTGAAGAAGAGGACACCGGGACGGGCAGCAGCGGGCTCGCCATCTTCGCAGGCACCGTCATGGACGCCATTCCCGAGTCGATCATGATCGGAGCGTCCCTGCTTGAGGGAGGCTCCGTGAGCTGGCTGCTCGTGATCGCCATCTTCCTCAGCAACATTCCCGAGGGACTGTCTTCCACCGCAGGCCTGCGGAAGGGGGGCTATTCCAAGGGTAAAATCCTCATCCTCTGGGCCTCCGTCATGGTCATCTCGGCCCTGAGCTCGCTGGGGGGCTTTGCGTTCATGGAGAACGCCTCGGAGGCGGTCATGGCGTTCATTGCCGCTTTCGCCGGCGGCGGCATTATTGCGATGATCGCCTCGACCATGATGCCCGAGGCGTACGAAGAGGGCGGACCGGTCATCGGCTTCATCGCGTCGCTGGGACTGCTCGTCTCCCTCGTGCTCGACCACCTGGCGTGAGATGGCCGCAGGCAAAGGGGCTCGTTGTGGCTGCCCTTGGTCCGGGTGCCCGGCGGCAGGAACTAACGGACCAACGAAAAAAGCGTCCCCCTGCCAAACGGGGGGACGCTTTTTTCGTATGCCGGGGCAAAAGGCACTCCAGCCGATGATAGCCTGCTAAATGGGCCGATGATCCTGCAAATAGGCGGCAATGTGCTCCGCCGCATATGCCGCATCCCGTCCTGCACCGCAGATCAGGGCGGAGCTGCGCGTATGCTGCCACGGCAGGCCCGCAAAGTAGAGGCCGGCCACCGGAGAGACCCCCCGGTGATGCCGCGGAAGCCCCAGCTCATCCGCCGCTCCCTCCACGTCGATCCAGCCCAAATCGGGGCGGAAGCCCGTCGCCCAAATGACGGCAGCCGGCTGCTCCTCGGAGCCGTCCGCAAAACGGACCCGCTCTCCCTCGGCCCCAGTCACCTCCGGCTTCCAGCGGATACGGCCGGTCCCGATGAGCTCCCGCAGCTCCAGGCCGAAGATCGGGTCGGGACGCCGGCGCATCGCGCGCCCCACCACCGAATTCCGCGGGGCCGCGAACAGTCCCAGCGTGTTCATCCAGCCGAACGTGCTGCGGCCGAGCATCGTCAGCGGGAGCAGGCGGACCGGCCGGCGGGAAGCAAGCAGCACCGGCCGGTCCGCCGCCAGCTCGGCGGCAATCTGCGCGCCGGAGTTGCCGCAGCCGGCCACGAGCACCGGGCCCGGAGGCAGCTGGTCCGGGCGGCGGTAGGCCGCCGAGTGCAGCTGGGCGATGCGGGGCGCCAGCGCCGAAGCAAAGCCCGGCACCCGCGGCTGGCCAAAGGCGCCCCCGGCGGCAATGACGGCGCGCGCCGTATAGACGCTGCCGGCTGCCGTTACCGCCGCGAAGCCGGCGCCGTGCCGCTTCAGCGTCCCGACCCGCGTCCCGCTGCGGACGGAGAGGCCGAAATGCCGCGCATAGCGCAGCAGGTAATCGGCCAGCTCGTCCTTCCCCGGGAAGCCTTCCGGGTCGCCGGGCAGCGCCAGCCCCGGCAGCCCGCTCAGCCGGCGCGGGGTGAACAGCCGCAGCGAATCATAGCGGCTGCGCCAGGATGCCCCCGGCTCCGCGCCGGCGTCCAGGATCAGCGCTTCCCTGCCCCGCTCCGCGAGCGCCTGGGCACAAGCGAGGCCTGCCTGGCCGCCGCCGATGATGAGCACTTCGGCATCCCATGACATGGCTCCATCCTCCCTACACCCGCAGCTCGCCGTGCCGGTTCACTGAAGTCTCCACCTGAATCGTTACATGGGAGATCCCAAAGCGGTCTTCGATGAGCCGGATCGCCCGCTGGAGCAGCTCCTGGCTGTCCCGGCCGTCTTCCATGAGCAGGTGGCAGCTCAGCGAATCGAGCCCGGAGGTGATCGTCCAGACATGCAGGTCATGCACATCGATCACCCCGTCGAGCTCTTCGAGCGCCGCTTTCACCTGGCCTGGCTGACAGCCCGCCGGAGTGCCCTCCATCAGAATGTGAAGCGTCCGCCGGATGAGATCCCAGGCTCCCCGCAGGATGAGCAGCGCCACCAGCACGGAGATGATCCCGTCGGCCGCGTACCAGCCCGTCAGGAGCATAATCGCCCCGGCCAGGATCGCACCCAGCGAGCCCAGCGCATCACCCAGTACGTGCAGGTAGGCGCTGCGCAGGTTCACATTCCCTTTGACATCGCCCTGCCGCATGAGAGCCCAGGCGCTGACGAGATTGACCCCAAGCCCGATAGCTGCAATGCCCATCATCGCGCCGCTGGCCACTTCGGGCGGCTGCAGCAGCCGGCCGTACGCCTCGTAGATAATCCAGCCGGCGATGAGGAAGAGCGTCAGTCCGTTGAACAGCGCGGCGAGAATCTCGAAGCGGTGGTAGCCGTAGGTGCGCTGCTCGGAAGCCGGGCGGGCCGCCAGCGTCACCGCAACCAGGCTGAGCAGCAGGGAGGCGGTGTCGCTGAGCATATGCCCCGAATCCGAGAGCAGCGCCAGGCTGTTCGTCCAGAGCCCGCCGACGAACTCGAGCAGGAGGATGCCTCCGGTCAGCAGCAGGGCGAACAGCAGTCCCCGCTTGTTCCCTTCGCGCACCGCATCGGGACCGTGGTGATGATGGCCGAGCAGACCGTGATGGTGTCCATGATGTCCGTGACCATGATGGTCATGCCCATGGTGGCTGTGCCCGTGATGGCCATGATCAGGGTGATCGTGCGCATGCCCGTCATGGTCGTGGTCGTGCTCGTGGTGAACTTGATCGTGATCAACGCGCCCGTGCCCGTGCTCATGCGCATGCCCGCTGCAGCCGCCATGTGTATCGGCAGCCTGGACATGTCCCTCGGCTTCCTCTCCGTTACCGCCGCTGCAGCTTTTACCCGGGTGGCCCGCTGTCGATCCGGTGCTCCCTTCTTCTCCCTGAGACTTGGAGCGTTCCGTCTTCCCGCGATCGGCCGTAAGCCCCCGTTCGCCGGCCGTGTGACCGTCCCGGCCTGCTGCCGGCTGCCCTTGGCCGCCCCCCGAGTGCGCTCCCTGTCCCTTCACCGCTTCCTCATCCTTACCGCCGCTGCCGCCCATTGACCATTCCTCCCTCTTCCTCCTTGGAGGCGGCCCAGCCGCATCCAAGATCTAAACATATGAGCATGTATTCATATGTTTAGTATGCCTCCCGGGATCCGCTTTTGTCAACCGCCTGCCGGGCCCATTTTAAACGAACAGGCCCCAGGGGGACCCTCGACGAGACAGGCGTCTCCAAGCCGTTAGGACCCAAAAATGCCGGCCCCTGACCAGAACGCTTCTGGCAGATGCCGGCATCCCGCCGCTTCCGTGTTATTTGTTCAGGATATCGTCCTTCAGGGTCGCCACGTGGCTGACGATCGTATCGATATCGCCTTCGCCGACGCCCGCTTCCCGCAGCGAGGCTGTCAGGTGATTTACGATCGCGTTCCAGTGGATAGGCTGCAGGTTCATGCCCTCGTGCGCCTTCGCCATGCTCGCCCCCGTGTACTGGGCCGGTCCGCCGAGCGCGAAGCTCAGGAACTTCGTCTGGTGCCTGCGCTGCTTTTCCATGTCCGTATCCTTGAAGAACCCGTTGACCGTATCATCGGCCAATACTTTTTTGTAGAAAATATCCACGACCGCCCCGATCGCGGCCTCCCCGCCCAGCTTCTCATAGATCGATTCAGATTGACTCATCTCTCGCATTCCTCCCGGTTTATAGAGCCCCCGGCCCCCCGTCTCCCGGCTGAGAACGAACCGTCCCCGCCGGCATCCTGCGGCCGAAGGTCTCTTCTTTTATCACCCGTATAGCTTGTCCGGCAGCAGGTAAAATCATCCTTCCCCTCCTGCCGGCATCAGAACAAATCCAGCTGCTGCGGCGCAAACGGCCTCACCGGCTGCCCGAGCATCTCCATCAGCCTCACCGCGTTGCCGGCCGCATGACCGCCCGAATTATTGTTGAAGATGAAGCATACCTCCTCCGTCTGCTCCCCGAGCACAGCCAGATTCGCCTTCCACTCCAGCAGCTCTTCCTCACTGTAGTTATAGAGGTAGCGAACCTCCCGCCAGTTCGGCCCCCCGCCTCCGTTCCAGTTCGCCGCATTGCGCCCGTGCATCCGGACGATGGTGAGTCTCCTATCCGTAGCTTGAAGCACGGTCGGAACCGAGCCGGGACCGGCCTGCGGTTCGTCGCAGATGCTGTGGATCCAGCCCTCCCGCTGCATGAACGAGAGCGTCTTCTCCCGCATCTCTTCGGCGAACCAGCTCTGGTGGCGGAACTCCAGCGCCAGGGGCAGATCCCCCATCCGCTCGCGGGCCAGCCGCAGCTCCTCCACATGCGCCTTCTTGCAGTCAAACCACGGCGGGTACTGGAAGAGCACGGCCTTCAGCTTGCCGGCTTCCCTGACGGGCTCGATCGACTCCCGGAACGCACCGAACATCGTCTCCTCGTCGGGGAAGGGGCTTCGGCCCCGCTGGTGCCCGGTCATTCCCTGGTACGCCTTGATGACGAATCCGAAGTCCTGCGGCGTATCGGCCGCCCAGCGTTCGTAATTCGCCCTGGATTGTACGGCATAGAACGAGCTGTCCACTTCCACTAAGCCAAAATAGGTGCCGTACACCCTCAGCTTGTCCCTGGCTGCCGTGCCCTTCTCATACAGCTCGTCGTGGTCGCCCCAGCCCGCAAGTCCGATCCGGATCATGCGCCCGCCTCCTTTCACCATTCCTTGGCCGGGCCCCCGCTTGCCCCGCAGACCCAGCCGACGCTTCCGTGTTTGCCCCTTTTTACCCGCAGAGCCCCTTCTTGACTACTTGGGCCTGATCCCCAAGCCTTTCCTTCACAGTCTTCGTTCAAAGCCTGTATCTTCCGGTGTTTCATCCTGCGATTTGCCCTACCCGGCACCGGGCCCCGGCCGCCCCAGCTCGGAAGCTCACTTGAAGCTGCATGTCGGCCCCAGCCTTACGCCCGGCCTGCCAGAACACGGGCCGCCGCTTCCTCCGCCGTCAGCTTGAAGGTCTCCCCGCTGCGCCGCTCCTTATATTCGACGAAGCCTTCGGCGGCATCCCGGCCGATCACAATGCGCACCGGCAGGCCGATGAGGTCCGCATCCTTGAACTTCACGCCCGGGCGCTCGGCCCGGTCATCGAGCAGCATCTCGGCCCCCCGGCTCCGCAGCTCAGCGTACAGCCGGTCCGCCAGCTCGGCGGCCGGGCCCTCCTGTCCCAGCGGGATCAGGTGCGCATCGAACGGGGCGAGACCCTCCGGCCAGACGATGCCCTGCTCGTCGTGATGCTGCTCTACGACCGCGGAGAGGATCCGCGACACCCCGATGCCGTAGCAGCCCATGATCATCGGCCGCTCCACCCCCGTCTCATCCGTGAAGACGGCCCCCAGCTTCGCGCTGTACTTCGTGCCGAGCTTGAACACATGACCCACCTCGATGCCCCGGTGCTGCTCGAGCCCCCCGCCGCAGCGCGGACAGGCGTCGTCCCCGCGTACATTGCGGTAATCACCCACCCGCTCCAGCGGAAAATCCCGGCCGGGCACGACATGCCGCAGATGCCAGTCGGCCTCGTTCGCACCGGTGATGCCTTCGGCCAGGGCCGCCGCCTCGCGGTCCACCAGCAGCGGCACCTGCAGCCCGACAGGTCCCGCTAAGCCGACCCGAGCACCGGTCACGCGCTGCGTTGTCTCGGCATCGGCAAGCTCCAGCACGTCTGCGCCGAGCGCAGCCCGCACCTTGGCCTCGTTCACCTCGTGGAGGCCCCGCACAACAACGGCGGCCGGCTGCCCGTCGGCAAGATAGATCAGCGTCTTCAGCAGCAGACCGGCTTCTTCCCCGAGCTTCTCCGTCAGTTCGGCGATCGTCCGCACGCCCGGCGTGTGCCAGCGCTCCGCATCCGGCACCGGCACCTCCCCTTGCGGGGCCTCGGGCGGGGTCCAGGCGGCCTCCGCCTTCTCCAGGTTGGCGGCGTAATCACAGGCCGTGCAGCTGACGATCGTGTCCTCGCCGACCGCACACAGCGCCATGAATTCGTGCGTGCCCCCTTCTCCTCCGATGGAGCCCGAATCGGCCTCCACCGCCCGGTAGCGCAGGCCGCAGCCCTGCATGATCCGGTGGTATGCCGCTTCCATGCGCCGGTATGACCGGTCCAGACCCTCCCAGTCGGCATCGAAGGAGTAAGCATCCTTCATCAGGAACTCCCTTCCCCGCAGGAGGCCGAACCGCGGACGCCGCTCGTCCCGGAACTTCGTCTGAATCTGATACAAGGTCATCGGCAGCCGGCGGTAAGAGCTGATCTCATCACGCACCAGCGTCGTAATGACCTCCTCGTGCGTCGGTCCGAGGGCGAACTCCCGCCCGTGTCGGTCCGTCAGCCGGACGAGCTCAGGGCCGTACACCCCGTAGCGGCCGGACTCCCGCCACAGCTCGGCAGGCTGCATGGCAGGCAGGAGCACCTCCTGGGCACCCGCCGCTTCCATCTCCCGGCGGATGAGCTCCTCCACCCTGCGCAGGACCTTGCGGCCGAGCGGCAGGTACGAATAGATTCCCGCCGCCAGCGGACGGATCAGCCCGGCCCGCAGCATCAGCCGGTGGCTCGCCGCCTCCGCCTCTGCAGGTACCTCCCGCAGCGTAGGCATGAACAGTGTACTTTGCTTCATGACCATCCCTCCTTACGGTGATGGGCACACCAAAAAGCACGCCTCGTCAGGGACGAAAGCGTGCCGTGGTACCACCCTAATTTGTCAACGTCCGCCCCGTCCTACTGCCGTACGGGTGGCGTCTCCTCTTCCGTGATAACGGGATGGGCCCGGCTGCGGTTACTAAGAAGAGGCAGCCCTCCTCTTCCTTTCCCCCCAGCAGCTTCCAAGGCGGGAGACACTGCGCGAGCCGGAGGCGCTTCTCAGCAGGGGCGCCCTCTCTGGACCGGCTGAAGCTGCAGGTCTGTGTCCTTGGTCGAATGCTTTTTGGCATATGCGTGCAAAATGTTACTGTCCAATGTACACCACTTTCTTCCATTTGGCAAGTGCCTGCCGGCTTGCCTGCAGCCTTCGGCCATTCACGGCTTGGTTCGGTCACCGAAAGAGCGGCTCCGCCCCTGAAGAGAGAGCCGTTTGGTATTTTTCCGGCCCAACCTGCACCCAATGCCTCTCCCGCTGCGTACTAGAACATAACAAGAACAAAGGAGTGAAGCGCTATGACAACACCCGAGCAAGGGACGTCCGCCCGGGCCGAGACGGTCCAGGATCTGCAGAACGCGCTGCGGGAGATCGAGGCCTGGGAGAAGGGCCAGCAGGATCTGTGGTTCTGGGAAAAAATCGGACGCCTTCCGTTCCAGCTCCTTGACAAGCTCACCCCGAAGTTCATCCAGGATAAAATCGGCCTTGCCATGGACGAGGTGGGCAGCTTCGTGCAGACGGGCGGCCGTTATCTGATCTCCGAACGGGGGATGCTGGGCCGGCTGGAGGAAGGACACCGCAAGGCCGGCGGCCGGCCTTTGGAAGGCCCCCTGACCATGCAGACAGCTGCCGGTCTGCCGCTGTCCGTCATGGATGCGGCTGCGGCGGAGCTCGCTCAGAGCCGGGTCACGCTGGCCACGGCCCAGGGGGCGACGACCGGCTTCGGCGGGATCTTCACGCTCGCCATCGATATCCCCGCGCTGCTCGGGCTGTCGCTGAAGGTGCTGCAGGAGCTGGCGATCGTGTACGGCTTCGACCCGAAGGAGAAGAGCGAGCGCGTCTTCGTGATCAAGTGTCTGCAGTTCGTCAACTCCGACATCGTAGGCAAAAAAGCCGTCCTTAGCGAGCTCTCCGACTTCGGCAGCGAGAGCCGGCAGCGCGACGCCCTCTCCCAGCTCCAGGGCTGGAGGGAAGTGATCGCCGCCTACCGGGATAACTTCGGCTGGAAGAAGCTCTTCCAGATGGTGCCGATCGCCGGCATGGTGTTCGGCGCCTTCCTGAACCGCAGCACGCTGCAGGATGTGGCGGAAGCCGGCACGATGCTGTACCGCAAGCGCCGGGTGCTCGAGCGGATGCGGGAGCTCGAGGAAGCCGCCGGCGCCAGATAGCGCAGCGGGAGGTCTGAAGCGGCAGGGCGGTCTCCTGCGGGGCAGCACATGTGACCTTCCGGCCGCACAAGAGGGGAGTACGGCCCTATGCCGTACTCCCCTCCCTCTTTTCCACCCTATGTCCGTTCCTGTGCCCCGTCTCCTCTGCGTTCCTCCAGCCATTCGAGGAACAGGGCGTAATCCTCTTCCACCTGGTAAGCATAGGCAACGGCCCATTGGGCGATATAATCGCAGAACGCCTCCCGGTCCCCTCCGATCGCCCGGTCGATCTCGTCTTCGCTGTGATACGCCATCAACCCCTGGTGCATATCAGCGTCTGCTCTGGCATGCAGCTTGGCCGTGATCTGCCCCATCGTCTTCAGCACCCCGTGCAGCTCGTCCGGCCCTTCGAGCCGGTCCGACTTCAGCCGTTTTTTGTACGGAGATCTCTCCCGCACGTAGAAATCCCTTCCACTCATCGTCAGGTACCCGAGGAACGGATCGGCCTCATGGTGCATCGCCTGCTGGGTCAGGATGACCCGCTTGCCCTGATGGCCCATGTGCTCCCAGAACGCATCGTTGCGCGCCACAAAATACGCCGGCACCGGGGCCCTGACCTCCTTGACCTCCAGCACGATATCGTCAAGTCCCTGCTCCCCGGCTTCCCCGTCGATCAGCACATAGAAGCGGTCGAGGCCGATAGAGGCCGTTCCCGATCCGTGCTTCACCGCCAGGTCCTTGATCCGGTAATACCCTTCGGGCTTGATCCCCTTGGCCTGCAGCGTCTGCAGATACTGAGGCCAGGCAGTCTCCAGCGCCGCCTTCTCCTCAGGCGTCGGCGGCAGGATCTCCTCCGACTTCGTGAACTTGCGGGTATCTCGGGTCAGCGTCGTGACCCCCTCCAGGAAGTGCGAGGCGAGCCGCTTCTCCGTCTTCTTGAGCAGGCGGCGGATCGCCCCGCCCGTATGCTCCTTATCGAAGACGAGCGTGCGCGGATCTTCCTTGCGTCTGGCAAACCGGCGGATCTGTTTGGCATACGAGGCGAGATAGTGCGTAATGGCCTTTCTCTGTCCTGCGGGATCGATCTCCAGGGTCCGGCAGACGAGTGCCGTGCTGACCGACATCCGCAGCAGGTCGTACAGATAAGAGCCGAGACAGCCCTCGTCAAAATCATTCACATCATACACCATCCGGCCGTTCTCGCTGCGGAACGCGCCGAAGTTCTCGAAGTGTAGATCTCCCTGGATCCACGTGGGGCGCGCCGGATCGGTATGGTACGGGAACCACTCCCGGGACACGTCAAAGTAGAACAAATAGGCGCTTCCCCGGTAAAAGGAAAACGGACTGCCCGCCATCTTGGCGTATTTCTGGCGCCGCTTGTCCTCCGGCAGGCCCATGAGGCTTCCGTCAAATTCGTTCAATACGCTGGCCAGCATCTCTTTGCGCAGGCGCTTCTGCGTCACCCGGACGCGTTCAGTCAATGTGTGCGTGCTCATTCTCCGTCTCCTCCCGCCACCCGGAGGGTTACCGCTTCCCTCGAACGTGCTTGGCCGCCCGGGTAAGCCCGGGCGTTTTCCCCCCATCGTAGCCTACCCCCAGTGGTCTGTCAACGCAGAGAAAATCACGGCCGGACGAACCCCAAAATCATTCACCGAAGGTGTTTCAACCTCCGAAGAAACGGGTAATCAAGCGGAACCGCCCTGCTGCCGCCGATTCATCGCTTGCCCCCATAGCATTGCTGTCCACCTATGGCAGCCCCTCTCCAGTTCACCACTGCTTTTCTGAATCATCACATCTGCCGGATGCTTGATTCCAATCCGTTTCCATGGTATGGTAACTAACAAATATTGGTTTGTAATCGCTTTAATTGTTTGGTACAGCTTATGTATCTCTACTCTGACGAAGGTGGTGTTCTCATGGACATTGTGCTGATTCTCCTGGTTTTGGCGGCTGCCTGCTACTTCCTGTACCGCCGCAATGCCGGCTGGACAACCGTTTCGAGCGGCATCGGACCCGATGCCCGCAGGCTCGAAGACCATTACCGCTATCTCAAGTCGCAGAGCATCCGCTGCCGGCTCAAATCCAACGCCGATTCGCATCTGGGCACGATCCAGACCGCGGCGGCCGCGGTCGATCCGCTTAACAACGAGCATCTTCAGCTCGATGTGCACACGGAAGACATCCACAAGGCGTCCGAGCTCCTGCAGCAGCTGCAGGAACCCGCGCCTTACGGAAGGAATACACCGTAACTTGCCGGGAACAGCCCGGCCTTCAAACCGTAACCATCCAAACAACCCCTGACCGGTAGGTTCAGGGGTTAGTTCCGGTTCGGCTCGAAAAGGCTTCGGACAGTCGGAGCCGGCGGCCCGCACTCATGGAGTCAGCTCACGGAAAAACTGGTTGTAGAACGTGTAGGGGCTGGCGGCATACCGGAAGCCGAGCGCGAAACCCGAGAACTCAATCGTTACGGACTTGAGCGCACGGGTCGTGACCTTGCTGCGGACCAGCCGGGTCAGCAGTCCCGTGTTGCCCGAGCGGACCGCCGCCACAATCAGACGGGCGAACGGCTTGTTGCGCACGATCTCGCGGTAGAGCGGAACCAGCACCCGGGCGATGGAGCGGTGCACCCCCGTGTTGAAGTAGAATTGGGCCGTTCCCGGGCGGAGGGAGGTCCCGTTCGTGTACTGCAGCACCGGCCGCGGCGCCCGGAAGTCGACGAAATAACCGATGCCGTTCGTCGAGAAAGACGAGATGCGCGGCAGGTACAGCTGCACCTCGCGCAGCAGCCGCTCGAGCACCCCGAGATCCCCCCGGCGTACCCCCTTCGTCCAGGCCGCCGCAAAGGCCCGGTTCGTGGCGATCCGGTGGTAGAACGGGAGCATCGCCCCTGCTGCTTTCTGAAGGACGGCTGTCGTTATGCACCGTCCCGATGTCTGATTGGCCTTCATGACAGTGACCCTCTCCTTTTACTCCATCTTATGTGGAGGGACGGGCAAAGGTGTGGGGCGTTCCCCCACCAGGGCATGGACGATAAGCCCGCAGCCGATGCGGTTACCAGGTCGGACCTGCCTTTGTTTGACTATAGCGCATGCCGGATCTCAATCCGTTCGCCCTCTTACACGGATTTTCCGTGTTACATGCCCGATGCAGCCTTTGGCTCTCCCGCTAACACGGTTTTTCCGTCTTCCACCACATCCAATCCCCTGCTCCCGCACGCCGTTCTCCCTATTACACGGATTTTCCGTGTTACATAGCCGATGCGGACCCTCGTTCCCTCGCTAACACGGTTTTTCCGTCTTAAACCACATCCAATCCCCTGCTCCCGCACGTCGTTCGCCCTCTTACACGGATTTTCCATGTTAAATGCCACTGCGGCTTTGGGCTCCCCCGCTAACACGGTTTTTCCGTCTTAAACCACATCCAATCCCCTGCTCCCGCACGCCGTTCGCCTGCTTACACGGATTTTCCGTGCTAATATGACGGATGCTGCCTTTGATTCTCCCGCTAACACGGTTTTTCCGCCTTCCATCACACCTCCCCCTGCTTTCGCCCACTGCCGGCTGTCTTCCAGCGGTGGTCCGGGTTCGCACCGTCCATCTGCCCCACACCGATTCCACCGGCCTATGCTTCCCGTTTTTGCAAACGGCCCGCCATTTTCATAGATTCGTGTGCAAAGCCATTATATTTATGGCTTTTTTTGTGTATTATAGAGAGATAATCGTTCGCCAGCTGGCAGTTATTTCTACACGTTATCCTGAAAAGAGGTTATCCGACATGGAAACAGCAAAACCGGCTGCGCCGGCATCATCCAACAACTTTATCAAAACCATCGTCACCGAAGACCTCAAATCGGGCAAGGTGAAAGAAGTCGTCACCCGGTTCCCGCCGGAGCCGAACGGCTACCTGCATATCGGACACGCCAAGTCGATCTGTCTCAACTTCGAGATCGCCGACGAGTTCGGCGGCCGGACGCATCTTCGTTTCGACGACACGAACCCTGCGAAGGAAGATACCGAGTTCGTCGAATCGATCAAGGAAGACGTCGCGTGGCTCGGCTTCGAATGGGAGCGCCTGACCTTCGCCTCCGATTTCTTCGGCGAAATGTATGACCGCGCCGTGCTGCTCATCCGCAAAGGCCTCGCTTACGTCGACGACCAGAGCGCCGACCAGATCCGCGAGAGCCGCGGCACGCTGACCGAGCCCGGCAAGGAGAGCCCTTACCGCGGACGCAGCGTCGAAGAGAACCTCGATCTCTTCGCCCGCATGCGTGCAGGGGAGTTCGCCAACGGGGAGAAGGTGCTCCGCGCCAAGATCGACATGGCTTCGCCGAACATCAACCTGCGCGACCCGGTCATCTACCGAATCTCGCATGCGCATCACCACAACACGGGCGATGCCTGGTGCATCTACCCGATGTATGCCTTCGCCCACCCGCTGGAGGATGCCATCGAGGGTGTAACCCACTCGATCTGTACGCTCGAGTTCGCCGACCAGCGCCCGCTGTACGACTGGGTCGTCCGGGAATGCGAGATGGACTGCACCCCGCACCAGTACGAATTCGGACGGCTGAACCTGACCAACACGGTCATGAGCAAAAGAAAGCTGAAGCTCCTCGTCGACGAGAAGGTCGTGGACGGCTGGGACGATCCGCGCATGCCGACGATCTCAGGTCTGCGCCGCAAAGGCTTCACGCCGGAGGCGATCCGCGACTTCTGCCGCGAGATCGGCGTCGTGAAGACGAACAACAGCGTCGTGGATGATAAGATGCTCGAGCACTTCATCCGCGAGGACCTGAAGCTGAAGGCTCCGCGTACGATGGCGGTTCTGCAGCCGCTTAAGGTAATCATCACGAACTATCCGGAAGGGCAGATCGAACAGCTGGAAGCCGAGAACAACTCGGAGAACGAAGCGATGGGCTCCCGCCAGATTCCTTTCTCGCGCGAGATCTACATTGAGCGGGACGACTTCATGGAAGAGCCGGTCAAGGGCTACCACCGTCTGTATCCGGGCAACGAAGTCCGCTTGAAGCACGCGTATTTCATCAAGTGCGAGAACTTCGTGAAGGACGCCGACGGCAGCGTGATCGAGCTTCACTGCACGTACGATCCCGAGACGAAGAGCGGCAGCGGCTTCACCGGACGCAAGGTCAAGGGCACGATCCACTGGATCGAAGCGACCCAGGCCCGGCCGGCGGAATTCCGCCTGTATGAGCCGCTCATCCTCGAAGAAGAGGGCGAGGAAAGCGAGTCCTTCCTCGACAACATCAATCCGAAGTCGCTCGAGAAGCTGCAGGGCTTCGTAGAGAACAACATGAAGGACGCGAAGGCACAGGACAAGTTCCAGTTCTTCCGCCACGGCTACTTCAACGTCGATCCGAAGGAGACGACAGGCGAGAAGCTCGTCTTCAACCGCATCGTTTCGCTCAAGAGCTCCTTCGACGCCAAGAAATAACCGTCTGTACGCTTCGATACAATGAACACCCAAAAGCCCCTTCCCGTGTCTGCCACGAGAAGGGGCTTCTTGGTATACATGCTGTCAGCCGGCCGACGGTGCGCGTCCTTGCTTGGGGCTGCCGCCCCGCCTCAGCGCCCGGTCGGAGCAAACGGCACATCCAGCGCCCCCGACGGTATGGGCTCCACGCCGCCCGCCGCCTCCGCCGCGCCCGGCTCCGGCTGTACGGCCGGCCGCAGGCGCCGCTCCCGCTCTTCCCGCAGCAGCCGCAGCTCCTGCCGGATCACGTCCCGGCCGGCGGCCCAAGGCACCTCAGCCGCCTTAGCCGCTCCTTCACCCCCGGCCGGCTCCATCGCCTCCGCCGCTTCCCGCAGCGACTGCCGCAGGCCTTCGGCTCCCTGCCCAAGGCAGCCGAGCCCGATCAGGCAGCGCAGGCCGAGCTGCATCGTCAGGAAGCCGGCCAGCGATTCGGCCCAGGCCCGGCAGCTCCCTTCGAAGCCGGGCGCCTCGGCCTGCGGCCGTGTGCCCAGCCGCAGGACAGCGAGCCAGCGGCCCACCGCCGGGCCTACGACGGCGAACTCGCCGTCGGCCTTTGCCTTGCTGCGCACCGCCTCGTAGAGCTGGACCGCGCCCATGCCTGCCGGGAGCTGCAGGGCCCCGTCCGCCTCCGGCAGAGCGATAACGGCCGCCCGGCCGTACACTTCGGAGAGGCCCAGGCCCGCGAACAAGGGGCCGAGCACCTCTTCGGGCTCGTCCTCCAGCATCAGCGACAGCACGAGCTCCTGCTCGGTCAGCGGCATGAGCTCCATCGTTCTCTCCGCCAGCCGCAGCTCCGCTTCCCGTTCCCGGCGCTCGGCATGGAGGCGGGCCGCCAGCTCCCCGATGAGGCCGGCAGCCGCCCCAGCCTCCAGCGGTCCCGGCAAGGCCTCGCTCTCCCCTGCGCTCCCCGCGGCCGGACCCGCACCGCCGCCGAGCTTCACGGCCGCAAGCTTGGCCTGCGGCTGCCGGGTCTTCCACTCCCTCACGGCCTCTTCGGCCTCCTCCTCGGAGCCTTCGAGCGCCAGCAGGATCAAATCCGGCCGCAGCCCGGCCGCCTTCTTCCAGCCCGGTGCGCCCTGCTCCGTGAACTCGGCTTCCATCCCGCCGGGCCGCATCCGACCCAGAAGCTGCCTGAAGCGCTCCGGGTCTGCGACCGCCCGGCCTACCACCAACGTCCGATACATGGCTCCCGCCCCCTTTTGGTTCATCCGCTCCAGATCCCTATCCCCGGGCAGCATTACGGATTATTACCCTGCCGCGTACCTTCGTGAAGCTTCCATTCAATTTCCACTAAACTGAACGCCTTGATCAGCCGATGAATTGTTTATACAAATTACATACCACAACCAATCAGGGCCATATCAAGAGCCAAGATTACGTTACCTAGGGGGTACATGATGAAAACCGATATTATCGAACCATGGTTCAGCGGACTGCTTGCCATTGTCAACGACTGGCTGATGAATGAAGTCACGGAAGGCCGCATGAGCGACGAGGACATGACCGGCTCGTTCTCGTTCACTTACGAAACCGGGGCGAAACTCGGGTTCAAGATCCTGCCGGTCAAGGAATCCTCGGAAGAACCGGCGGAGTAAAGCCCTCCCCGGGCTCCTCCGCATGTAAGACACATACAACACCTAAGTATCAACCACCTGCCTCTTTGCCCCATACCCTTCAGCGCATATAAAACAAACAAGACGGGCCTCCGAGAGAGCTCCGTCTTGTTCAGGTTCCGGCGAAGATCCACCAGAGCGCGCCTCCGGGTGTTATTCCCCCGTCAAGTACGCCCCTCCCGAGTCCGGCCGGGACTCCGTCCCTGAGCCCGACTGCGTTTCGCTCCCCTGATCGGCGTTACGCGGCTGCCGCCATGCGCTTCTCAGTGCCGGCCCGGCGACTTGCGCACCTGCTTGTGAATCTTCTTCCACCGGTCGCGTTCCTCCCGCTGCAGCGCCGGGTCCTCCCTGCGCGCCTCGAACGCCAGCTCCTTCTGCAGCTTCACGTAGCTGCGGTAGCGGGCCGCCTGAAGCGTGCCTTCTTCCAAGGCCGCCTGCACCGCACAGCCGGGCTCGCCCCCATGGCTGCAGTCGCTGAAGCGGCAGCCCGCGGCCAGCGCCTCGATATCGCGGAAGGCCAGGTCAAGCCCGCTGTCGGCATCCCACAGCTGCAGCTCCCGCATCCCAGGCGTGTCGATCAGCAGGCCGCCCTCCGGCAGCCTCACCAGCTCGCGGTGCGTGGTAGTATGGCGTCCGCGGTCATCCCCCTCGCGGATCCCGCCGGTGTGCAGCACTTCCTCGCCGTACAGGCGGTTGGCGAGCGTCGATTTGCCGGCGCCCGAGGAACCAAGCAGCGCCGCCGTCCGGCCTCCCGCGAGGTACGGACGCAGCGCCTCGAGTCCCTCATCCTGCAGCGAAGAGACCGCGTGGATCGGAACGCCGGGGGCGATGCCTTCCACATCGGCGACCCGTCCCGGCACATCCGCGCACAAGTCCGCCTTGCTGAGCAGCACCACCGGCTGGGCGCCGCTTTCATAGGCGAGGGTCAAATACCGCTCCAGCCGCCGCAGGTTGAAGTCCTGGTTCAGCGCATGCACCAGGAAAACCGTGTCCACGTTGGCGGCCACGATCTGTTCTGCGACGGCCGGGCCGGCCGCCTTGCGGGAGAACTTGCTCCGGCGCGGCAGCACGCCGTGAATCGTGGCGCGCCCGTCTGCGGGCCGGGGCTGCAGGGCCACCCAATCGCCCACCGCCGGATAATCGGCCCGCCCGAACGCCTCATGGCGCATTCGCCCGGCAATCTCCCCGAGCAGTTCGCCTTCCTCCGTCATGACCCGGTAGATGTGCTTATGCTCCAGGGTGACCCGCCCGGGCACCAAGCCCGCTTCGCGGTATTCCCCGAACGCTTCAGCCCACTTGGGATCCCAGCCCCACTCGGCCATATCTGTTGTCGTCAATGGTATTTAGCCTCCATACTTCAATCGAATGCATGACGCCCGGCGTCACAGTGTATTCTCATTGTATGGCATAAGGCAGGGACGGGACATGGAAAGAATGACTGTGAATCAAACTGCCCGCCAAAGCCCCGGACACAGACCCTCCTCGGGTGCGTTACTCCTCTGACTGCCGAAGCCCAAGCGGCTTCGTATTTTCGTCCCTTACACTTCGATCAGCGGCAGCGGGCTAAATTCGGCACGGAGCGCATGCTGCACATAGAGCTCCGCACTCCGGTCCAGATCCGCTTCGCTCTGCTTCAGAAGGCCCCCGTAGGAAAACACCGGAAGGTATTTCATGCCCGTCATATTGCTCGTGGCCTGAAACGGCCTCAGAAGCTCGGGAATCGTAAACTGGTTCCGGCCGCCGGGCTGGTAGTCCTCATGCGCCCCTCCCATGGAGATGGCCACAAGCAGCTCCTTGCCGTGCAGCTTTGTGCCTGCCGAGCCGTACGCCCAGCCGTAGGTCAGCACGTCGTCCAGGTATTTTTTGAGGAGGGGCGGCGAGCTGTACCAGTAGAAGGGAAACTGGAACACAATCCGGTCATGAGCTTCCAGAAGCGCCTGCTCCTTCGCCACGTCGATCTGCCAATCCGGATACGCCTCATACAGGCGGTGAACGGTCACTCCCTCCTGCCCCTCGATCGCTGCCGCCCAGCGGTGGTTCACCTGGGATGCAGCCAGGTTCGGGTGGACAACAAGCACTAACGTTTTCATCATGGATCACTCCTCATTTGGTTGTACATACAAATATATATCAAGAGAAGACCGTCATGACGGA
The DNA here is from genome assembly GCF_000250655.1 of Paenibacillus mucilaginosus 3016. Classification (NCBI taxonomy): domain Bacteria; kingdom Bacillati; phylum Bacillota; class Bacilli; order Caryophanales; family Paenibacillaceae; genus Paenibacillus; species Paenibacillus mucilaginosus. Next base: position 8,529,379 of record NC_016935.1, read on the forward strand.
CTCTCATAACCCCGGATTCGTGCAGGAAGGCTATCCTATTTCGCTTTGTCCGCCGCTTCTTTGGCCACTCTGGACAGCTCGCGGCACATCTCTTCGCCAAACAGCTCGAAGTAGCGCGGGCACAGACTGTCCCATGCGGCATCCAGCTTCTCCTGCATGACAAGGCTCTGTTCCGTCGGGTGGACGCAGATCCGCTTGCCGGCTCCCTTCCGCTGGACCAGTCCCTTCCCCTCCAGTTTGTCGAGAAAGCGGGTGATCGTGGAGGGAGTGACGAAGAGTTTCTCACTGAGCTCCGTCGGTGTAATGCCCGGCGTGCTGTTCACCAGCATAAGCAGGAAAGCGTACGTGGGAGACAACCCGATGCGGGAGAACTCTTCTTCCGCAATCCGCGTGATCGTCCGGTTCAGCTTGCTAACCGTGAAGTACAGACACTTGTCAAAATTGGGTTCGGTCATGGTCGTCATTCCCTCGTTGTTGTTTGTACATACAACAATAATTGGGGTGGGTATCATTGTCAAGGGATATTTTTACAATAAGCAGTACGACCGACGCTGAAATCGCCCGTTTCCGCTCCCTGATCCCTGAGCCCTATTCCCGAACACAATGGATATGCCTTTCCGACCACGCCCTCACGCACTTTTGCTCATTGACAAATAATTATTTTTGTGGTATAATGGAATATTTTTATGTTGAATCATTCCGCCCCTATGTGGTACAACTATTTGCGTAGCCAAATTATGGAACCATGAAAGGGGAATGGACGAACATGATTGCAGCAGACGGAATAGCCATGCTGGAGCTCGAAGCCGAGGGCTTCGGAGGACGAACCACTCTCTACCCCACACTGATCTGGGATGCGGAGAGCGCCGTGTTAATCGATACGGGCATGCCCGGGTTTCTGCCGAAGCTCCTCGCCGCGATGCAGGAAGCCGGGGTCCCGCCGGAGCGGCTTACCGCCCTGATTCTGACCCATCAGGATCTCGATCATATCGGCAGCGCGCCGGATGTCATCCGGTCTGCCCCCGATACATTGCAGGTATATGCCCATCCTCTCGATAAGCCTTATATCGAGGGCGAGCTCCCGCTCATCAAAACCACCCCCGCCGCCATGGCGCCTATTCTTTCCCGGCTGCCCGAAGAGGCACGGAAACAGCTTCAGGCTCAATGTGAGAATCCGCCGGCAGCCCCCATTGACAGCCTGCTCGAGGACGGCCAGCTCCTCCCTTACTGCGGGGGCATTCGCGTCATCCATACGCCGGGCCATACGGAAGGGCACGTCAGCCTGTATCACGAGAAGAGCCGAACGTTGATCGCGGCCGATGCCCTGGTATGTGCCGACGGTACTCTGCGCGGCCCGATCGCGTACAACACGCTGGATATGGAAGCTGCTCTGCAGTCGCTGCACAAGCTGCTCCCCTACGAGATCGACCGCATTATCTGCTATCACGGGGGCTTGTGTTCGGAAGATGCCCGGTCGCAGCTCCTGGAGCTGACGAAGCTCTCCCCTTCCGCCGGTGCCGATCAGCAGCCCGCGAAGTGATCTTCCAATACAAAAAAGCCTTCCCGGAAAATCCCCCGGGAAGGCCTGCTGCCTTACACCTTGAACCTGCCTACCGTCTCCTGCAGTTCCTCCGCCATCTGGCCCAGTACTGCGGACGATGCAGCAACCTCCTGCATGGAAGCGAGCTGCTCTTCCGTACTGGCAGCCACCTGCTGAATGCTGGCCGCCGCATCCTCCGAAATGCCCGATACGGCAGCAATGGCCTGAAGCACATTCTCCGAATTGCCGGCCATGCCCTGCGTCGCCTTCGACACTTGCTCGATCTGCAGCGCCACATTGCGGATGGACTCCAGAATGTGCTGGAACGAACCGCCGGCAGCGTCGACCATGTACACGCCCTGCTTCACTTCATTCGTGACGATGTCCATGGAAGCCACGGTCGTCTCCGTGCTCTTCTGGATGGCAGCGATGAGCTGCGAAATCTGGTGTGCCGAATCACTGGACTGGTTCGCCAGCTTCTTGATCTCCGAAGCGACCACGGCAAAGCCCTTGCCCTGCTCCCCCGCCCGTGCCGCTTCGATGGACGCGTTCAAGGCGAGAAGATTGGTCTGCGAGGAGATTTCCGTGATGACTTCCGCGAACTTGACGATCTGGTTGGAGCGCTCGCCAAGACCGGCCACATCGGAGGACAGCTGCATGACCTTCTCCCCGATCGAATTCATCTGGCCGATAATCGTGAGGATCGCCTCATTACCGTCCTTCGCCGTCATCTCGGTATGTCCCGCCGCCTCGGCCACTTCATCCGCGCTGCGGGAGATATGCTGCAGCTGGCTTGTCATGCCGCTCATCTCGCCGCGCGTTTCATTCACGCGGACCACCTGCTCACCGGAGCCGTCGGCCACTTCCTGCACCGCCTGGGCGACCTGCTTGCCGGCCTCGCTGATCTGCTCCGAGCTTGCCGTGAGCTGCTCGGCTGCCGCGGCCAGCTGCATCGCATTGCCGTTCACCTGCTGGATCAGTTGGCGCAGGGAACGGGCCATCGTGTTGAAGTTCGTGCTCAGGACACCGAACTCATCCATGCGCTTCACTTCGATCTCTTCCGACAGATCGCCTTCGCTGATCTTGAGCGATACGCGGTTGATCTGTTTGAGCGGCGTCAGAACGGAGTACAATATGGTTATCACCAGGGCTGCTCCGAGCAGAACGGAGACCGCGAGCACCAGCACCGTGGCATTCAGAATCGGCTGAGCCTGCCGGGCTACCTCATCGTCAAACATGGTGCCGATAATTTTCCAACCGGAGGCCGCATTCGTGTAGAAGACCATTTTCTTAGGGTCTGTGCCGTTCACCAAGTAGGAGTAGCTGCCCGTGTCATGGCTGTATAGATACTCGTTCTCCGGCATACTGCCGAGTTCCTTGCCGCTTTCCACCGTCGGATGGTATACGAATTTGCGATCCTTGTCTGCAAGGAACACAAAGCCTTCTTCACCCAGTTTCACGCTGCCTGTCATCGTCGCCAGCTTCGTAACCGGAACCGACAGGGCCACCGCGCCCAGACCGTCTTTGGTCGACTTTGCGACCGTTACGACCAGATTGCCCGTTGCTGCAGATTTGTAAGGTGACGTAATGACGGCCTGCCCTTTTTCGGTCATCGCCTGCTTGTACCAGCCGCGTGCACGCGGATCGTAGTCTGCGGCAATCTTGGTGACTTCAGCCGAATCCACGTACAGCCCCGTTTCCGTGCCGACAAAAGCCATCTCAACATCTTTATGCGTGCGGATAAACGTCATGAGCTGGCTGCGCAGCGCCGGGTCCACCCCGATATTCGTGCCTTCCGAACGGATCCCGGCCAGACTGACCGTCTCCGAAAGCAGGTCGGCGGACTGCTTTTTGCCTTCAAAGAAATCGTTGATCGCCGCGTCCAGCAGCTTGACACTCTCCCCGGCCGACTGCATTAGCTGCTCCTCCACCTTACTTTTGGCGGTTTGATAAGAGGCAATGGCAAGGGAGAGGGTCGGTACAAGGAGAAGAACGGCGAAGGAGCCGATCAGTTTGTTCTTCAGGTTAAGCAGAACCCTCTTCTCTCCGGCGTTGGCCGCTGTTCGCATGTCTTTGTTCCGTGTAAATAACCGTGCCATTCTTGGGTCCACCCTTCCTGATATTAAAATTCACTTGATTAACGACACGATTCGACAAAACCATTCCGCATTGATGCCTTCCTGCTCCTAAAGATGCAGGCTGTTCCGTCACGTTGTACCTGAAATTCGCGCGAATCCGCCGGGCCATCCCGGTCCGAATCGCCGTCTTCGATGACGGCTCACCAAGCCCAACCCGAAAAGAAAGACGGTTAGGCCTGTTGATCGGGTTCGGTTCGTCACCGCCCCACGATACACCTAACAATACATCGGCATTTTGGAGAAGTTCCTTTAGCGTTGCCGGCGGCCATTTTCTACCCAACGGCCGCTCTGCCGGCCACTGCCCATAGGAGGATCGGCGCCTGTACGCTGCAGCGCATACGGATCCCTGATGCATTTCTGTTCAGCACGTAATCCAATCCAATAAAAAGAACCCCCCGTAGAACGGAGGGCTCAAGTAATCCATGATGGCATGCCGTGGTACTGCAGACTCTTGGAAGGATTACAGCTTGCGGGAGGTCAGCTTCGCCTGGGTAAAGAGCAGCAGGTAATCGTAGCCGCCTGCCTTGGAGTCCGTACCGGACATATTGAATCCGCCGAACGGATGGACGCCGACCAGTGCTCCCGTGCACTTGCGGTTCACATAGAGGTTGCCGCAGTGCATGGTGTCCAGCGCTTCGGCAATACGCTCTTCATTCGTGGAGTAGAACGATCCCGTCAGACCGAATTCCGTATCATTGTACAGCGCGATCGCTTCCTGATAATCCTTCGCTTTGCCGATGGCCAGCACCGGCCCGAAGATTTCCTCCTGCATGATTCTCGCTTTGCCCGGCACATCGACGAAGACCGTAGGCTGGATATAGTAGCCGTTGCCTTCCGCCTTGCCGCCGCCCGCCAGCAGTCTGCCTTCGCCCTTGCCGATCTCGATGTATTCGAGGATCTTCTCATAGGACGTCTTATCGATGACCGGTCCAGCTGCGAAGTTCTGCTCCGGCAGGCCGACCTTCAGTCCCTGCACGAGCTTCTCCACCTTCGCCACCACTTCATCGTATACCGATTCGACGATGAACGCGCGGGAACCGGCCGAGCACTTCTGGCCCTGGAAGCCGAAGGCGGAAGCCACAATGCCCTGTGCCGCGGCATCGAGATCTGCCGTCTCATCGACGACGATGCCATCTTTGCCGCCCATCTCGGCTACGACACGCTTGATCCAGATCTGGCCCGGAGCGGTCTCCGCCGCGAGACGATTGATGCGCAGACCGACTTCCTTGGAGCCCGTGAAGGAGATAAAGCGGGTCTTCGGGTGCGTCGTCAGGTAGTCGCCCACTTCCGCGCCGCTGCCCGGAATGAAGTTGATGACGCCGGCAGGCAGGCCGACTTCTTCCATCAGGGAGACGAACTTGTGCGCGATGACCGGTGTCGTGGAAGCCGGCTTGAGCAGCACCGTGTTCCCGGATACGACAGCCGCCGTCGTCATGCCCACACAGATCGCGAGCGGGAAGTTCCATGGCGGAATAATAACGCCTACGCCGAGCGGAATGTAGGAGATATTGTTGTCCTCGCCCGGAATCTTCGCCAGCGGCTGGGTTTCGTTGATCCGGCCGAGACGGATGATCTCACGCGCATAGAACTCCATGAAGTCAATCGCTTCCGCCGTATCCACGTCCGCTTCCACGTAGTTCTTGCCGGACTCGAGGATCATCGTTGCGGAGAACTCGTGCTTACGCTCGCGCATCAGCTTCGCCGCTTTGAACAGGTACTCGGCGCGCTCTCTGGCCGGCACCTTCTTCCAGCTCTCGAAGGTTTCGAGCGCGACGTTCATCGCTTTCTCGGCCAGGGCCTGATCCGCCTTGCTGACATAACCGATGACTTCATCCACATTCCCCGGGTTGATCGAAGTGATCTTGGCTTCGGTGACGATTTTCTCCGTCCCGATGTGCAGCGGATGCGTCCGCCCGAGCTCGCTCTTCACCTTGGCGATGGCCGCCTCCATGGCCTTGCGGTTTTCCTCCAAGGAAAAATCGGTAAACGGCTCGTTGGCATAAGGTGTGATCGTAGTCAGTGTGCTCATGATATTACCCCTTTCGAGAACGGATTGTTATTTGAATATATTCTTAAGAACGAACCAGACATTGGCCGGCCGCTCCGCTAAACGCCTCATAAAATAACCGAACCAGTCGACGCCGTAAGGGACGTATACCCGCACCTTGTAACCTTCGCGGACCAGCGACTGCTGAAGCTCCTCACAAATCCCGTACAGCATCTGAAACTCGAATTGGTCCAGCGGGATGCCCTGCTCCCTCACGAGGTTCTTCGTGTACTCGATGATCTTCGCATCATGGCTTGCCACAGCCGTATAATGGCCGCCGAGCAGATGCATCCGGATGATCTTCTTGTAGTTCTCGTCGACATCACTTTTCTCGGGGAACGCCACCTTCGGCGACTCCTTATACGCCCCTTTGACCAGCCGCAGGTTGGCCTTCAGCTCTCCCAGATCCCGGATATCCTGCTCGGTCCGGTACAGATAGGCCTGAATGACAATACCGACGTTGTCGTATTCCTGGCGAAGCTCGCGGTAGATGTCCAGGGAGATTTGACAGTGGGCATAATCCTCCATGTCAATGCGCACGAAGTTGCCGTACTGCCGCGCACGGTCCAGAATCTGCCGCATATTCGACATACAGAGCTCTTTGGAGATATCCAGCCCGAGCGATGTCATCTTCAGGGACAGGTTCGAGAGCACACCCGCCTCCGCGATCGCATCCAGCGTGAGCAGGCACATCTGCGCCGATTCTCTCGCTTCCGCTTCCGTACTGACGAATTCGCCGAGGTGATCCAGCGTCACGACCCGCCCTTCCCGGTTCAGCCCGCGGACGGCTTCGATCGATTGCTTGATCGTCTCCCCCGCAACGAAGCGGCTGGCACCGAATCGCAGTCCGTATTTCTTGGCAAGCTTGTTGGCTGAACGGCTTTTCCCAAGCGTCTGAAACATGTTTCTCAGCAGCATTTCCATGAGCAGAGCAGCCTCCCCGTTGAACAGTGTCTAATGTGTATAATTATATTGTACAACACAAGCTCGTTTTGTACAATAATTTCTTTGATAGATAGACAATTGAACATTATTTTGTATACACATTCTATTATTGTTCATACATTCTATTCTGCCGCAGGGAAAGGTGCCCGCCCAACTACGATCAACAGCTGTATTTCATAAAAAAAGAAGCCCCTTCGGGAGAGCACTCTGTCTCTCCCGATCGGCCTCCGTCGGTCCTTGCACAGATGGCTGTGACTCAGCTGTTATCGAGCTCTTTGCCTTTGTAATCACGCGCCGCAGCGACCGCAACAAGCGAGATCACGCCGGTGACGATGATATAGATGGCTACCGGCACCCACGAATTTGTTGTAGGCATTGAGCAGGGCGGTCGCGTTCAGCGGCGCGGTGCCTCCCGCGATGGCGGCGCCAAGCTGGTAGATGGACAGCGTTCCCACCAGCATCCCGATCGTGACGCCCATCTGCGGAATGCTTCCGAAGAACCCGCGGTGTTCTTCCCCGAATACTCTCGACGGCCAGAAGCAGCGCGCCGCCCCACTCGCCCCCGATCCCAAGCCCTTGAATACAGCGCAGGAGAATGAGCAGGATCGGAGCCATGACGCCGATCGCGTTATAATCCCGCAGCAGACCGATGTGCACGGTGGATCCAATTTTTGCAGCCGATCTTGTCGCCGATATGACTAGATCACCCCGCCCAGCGGCCGGATGAAGAAGGGAAGCGCGAAGGACAAGTAGGATAGGAGCAGGCCTACGACCGGATCGAAGCTGGGAAAGAACAGTTTGTTGAATACCAGCATTACCACGGTGCCGTACAAAAAGTAATCAATCCATTTCGATGGATCTTCCGATCAAGCTTGCTATGAGCGCCCGGTTCGCAGTCTTCTTGGGTGTGCCTAATGGTGCCGCCGTTTGAGTCTGTGCCATGCGAAGAGTAACCTCCCTGTGTGCTGTGTCTTTGCTTGGAAGAATGCAGGGACCTTTTGCCCATAATGATCAACAAGACCTAGATTAAGATCTTACAACCCCCTTTCCATTAATGTCATGATTTCTAGAATGTATAATTACATAACAGAGGTTGACAATTTGTATACTATTTTTAACTAAATGTTCTAAATCGATTCATGTGTTTATTATTGAACAACTCTTCTAATGGAGTCGTTTTCCAACAGGGGAGCAGACCTCATTGTTTCAATGAGGTTTTCGTGATAAATTTAAAAGTATCCTAGATGCGTGAGGTCACCCTATGTTCAATTCTGAACAATTTCCCATAGATACTTCGTTCGTTACCCTATCCCCCTCGCTGCCTATCGCCGGTCTGCTCGAAGGGCTCCGACAGTCCGGAGCCGCCTGTATCGAGGCGGAGGCATCCCTCTTCCTGTTCACGTCAGGGGATCTTCCATTATTGGAAGATACGCCCGACCTGCCGGTGGAAGAGTTCCTGAAGACCCGGCCGGAGCTGGCTTCTACGGTCTGGATCGTGGACGAGGCACAGACCGGGCCCGACGCCCTGCACGACACCCCAGCCTTCGGATCCCGGCCGGTCGTCATCCGCAGCCGTTCCGGCGCCGTACTCGGCTACAGCCTCCCCGCGGACCTGATCGACTTTCTGCTGAAGAGCAGCCGGCAGTATGCCTCTTATTTCTATTCCCTGGCCGAGACGGTTGCCGACGCCGTCACCGTTGTCGACCGCAGCGGCAAGGTCATCTGCTGGAACACGCCGGCCGAAGAGGTGTACGGCATCCCGAAGTCCGACATCATCGGACGCCGCATCGGCGAACACTTCGATGCCGATTCCCTCATCATTATGAAGATTCTCGATGAGGGCCGGCGCATCCGCAGCACCTATCACCGCCCCCGTCCGGGCACCCACGTGCTAATCAACGCTTCGCCGATACTCGACAAGGACGGCCGCATCATCGGCGGGATCGCCACCGAACAGGACATCACCAATCTGGTCCGGCTGAACGAGGAACTGTCGACAGCCGGCAGCGGACGGCTTGAAGTGAATCCGGATCAGGGAGATCCGTTCGCCGCCATCTCCGGCAAGGGGGAGGCCGTGGGGAAAGCCATCGGTCTGGCCCGCAAGGTGGCCGCGGCAGACAATCCCCTGCTCATCGTCGGGGAAACGGGAGTAGGCAAGGAGCAGCTCGCCATTACGATTCACGGCGCGAGCCGGCGGGCATCGGCGCCTTGTCTGGCCGTGAACTGCGGCGCGGTACCTGCCGGGCTGCTCGATACGGAGCTGTTCGGCTACCAGGGCGGCGCCTTCACCGGCCATGCGGCCGGCAGCGCAGGGAAGATCGAGCTGGCCGACGGCGGCACCCTGTTCATCGACGAGATTGACAAGCTCCCTCTTGATACGCAGGCGAAGCTGTACCACTATATGCAGAACCGCACCGTCGTCCGCTCCGGAGGCCATGCCCCGGTTGCGGTCAGCACCCGGATCATCGCTGCCGCCAAGCAGGATCTGCTGCCGCTCGTGGAACGGGGGGACTTCCGCGCGGATCTGTATTATGCGCTCAATGTCATTACCATTGCGCTGCCTCCTTTGCGCGAGCGCAAAGAGGACATCCCGGGCATCATTCAGCTGTACCTCCGCGAATATGCGCTCCAGTACCAGAAGCCTCTGCCGCACATCGCGCCTGAGGTCATGCTCGCCCTAATGAATTACGATTGGCCGGGCAACATCCGCGAGCTGAAGAACATCATCGAGCGGTGTGTCATCTTGAGCGAAGATGATCGGATTACGCACGAGCATCTGCCGAAGCAGATTCAGGACGAGCAGCCGCTCGATGCCGAATTCTTCGAGGGCACGACGGTCCGCCGGGACAAAGTGCTGCGGACGAACATCTCCGAGAATGAAGAGCTTCACCTGATCCGGGAAGCCCTGGCGAAGACGCTCGGGAACAAGAGCGCCGCCGCCAAGCTGCTCGGTGTCTCGCGCGGCACCCTGTACAATAAGCTCAAAGAATATCAGCTCGATTAACCGCACTCCCGGCGGCCGCAGCTTCCTGACCACTGACCCCCCAATGGGGGCAGGGCCGCACCAGGAAGCTGCGGCACGACAACCAAAAAGCCGGCTCCGGAAGACTTTTCTTCCGGGCCGGCTTTTTGGCCTGTTATGTTATTCGCTATTGCTGCAAGGGATTGATAATGCCTGCCCCGCTTTGCTTAGGGACCTTGTCTATGGGACTTGCCTGACGGGACGGTTGTCATGCGGCGTTCTGCACACCGCCTGCGGGGCTTCTTCAGTGAACGGCCCCGGCGGGCCACCTGCACGCCTCCTGCTTCTTCAGGTGGAGCGAGTGGCGGATCACCGCTTCCTTGACTTTCCTGCGCTGCAGTTCCTCCGGAATCCAGAAGAACCGCTGGTCCTGCGACACTTCGAGGAGCGACTTCATGGCCGCTTCCGCGGCCTCCTCCGGGGTACCCAGCAGATGATAGGCAATCCGGTAGGCCAAATTCTCATGCGACTTCAGCAGCGCGGCTTTGAATTGAAGGCTGAGCGCCATTCGCGTTTCTCCTTCTCTTTTGTCCTGCTGACGGCAGGTTTCTCGTGATCCTCCTGTGCATGCAGGTCGGATCCGGGCAGCATCCTTTGCCGATTCCTGTAGATTACCATGCGCACTCCGGGGAAACCATCGAATTTTGTAGAGAAAATGTCGAAACGTCTAAAATTTGCTTTAGCTAACAACACATACCATGCCACCCAAGGAGGTATTCTACCGTTCCGGACATCCCGTCCCCTGGTGTCATTCCGTTCGTGCCGCCGTGCTTCAGCCTTCAAGCCAGTGAAGACTCTCCCGTTCCGAAGCCTTCCGGACCGAGCCGGGATTCGCGCGCCAGCCGGATGGCCTCGCTACGGTCCTGCACCTGCAGCTTGTTCAGGATATTCGTCACGTAGTTCGCCACCGTCTTGCCGCTGAGCTCAAGGCGCCCCGCAATGTCGCTGTTCGAGGCTCCCTCCGAGATCAGGTAGAGCACCTCCCGCTCCCGGGCCGTGAGCTCCGGGAACAGCTCCTCCCGCGCCGCCGGACGGGTCATCGCGAAGTAGTCGATCATCCGGGCGGCAATGCCCGGGGAGAAGATCGCCTCCCCGCGTCCCACCGCCCGGATCGCCCGCAGCAGATCATCCTTCTCCGCATCTTTGAGCACGTACCCCCTTGCCCCCGCGCGCATCGCCGTGAATACGGAGGCGTCATCCTTGAACATCGTCAGGATGAGGATCTGCGCCTTCCCATCCCGGCGGGCAATGCGCTGTGTCGCCTCGATCCCGTTCCAGCCGGGCATCCGAATATCCATCAGGATGACATCCGGCTGAAGGGCAGCGGCCATCTCCACCGCCTCTTCCCCTGTCGCCGCCTCGCCCACGACCTCCAGATCTCCTGTAGTAGCCAGCAGCATCCCGATCCCATAACGGAACAGAGGATGATCGTCCGCGATCAAGATTCGAAGCTTCTCCATCAACCTGCCCTTCCTCCCTTCCAGGCTCAGGCGATCGGCAGCATCGCGGCAACCCGCGTGCCACCCCGTTCCCCGGCCTCTACCGTACACCAGCCTCCAAGCTCCGAGGCCCTCTCCCGCATCGTATGCATGCCGAGGCTGCGGGCTCCCGTCCGCTCCCCGGCCGGCGGCATCCCGATGCCGTCATCTTCAATCCACAGCTGAAGCTGCGGCCCCTCGTCCTCCACGATGCGCAGCGTGACACGGCAGCACGCCGCACGCGAGTGCTTCACCGCATTGACCATCGCCTCCGTCGCGATCCGGTAGGCCGCTACCTCCACGGCCGCAGGCAGCGCAGGCCAGGCCGCAGGCTCGTCGAGCTCGAAGCGGATGGCTCCGCCGCCGCCCGGCTCCCCTGAGCCGGATGCGTGCATCGCCGACGCAAGATCCCCGATCCGCTCCCGGATCGCACCGGCCAGTCCCAGCTCGTCGAGCGCCGGCGGCCGCAAATCGTAGACCAGCGTGCGGATGTCGTCCACCGTCCGGCGGATCGATGACCGCAGCTCCGCGAGGATGCGCTTCGCCGCTTCGGGGTCGCTCTTCATGAGCTCCTCGGCAGCGGCAGCCGTCAGAGCCAGCGCGGCCAAGCGAGGCGCCGTGTCGTCGTGCAGGTTCATCCGCAGCCGGCGGCGCTCCTCCTCCCGGGTGCGGACGAGCCGCTCCCGCGACTCCTGCAGATCGGCCGCAAGGCGCCTCAGGTCCAGCGACATCCGCAGTCCGTGCACGATGACGCCCGCCTGCCGCACAAGCAGCGCGAGGAACGCCCGGTCGGAAGACGAGAAGGTCTCTCCCGGCGAACGCGGCGCCACCCGCACCGCACCGAGCTCCTCGCCCCGGTGGATGACCGGAATGCGCTCGAGCTCCTGCAGCGGGACAGGCGTTCCGTCCTCGGCCACGGGGAGATCCTCCCCGCTGTGCAGCAGGGTCAGCGATGCGTACGGCAGACGCAGCGCCTCGCGGATCGTGCGGACCACGACCCGCAGGGCTTCCTCCGGAGGCAGCGGCTCTTCGAGCTGCCTTCCGAGCCTGCCGAGAACGGAGGAAGGATCGTCCTTTTCTCCATAGATCATGCGGTTCACGGTCCGCTGCAGCCGCTCCTTGAGCGGAGCGAACATGACGGCCACAAGCGAGGTGGCGAGTAGAGAGACGAACCACTGGGCGCTCGTATGCAGTATGGTTCCAATATACCATACGGAACCGATGTAGACAGCCACCACACTGACGGTGAGCGCACCGTAGACCAGCGTCCGGGTGACCAGCGGGTCAATATCCCACAGACGGTGGCGCAGCAGGGCGATCAGCATCGTTGCGGGAATGAGGGTCATCGAGAAGTAGATGCCCGTGTCGACAATGAAGGTTTTGACCGGATCGAGCAGGATGGCCTCCTCGAACACCAGGAACACCGCCGTGATCCCCAGCAGGCCCGCCACCGCGAGCGACAAACCGAAGACCACCCATTTGGTCTGCTGCCGCTCCAGCACATCCGAGCAGCGGCGGTACCTGTAGATCTGAATGCCTACCATAGAGAGCGACCACAGGAGCAGCCAGCCTCCCATCCACCACTGGGACCAGTACTGCAGGTCGAGCACCGTATCCGGGAACATGAGGCCCGGCGCCCGGATGAGAATGATGAAGGCGACCAGCCACCGGTTCCATCTGGGGAAGAACGTGCCCCCCGGGAACAGGGCGAAGAACAGCATGAAGGAAGAAATCCCGAGGCCCGCAACCAGACGCACCGCTGCGGCGTAGAACGGCCCCACCGTCTTCAGCGTCTCGAGGATCGGGGTGAACGTCACACCGAAGGTGACCAGCGTGAGCATGCCGAGCAGGCCCATCCGGTCGCCGGACTTCTTGCGGTACAGCACCAGGGCTGCGGCGATATACACCAGGGCGAACAGGGAATACAACGCGGCATAGGCCCCCGCGTACACCAGCGGACTGAAGCCGTGCGCGGTCAGCCACTCCCGCCCGGGCGGCGGATTCTCGGAAGCGCCGCAGGCGCTCTCGACGCAGAGGGTGCTCATATCCCGGGTAAAGTAAGGCAGGGCCGCTATAAACAGCAGAACGGACAGAAGGCAGGCGCCGAGGATGGCCCAGCGGACCGGAGGGGAGACCGTTTGCCGTCCTGCCGCCTCTCCCTTGGGCATCAGTGACGCTTCGGCGGGGGATGTCAGATTCACTACGATTCACATCGCTTTCTTGGATAAACCGTATCGGATACGGAATGATTCAGGACCATCGCCCTAAGTATAGCAACCCCTCTTCGGACGGTCTATGGCCGGCAGCGCTGCCCAGAGCAATTCCCAAGTGAGCTTCCCGGTTCCCGGGAAGCCCTCCCTCTGTCTCCCGGGAAACCCGGTACGGTACGATGGTCTCATCCAAACCAATACCCCGCTTCCCAAGGAGGAACATGACAGCCATGACCACTCTTACCGTACCCCGAGGCTACTACCGCTTCTGCGGCATCCTGCTGATGCTCGGCGGCCTGATGGGCGCCGCCGGGCAGCTGATGCACGCCCCCGACACACCCGAGTCCGTCGCCGCCATTCCGGAGTTCCTGAACCTGGCCGTCAATATGCATGTGCAGCTGGCCTGGGCCTCCACCCTGATCCTGCTGGGCCTGAGCGGCCTCTATCTCCGCCAGGCCGCCGGCCTGCGCTTCTGGGGCTGGCTCTCCCTGCCGCTGCTGTTCATCGGCCTAATGCTCGAGATCTTCCACGGCCCCGTCCAGATTCTCGGCTATCCGATTATGTACGGGAACATCCAGGACGAAGCCGCACTGAAGATCGTCAACGACGGTATCAGCCATATGGCGATCGACCGGTTCCCGCTGCAGCTGGCCGTGACCGCACCTATCCTGCCGTGCATTCTCCTTGGCTTCCTGCTGCTCGCCTTCTCCACCCTCAAAGCGCGTATTCTCCCCAAAGGGCCGGCCATTTTCAACCTTGTGGTCCTGGTGATCCTGATCCTCGGCATGTTCATCAAGGCCCACTTCTTCGAAGTGTCCTTCTCTTATATCCACCTGGCCATCGTCTACTACGGGTTCACTCTCTTCTCGAGCGTTTCTTCTTCCGCAGCCACGGGTCAACGCGCAGCAGCCCGGACAACCGCATAAGTTTATGCACAAAGACGGACTGCCCTCTTTCCCGGCAGCCCGTCTTCTTCATTTGAGCACATATTCGGCCAGAATGGCCTGCAGCGCATAGATATTGAGGCTCTTGTTAAACTGCTTGCGCACCGGCTCCGCCGTGCCCGACACCCAAATTTTCAGCTCCGCATCCAGGTCGAACGTGCCGGCCGTCTCAATGCTGAACCGCGTGATGCTCCGGTAGGGCACCGACAGGTACTCGATCTTCCGACCGGTCACACCCTGCTTATCCACGAGAATCAGCCGTTTGTTCGTGAAGACAAAGATGTCCCGGATCAGTTTGTAGGCCTTCTCCACCCGTTCCTCCCGTGTCAGCAGCGTTCCGAATTCCTTATGCGCTTCCGCTGCCGGCACCTCGGATGCATTGCCCATCAGCCCGTCGAACAGCCCCATGGTAACCCCCGCCTTTCGATTCTGCCAGTATACGATGAGTATACGATGCAGCGGCAGGATTTAATACGGCCCGCCATGCGGATTTTCGCGTAACATGCCCGGTGCCCATCGATTCAGCTCAGTCGGCCGCCTTCGGAAAGCAAGGGATGACCGCTGGCCTCACCGGCCTGGGATGCCGGTAACCACCGGGCGGCGGGGTAGTTATCGGCTCCTGCCCTTCCCGCGTAGGGAAAGCAGCCGGCCGAGCCCGTAGACGAGCACGAAGTAGACCGGAAATACAATAAGGCCGGCCGCAAACATCAGCAGAGCTGCAGCCGATCTGCCGTCGCCGCCCCAGTCATCGGCCTGGGCCAAACCATAGAACACGAAGACCAGCCAGGCCACCATGACCAGATATCCCAGCCTGTAAGCTATGCCAGCGAACATCCGCAGCCGCCCCTTCATTTGCAATTTACACCAATTTACACCTATTCCAGGATAAACACAAACCGATCTGCACCGCCCCTTACTCCTTGGGCTGCCCCAGTCCCGTTCCCCGGGCCACCAGGATCGCCTGCTACCGGTCGACGACCTGGAGCCGACCTGGCTGCCGACGGCCGTCTGGACCCACATCGCCCTGCTCGCCGCCGTGCTGCTCGTGCTGATGGGACTTCCCGGCCTCTACCTCCAGCATGCAGGACGCCTGCGCTGGTGGGGCTGGATCAGCTTCGTCCTCGTCTTCGCTACGATCCTCTCCGAGACACTGCATTCGGTGCTGCAGATTTTCGACTATCCCGTTCTCTTCAAAGACATTACCGACGAAGCCGCACTGAAGAAGGTCTCCGATCACGTCATGGAAGTTCAGATGACCCAGCCCGGCGGCACCCTCATGCGCAGCACCTTCATGATGTTCCTCGGCGGCTACGTGCTTCTTGGCCTCTCCATGCTGCAGGCCCGCACCCTCTCCCGCTGGCCGGCCCTGATCGCCCTCGCCTCCCCTCTGCTCATGCTGGTCCCGATGGACGGAGTCCCCCATCCGTTCATGGTGATCTTCAATCTCTTCTATCTCCCGTTCCTGTGGTACGGCGCCATTCTTGCCTTCGAGCCGGACTTCTCCCGCACCTCCGGTACGGCTGCCGCCTCTTCCGCACTCCCGAGCTGAGACCCGAACCGGGCCAGACCAACCCAACAGCACAAACAGCCCTGCCTCCTTCGGAACGGATTCCGGAGGAGCAGGGCTGTCATCCTATGCGTCACATGGTACAGAAGCCGGCCGGCTCACTTGAAATACTTGGACTCCAGCTTGCGGCCCATCAGCCACATGAGGGCGAAGACGCCGAGCACCAGAGCAATTTTCCACGGCTGGCTGAGCAGACTGCGGATATCGTGGCCCGCGAAGGACACCAGGAAGATCATCACGCCCTTGCCGAGCGTCGTAGCGACGGCAAACGTGTGAAAAGGAACCCGGGAGAGCCCCGAGACGATATTCACCAAGGAGGAGGGGGTGAAAGGGAAGCAGGCCAGTACGAAGATCGGGGTGAATCCGTGCGTCTCCAGCCAGTGAATCAGCCGCTGGGAACGCGGGTGCTTCCGTTCGATCCAGCCGCGGACCCGCCCGCTGAACCTTCTAACGATTGCAAACACGCTGATCGAGCCAAGCACGACGCCGATCCAAGAGAGCAAAAAGCCTTCGGTGAGACCATAAGCGTTGACGTTCGCGACCAGGATGGCCACCAGCGGCAGCACCGGAATGTAAGACTCCACCATAGGAGCCACGATACCGGGCAGGGGTCCGAGGGCTTCGTACTGCTTCAGCCAGTGTTCCACCTGATGCCAGTTCATGCGGGATAACGTTTCGTTCCAACTCATACGTTCGGATCACCTTCGGGGTTATAGTAATTCCACTATACCCGAGAGGGATGGGCGACCGCAAATCTCTTTTGCAAGGCCGTGCAGGAAGACCCTACAGGAAAGTTCAGGTAACAACCGTCTCCTCCCTGGGAATCCCCGGAGAATCCCGTGTACAATAAGAGCAGATACGGCCGGGGACGCCCGCCCATGCCTGCCTGGGAACGGCAGCCGGCCGCAGGGGCACTGCCTCCCCAAGAGAGGCGCCCCGTCATTCCAAGCCAAAAGGGGACCTGCCCATGACCTCTCCATCACTGCACATCACTCCCGTTCAACCGGGTGACATGCCCTTCTTGTGGGATATGCTCTACGCTATGATTCATATTCCGGAGAATAAGCCTCCGAAGGAAGTGCTGCTCGCCGACCCCGGCATCCGCAGTTGCCTGGACGGCTGGGGCCGCCCGGGAGACAGCGGATGGATCGCGCGCACCGCAGACGGCCAGCCGGCCGGCACCGCGTGGTACCGGCTCTATACCGCAGAGAAGCCCGGCTACGGTTTCGTCGATGAGAGGACGCCGGAGCTCAGTGTCGCAGTCCTTCCCGGCCTTGAAGGCCAGGGGATCGGCACGCAGCTGCTGAGCCACCTGATCGCCGAGGCGGCTGCCGCCGGTTATCCCGCGCTCTCCCTCAGCGTGGATCCGTCGAATGCAGCGCTGCGCTTGTATGAACGGCTCGGCTTCGTTCGCACGGGCGAGTCCGGCACTTCGTGGACCCTGCTGCTCAAGCTGCAGGAGTAGCACACGCGCATCCCCCTAGGAACGCCAAAAAGGCACCCTTACGGGTGCCTCCGGATGCTCCGCCGCCCTTCCCCCTAGCGCAGACGCTGGGTTGTGGTCGTCGTCGTGCTATAGTCCGTATCGTACATATTCGCGTTCAGCGAATTGTTGGAACGGAAGGTGTTGTACACTTCGTTATCCAGATCCGGACGGGAATCCACCAGCACGAGGATGTTCCCCTCATTCACATAGCTGTTGTACGTGTTGGCCTCGTCTTCCGGAATCCCCATTCCGATCAGGCCGCCTACGATCCCGCCGGCACCGGCGCCTACAGCCGCACCCGTCAGCGCAGCTGCGATCGGGCCTGCCGCAATGATCGGACCTACACCCGGAATGGCCAGCGCGCCGATGCCCGCCAGCAGGCCGGCGATCCCGCCGAGCGCACCGCCCGTCGCCGCACCTGTCGCCGCACCTTCAGGCGCCTTGGTCCCCGTCGATTCGGATACCGCGCTGACATCTTCTTTATCTCTGGCGATGACCGAAATGTCATTCGAGCTGTACCCTTGGCGCTTCAACCCCTCAATCGCTGCAATTGCCTCCTGCTCGGAACGAAATACGCCTACCAGTTTCTTTGCACTCATGGTGATTCCCTCCTTGGTATAGCTGACCCGGTGTCCGGGCCGCCTCAACATTTAAGGGCTTGTACACCAGAAGCTCCAGTTCGCCCTGGCTGCTCCGGCGCAAGCGTTGGTTCTTCGTACCACTGCATAACTGTATTAACCCCGCTTCGGCCCGGCGAAACGGACAACCCTGCTTTAAGGCACCCGGAAGCGGATATGCTATAATAAGGAACAGGCCATGTACTGTAACCCCAACCCAACCTACAAGCGGAGGAATCCATGCTGACTTTTGAACAAAAGCTCGCGGTGATCGAGAGCTTCCCTGAACTGAAACGCAAAGACGTCTCGCTCGGACGCATCAACTTCCATTATGACGAGAGCGCCCAGGACAAGAAGGTCGTCGTATACCACCTGCACCCGAACGGCAACGGCTTCGTCTATGCCGGTTCGATCGAAGGCTATGACACGGACGAGCGCGGACTTGTCAATATCCGGGATTTCGAAGAGGAGGCGCTGCGCCGTCTCATCCAGGAGTCCATCCAATCCCTGGCCCCCAAGTCCGCGGCCGAACAAGCGGTGGGCGCAAGCTCCAAGGACGAGCGCTGGATGAATTCCGAGGGCCAGACCCTCTCCCTCATCTATGAGGACGAGCTGTGGTATGTCTACTCCGGGCTGAACCTGGAATCCGCGTACGAGACTTACGAAGAAGCCGTCGAGTATCTCAAGGAAGAAGGCTTCTCCCGCCGGTGACCCCCCTTCCGCCGTCGGCCATATTGCGGATCAGCGGATGGAGCGGAGCCTCCAGACACAAAAAAAGCACGAAGCGGCCGCTTCGTGCTTTTCCAGTATAGGCGGAGTCCATCCGAGGAGGATCCCTGCATGCTCCCTGCCGCCTCAAGAACCGCCCGGCTTACGAATGCTGTATCATGCAGGACCGCCGCCCCTCCACCCCATGGGGAGCGGTCGAAACTTCCCGCATAGTATGATACAATATGTATCAACCGTTTCTTGAATAGTTGACCCGTATTCATTTCGTTCCGGAGGCTTCCGATATGCAGCGAAACCAGTGGGCAATCGCCCGCCGATATTTTCCTTTTGTCCGCCCTCACCTGCCTTTGACCGCCGCCATCGTCGGCATCGGCATTCTGCAGCTGGGCGCCTCTCTCGTCACTCCCTGGATGACCAAAATCATCATCGACCACATCCTCGTCCGGCGCGACGGCACCTGGACTCTCGGACAGGCAATGGCCCTGCTGGGCGGCTCCTTCGCCCTCGGCATCGTCCTGCAGTTCATCAGGGGCTTGTTCACCGCAAGCCTCTGGGTCCGCACGGTCCGCGATCTGCGCAGCCGGCTGTACCGGCACCTGCAGACCCTCTCCGCCCGGCTACTATGACAGCCGCCAAGGCCGGGGCGGTCGCTTCCCGGATCACCTCGGATGTCGAAGGGGCCCAGCGTCTCATCAGCGGAGGCGCGCTGCAGCTCGTCGTCGATGCGCTCATCGTCGTCTTCGCCGGCATCATGGTCCTGTACCTGCATTGGAAGCTGGCGCTGCTCTGCCTCGCCATCCTCCCCCTGTATTACCTGACCTTCCGCAAATTCAACGGCCGGATCCGCGGCGCCTGGCGGGAGGTGCACGCCCGGATGGAGAAGCTCTCCGGGGATGCCGTGGAGCGCCTCTCCGGTGTTCGGATCGTGCAGGCCTTCGGCCGGGAGGAGGCCGAACGGCAGCGGTTCGAAGCCCAGTCCGGCGACCACACCGAGGAAGCGCGGAAGGCGTTCTTCCTTTCGAACGTGTTCGGCCGCATGAATCAGGCCTACAGCGAGGCCGGCAAGTGGCTTATCTGGTTCGCCGGCGCGCTGTTCGTCCTGCAGGGTGAGCTCACGATCGGGGGCCTGGTCGCCTTCCAGGCCTACCTCGGTCAGCTCTATGGACCGATCTACCGGTTCTCCGAGCTCAATGTGACGATCCAGACGGCACTCGCCCACATCGAGCGGATCTTCGAGGTGCTCGATACCGAGCCCGAGATCCGCTCTAAGCCCGACGCCCTGCCGGTGACCTCCTGTCATGGGGACATCCGTTTCGAGAACGTGGCCTTCGGGTACCGCAGCGGCGAGGAGGACGAGCTGCACGAAGTGCTGCACGACATCACCTTCCACGCACGGCCGGGCCAAGTCGTAGCCCTGGTCGGCCCCAGCGGGGCGGGCAAGTCGACGCTGGTCCAGCTGCTGCCCCGCTTCTACGATCCGCTGCGCGGGCGCATCCTGATCGACGGTACCGATCTCCGCGATTACCGGCTCGACGAGATCCGGGGGCAGATGGCCGTCGTGCTGCAGGACAACACCCTGTTCTCCGGAACGGTGTACGAGAACATCGCCTACGGCCGGCCGGAGGCCTCCATGGAGGAGATCCGGGCCGCCGCTGCGGCCGCCAATGCCCACGGCTTCATCTCCGAATGGGAAGCCGGCTACGACACCCTTGTCGGCGAACGGGGCCTGCGCCTCTCCGGCGGTCAGAAGCAGCGGATCGCCATTGCCCGGGCCCTGCTCAAGGATCCGCGGATCCTGATCCTCGACGAAGCAACCTCCGCCCTGGACGCCGAATCGGAGGCCCTGGTCACCGGTGCGCTCGAAGAACTGATGCGCGGCCGCACGACGATCATCATTGCCCACCGGCTCGCCACGGTCGTACGGGCCGACCAGATTCTCGTCATGGACCGCGGCGGCATCGTAGACCGCGGCACGCATCAGGAGCTGCTCCAGCGCTCCGGCTTGTACCGCGAGCTCTACGAGAAGCAGCTGCAGGCCATGAAGGCGGAGGCCTTCAGCGGGCTGCCGGAGGCCTCTCCCGCCTGATAGGCCCATGAACACAGCAAGGCCGTCCCCGCAGCAAGCGGGGACGGCCTATTTTGGTCTCTAGAACTTCCGGCAGGGACAGAGTTCCCGTAACTTCGCAAGCCTCCCCACTCCCCCACAGAGCTCCCGCCGCCGACCCTCAGACTCACCCGGCGGGGATATCCCGACTCCCCTGGGGGCATGCCAAAAAGGCCCTTCGTCAGCCGGGCGTCACCCGGCGGCGCAGAGCCTCTTTGGTTCGGAGCATCCGCCGCATCAGCGTGGGAATCCAGCGCAGGCTCATCACCCACCGGCCCCACAGACGGCATAAGCCCTCGTCGGGACGGTAGAGCGAGCCCCCGCGCCGGATCGCCGTCAGACGCCCCAGCAGGGCTTCGTCCGGTACCGGAGCGTCGAAGCGGACGTTGGCATCGCCGCGGAAGAGCAGCAGACCGGCCTCATTGCGGCCGTAATACCGGTGGCCGATGAGCTCGCCGCCGGCCCCGCGGAACAGCACGATATCCCCGGGGCGGAGATCGCAGGGCCGAACCGGGCTGAACGTGCAGCGGCTGCCTTCGCGGATCAGCGGGAACATGCTGTCCCCCCGCGAGGGCAGCTCGATCTCCCGGCCGGCCGCGGTCAGGCGCCCGAGCATCGAGAGGACGGCCGGATCAGCCCGCCGCACGTTCGATCAGCCCCGCACCGAGCAGGCCTTCCACGAAGCGCTCGACATCACCGCGCACGTCGGCTCCGCCGGCATCGTATTCCGCTTCGATGCGTTCCACCACCGTCTCGAGCGGCAGCCCTTCCCCGATCAGGGTCCAGATCCGGCCGCCCATCGGGTTCAGCTTCGTCACGCGGAGCGAGGAGCTGTCCATAATCAGGAACTCGCCGTCCATCTCCATTCCCTCGAGGTGAGGGGCACATTTATACGTACTCTGCAGCAGGCTGCTCATGGGAAATCTCCTTCCAGAACTTGTCGTTTTTCTGAAAATACAGCTCGTAGAACGGCACCTTCTCCACGAAAGTCCGGCACATGGAGATGACCTTCGCCGTCTCCTGCGGATCGTAATGCCAGTAGAAGATCGTCCGCATGAGGTACATCAGCGCCTGGGAGGAGCGGATCCCTTCACGTTTGATCTCGAGCGACTGGCGAAGCAGGTGATACCCCTTCAGCTCACAGTTCAGGGTGCGCTCTTCCGCATTCCACACGGAATCGCTGCGGAACGGGGAGTTGTATACCCGGACCCCGTCCGGTGCGACGCGGATCAAGGCCGCTTCGTCGGACAGTACGGGCCGGGGGCGGGACAGCAGGGCGGCAGTGGATTTGCCGGCGCCCGACTGTCCGGCGAAGAGATAAGCGGAAGAACCCTGCGCAATACAGGAGGAATGCGTCATGAGTCCCCATCCGCGGTGAGCGATGAAGCCGCTGTACAGCAGCATCAATGCATGGTTCAGGGCAAAATCGTCATGTACTGCGACCTGGGCGCGGCGGAAATCGCGGCTTACCGTCAGAAGGTAATCCCCGCGGTCGTAGCGTATGGTTTCGTCATCCTGCGTAATCTCCACATCATAGCTTTGGAACGGCTGCCCGTAAGGAGCGCTTACCGTAATATGCAGGTCGGGCTGCTCCGTCACAGGGGATTCCGGGGGAATGACGGAGGCGGAGAATTTGGGTACCGCCCAGTCCAGCAGACTGCCGGCGGGAAGTTCCATGATGAGCCGGTGTTCGGCAATCTCAAAATAGAGGGTCTGCATCAGCATAAGGCCTCCTCCTTCTTATGGGCTTCGCCGTTTGAGCAGGGAGCTCACACGGTATTTGTACAGGTGCAGCATCCCTTGGAACCGCCCGGTTCCCTGGTAGGCCGCATGCTGTACGGGGGTGGCGGAACGGGGTGGAAAGAAGACATGGCGCAGGTGAGCCGCCCGCTGCCGGTTCGTATCCATATACAGCAGCGGGAAGAGCAGCAGATAGGCATAGTAGCCTGCATTCTGCCGCTTGAGCATGTAATCCCGCACCAGGCGGTCGCTCCAGAATACCGCAGGCGCCCGGCCGGGCAGCGGATACTTCCTGGCCAGATCCGGATAGAGACGGTACACGATGGACAGCGCGGTCATCAGCCGTGCCCGTGTCCCTTCGCGGGAAGCCGTATGCCACAGCTCCTCCCAGCGGAGACTCTCTCCGTGGTACACCAGCAGGTGAGCCATATCGATAATATGCTTATAGGTTAATTTGTCCTTGAGGCCGTGAAGGCAGAGGGTGTAGAAGGTCTCCTGCAGGGGAAGCTCCCGTACGAAGGTACAGCCTTCGGCCGGTTCGGAGCGATCCCATAAGCGGGAGATATCGATCTCGGCCGTGGTTTCGAAGCCGATGCTGTGATGCAGCTCCACTCCCAGCTTCCGGCCTCCAAGACTTTTATAGTAGGAAATATGGTGAATCTCCAGCTCATCCTTCTCCAGGAAGCCCGCGGCATTCGCCAGGGCAACCGCCCGGTCCATATCCCCGGGAGGTACAAGGAGGTCAATGTCGCTCGTCTGCCGGGCGGCGGCATGGCCGAAGAACCGCTCGGCGAGCCGGACGCCCTTCAGCGCGATCACGCGGATGCCGGCTTCCTCGAAGCGGGCCAGCAGCCCGTTCAGCTCCCTGCGGATCAGCAGGCTGTGGTACAAGACCCGGTCGGCCTTGTCCTTCAGCGCCGCCTGGGAGGAAGCCGGCAGCAGGGACCACTTCCCGCTGCGCTTCAGCTCATGATAGATGTAGGCGGACAAGGAAAAAAAGGCGGCATCCTCCAGCAGCGCCTGCTGCGCGGCTTCCTCTGCCGGCCAGTGGAGACCATCCGTATATAAAGAACGAAGAAACTCGGTTATCATCGGCAGCCCCCTTCCGGAACGCCAGTCCGGCCCCGAGGCCGGACCGTTGTTCTGGCAAGCGTAAGCATGTGTGAGCGGCGGAAGAATCCCCGCCTTCGTGATGTCTTAGTCGCAGTGAGGATTCTTGTCGCCCGCAGGGCCGTCGCAAACGTGCGAAGGAACTGTTTCGAACGTGATGTCCTGCTGCTCCATGATTTGTGGGGCTGTGTACGGCTGCTTGTTCATAGAATCACCTCATTTGGTAGATATGTTGGAGCCGAGCTCCTACTTCAACACTATAGGATACATTTTGTATCATGTAAAGTCTTAAAAAATTGGACCAACCGACACGGACAGATAATTTGATACATCACGTATCACGATTTCTGTCGAATTTCCCTATCATTCCCTGCGGCAGTAGATAGCGTGTCTGCCGCGATCTTCACAAAAAAACTTCCATGCATCCGCATGGAAGTTCATTCTTGCTGCCGTCGCCCTGCACCCTTGCGCCATTCCTCCAGCCGGGCGGCGACCATCTCCAGGTCTTCGGCGAGCAGCCGCCGAAGCACCGGCCTTCGTCGGACCGCAAGCGGATGGTAGCCGCACGCCGTAGGAATGCCCTGCACCGTATGCCACCGGCCCCGCAGCGCTTTCACTTCGGCTTCCGGATCGCCGAACCACCCCTGCACGGCCACATTGCCCAGAGCCAGGAGCAGCTGCGGCTTCTTCTCCCCAAGCTGCAGCTCCAGGTGCGGCCGGCAGGCATTGCGGGCCGCCTCCTTGTCATAGGCCCGCACGGGACGGCACTTCAGCAGGTAGCTGATATAGAACTCTTCGCGCCCGACCCCTGCGGCTGCGAGCCCCTCCTGGAGCGTCTCCCGTGTGCCGCAGAGGAACGCCTCCCCTTCCCGCGTCTCCCTGGCGCCCGGATTATCGAGCAGAATGAAGAGTGGGGCCTGCGGATTGCCCTCGCCCCAGATGACTCGCTTACGTTGCCGTGCCAGGGAACAGCACTCGCATCCCTTTGCCTCTTCGGGCGCTTCCTCTTCCGGCACAATGTGCGGCGTCCATAGACTCAGGGACCTCACTCCCCTTTCTTCTATATAAATAGGTGTCGGGCTTACCCCCCGGCAGAGACCACCTGGTTGCGTCCGTTCAGCTTCGCTTCATACAGGGCGCGGTCGCCCTGTTCGATCAGCTCTCTGCCCGCAGACAGGGGGTTGGCAATCGCTGACGCAGTGCCGACGCTGACCGTAACGACCGGCTGCGCCTGCGACTTCACATGCGGAATGCCGAGATCCCGCACCGTCCCGCAGATCAGGGCTCCGAAGCGCCGGGCTTCGTCCGGCCCCGCGCCCGGCAGCAGGCAGACGAATTCCTCGCCCCCATAGCGGGCGGCAAGATAACCGCGCGGCTCGGCCAGCGACTCCAGCGTATGCGCGACCTGCTTGAGGCAGGCATCCCCGCTCTGGTGGCCGTACGTATCGTTATACGCTTTGAACGAGTCGATATCGAGCAGAAGCACGGACAGAGGCAGTGAACTCTCGGCCGCGGTCCGCCATTCCCTCTCGTATGCCTCGTCGAACGAGCGCCGGTTCGCAATGCCGGTGAGGCCGTCGAGGGCAGAGAGCTTTCTGAGCCGCTCGTTGGCTTCGACCAGCTGCTCGCGGACCCGCTTGCGTTCCGTATTGTCCCGGAAGACCGTCATCACTGCGCCCTTGCCCTTATAAGCAATCCAGGCGGAGGAGGCCTCCACCTCCAGCTCCCGGCCATCGAGCCGCAGATACGTTTTCTCCCTGGGGGGAACCGCCGTCCGCTCCTCATAGATGCGCCGGATCTGCTCACGGGCGGCCTCATGGGCATAGGCTGGCACGAGATCGAGCACGTTCCGTCCGATGAGCTGCTCCCTCTGCCTGCCGCCTAGCAGCTCCACGGCCTTGTGATTGACGAGCACGATCCGGTTCTCGGCGTAGACGAGAATTCCGTCCGGCAGCATCTCGATCAGCCTCCGGTACCGCTCCTCACTCTCCTGCAGCTCCTCCTCCACCGCAGCTCTCTGTGAGATGTCGCTGATGACGGCGACCACCTCCACAACCTCTCCTCTGCTGGCAACCGGGTTCAGCGAGGCCAGGAATGTACCGCCCCCTATCTTGAACTCGAACTGGAGGCGTTCCCCCTGCCAAGCCTGCTCATACTTCTGCAGGAAGAGGCTGAGCTGGGCGGTGGAGACCAAAGTCTCCGGGGAGCTGCCCACAATGTCCTCCCGCTCCAGTCCGAGCCGGCTGAGCAGCATCCCTTCCGCCATAGTATAGACGAAACGGGCTTCCACCTTCTTGAACTTGAGCACCAGGCCTTCCTGGTGATGGAGCGTATCGGCCAACTCCTGCTTCAGGAGCAGAATCTCCTCCTCGCTCCGTTTGCGCTGCGTAATGTCGCGGATGATCGAGGAGTAATACGCCACCCCGCCGGTCTGCCATGAATTCAGCGAGAGCTCGATCGGGAATACCGTTCCGTCCCTGCGGAGCCCTTCGAGTTCTACGGCCCGGCCGATCACCCGGCCCTCCCCCGTACGAAGATGCCGCTCCATTCCCCGGCGGTGCGCTTCGCGGTAAGGCTCCGGAATGATGATGTGGAGCGGACTTCCGACCGCCTCCTCCTGCGAATAGCCGAACAGGTTCTCCGCCCCCTTGCTCCACAGAACAATGTTCGATTCGCTGTCTGCAAGCACGATGCCGTCATGCCCGGACTGCGTGATCGAGTGGAACATGCCCTCGGCATCCTTGAGCGCCAGCATCAGGCTGAGCACGGGAATCAGCTTCTCCGCCGTACGGACTTCCTTATCCGTAAAATGCCCTCCGTGCCCCGATCCCAAGTTGATAATCGCCACCGTGCGTCCCTTATAGATCAGGGGGATATGCAGGGAAGAGAGAACGCCCTGCCGGTAGAGCGCTTCATCGATCTCCCCGCGGGGGCGACGCTGCCGCCAATCGGAGTACAAGGCAATCCTGCCTTCCCGGATGCGCTTCATGGCGCCGAGTCCGGAGAGAGGATAGGTGAGGCCGTTCGCGGCAAAAATCCCGTTGCGGATCAAATACGCCCCCTTGCAGTGGTGCTCCCCCACCAGAATGACCCCCCCGGTTTCACTGGCAAAGAGCTTCGACAGCTCCCGGAGCGTAATTTCGTAGATGTCCGACGTACTGTCCGAAGCATTGAACTTGCCGATGAGCTCCGAGATAAAGGCATTGAGCCGCCGCTCCTGCTCAAGCGAGTTCATATGACGTAAGAACGAGGCGACAAACAGTACGGCAGCAGCGAGCATACCGATATACATCGGCAGAATCCGCCATGCCTGCGTCCCGAATATGATGTTCAGAACAAGGATCTTCACAACCGAGACCAGCACCAGCTTGGCGGCCCAGCCCTTCCAGTAAGAGACGATATGCTCGGCAATCCATCCCGTTCCGAGGGCCGCTGCCGCAATCCCCGCCGCAGACGTCAAAAAGACCGTGTCGCAGCTTCCCTGCAGCACAAGGCGGCCTCCGATCATAACGGCGCCGGCCGTAAGCGTAGAGGGAAGGCCCCCGACATGGGCGGCCATCATCAAGGCGATCATTCGATGATCAATGAGGGCGCTGCCGCCCAGCACACTTCCGCTGATCCTGACGCCGAAGAGCATGAGAAGGACGCCCCAGCCCCCCCGTGCAGCGCCCCCGCCGCCATCTTGCCGCGGAGCGTCCACGGCCATGCGGACAGCCTGTCATGGAACAACAGCCGGAATATGAATAAAAAAGCCAAAAGAATTGCCACATTCATGAACAAATCCGGGATCACTTCCGCACATCCTTCCCGCAGCCGGCGTACCATTTGCTATACTGCCTCTATATCGGTATGATTGGTCCCATTTGTTATTTTTGGCGGAATCCTGCCTAGTATGCGGCCGCCGGGCCATTCTCATACTTCGCGCCCGCTATGCGGCTTAGGACTTTTCCTGCGGAAACGGCAAAAAGGAGGGGACCCCGGCCCCCTCCTTGATCTGCTTTCTTCTCCTCCGGCTTGAAGCGGCTCCATCAAACTCTTCTATGCTCGCCGCCTCTATCCCGCTGCTTCTATCTTCTCTCTTCTATCATACTATGCTTATCGCTCTGTCCTATTGCATGCTCTTCACGAGCATGAACGGCAGAGCTCCGATAGCTACGATACCGAAGCCGATGCCTTTGCCTACCGATGCGATGCCTTGTACTACCGACACGAAATTCACCATGTTCTTGATGTCCCCTTTGCTCTTCGTTGTTGTGGGTGAATGCAGCCCGGCTGCCATAATCCGCGGAACGGATCACAGGCCCGTGACTTTGCGCCCCTGACTTTCATCAAGTTAGCCCTGACGTGTGTCTCCTTGCTGTTAGCTGCTGCTTGTTGGACCGCACCCCAAAGCATGCGTCCTATTCGGTCTCTGCCGGATACGGCCTACTGAAGACTCTTCAGCAGCAGAAACGGAAGGGCTCCGATCGCAATGATCCCAAATCCGATCCCCTTGCCCACCGACGTCATTCCCTCTGCTACCGACACGAAATTCACCATAATCTTGATGTCCCCTTTGCTCTTTGTTGTTGTGGGTGAATGCAGCCCGGCTGCCATGATCTTATGTATGGGTTTAAGACTTTTGGCCCATGACTTTGCGTCCTTGATTTTCATCAAGTTTGCCATTCTCGCGTTTGTTTCCTTCTGTGAAACTAATATTATGAACTTTTCGTGAAATTGTCAATATAGAATATTTGTTATTTCGACACAATTCGACTAGTCTTGTCGAACTATATGAAGCCAGCCTCCACTTCCGCATTGAGGCGGCGTGGAGGCTGGCTTGGTGAAGGCTGTGCCCGTTGAGGTGCAGGCCCTGGCTGTTAATTGATTCCCACGGCTGTATATGCCGCTTTGACCGATGCCGCCTCTGCAGAGGTGGAACCATACAGATCGGTTGCGGCTTGAATGGCCGCTTGTCTCATATTCCGGAAGTTGGAAGAAGGCGTCAGGTATACGGTAAGGGCACGATAGTAGATCTTGCCGGTCTTCTCCCGTCCGATGCCCTGCACGCTTACGCCGTAATGCGTTCCGCCCTGGGCCAGCAGGTAAGCGGCTTTGTTGTTGATGCCGCTGTTGGTGTGCACTCCGCCGTTGTCCGCTGTACCGGTGTAACGCTTGCTGTAATGATCGGGATCTCCGTATGCGGCCGGGTTGGAGAGCGACCGTAGCGCGTCACCGGAAGTACCCGGTGTATAGACATCCTCGCCGAGCAGCCAGTCTCCGCTGTCGAGCATGGCCCCGAAGATATCGGAGATCGACTCATTCAGTGCCCCCGACTCATTCTGATAGATCAGACCTGCCGAGTATTCGGTCACAGCGTGGGTGAGCTCATGAGCCACTACATCCAGGCTGCCGGAGAGCGCCTTGAAAGTAACCCCGTCGCCGTCACCGTATACCATCTGGTAGCCGTTCCAAAAAGCATTATTATACCTGTAGGAGTAATGAACCGTCGAATCGATGGCGGCTCCTGCATTGTCGTAAGAGCTGCGGCCGTGTACATTCTTGTAATAATCGTAAGTGGCTGCGGCATGAGCATGGGCATCAACGGCTGCACCGTCCGTCCAGTAGTTGTCCGTGTCGCGCACGATCGAACCCGGAAGGCTCGTACGGTTGCCCGCCGTATACGTGTTGATCTTGCGCGCACCGTCCACCAGCGTATACCCGGTCGATGACGCTGTGGATTGGAACGCCTTCGTGTCCCCGTTGACACCCGTACCCGCAGCCGATACTTCGTCAAGCTTGTTCCACTTCGCTAGAATCTTGCCGCTGACCGCATCGATCACATACTGCCAGCGGCCCGGCTTCGGCTCCAGGAAGTTCAGCTCCAGGATATACGCCAGCGAAGCGTCCTCCCCCTGCACATAGATTTGCAGCTCGGCCTGCGGCGGAATTTCGAACTTGGTCAGCGGACCGACCGCTTCGCCCGCATCCTGCTTGGCTTTCTCTACAGCCTGCTGGGCCGAGAGCTGCGGCTTCTGCTTCAGCTTCGCCTTCTTGTCGAGATCCGGGACGAACTGCCCCAGGTACGAAGCATTGCCTCCATTATCCTCCAGGTGAACCGTCTGCTGCGCACCGAAGACTTTCAACCCTTTATATTTTTGTGCCAATCTTACATGATATGTACCTTTCTCCGGATCGGCAATTTCTTCGAGGATTTCAAAATTCTCTTTCGGATCCCCGTTCACGGCAAACAGCGATTTTTGAGAGTCCAGATAATTCCACACTTTCTCAGCTTTGCCGAGGCCTTGAGGTGCCTGCCAGCGGCCGGAGATGAACTCGGGAGTGTTGTACTCTTTCGAATATTGGACCTCTGCATTCGGGGAGGCAGCCGAGGCTGCGGAAATTACAGTGGTCGATAATGAAGCAATTAGTACAGCAGAAGTAAGCTTTCTTTTCACACAATTCACTCCTAATATTTGGAATATATTGCCTTCCCAATGTAATAGATTGGACATAAGAGTAGAATAGAGCGAAAGCACTGAATATTAAGAAAATTTTAGATTAATAAATGGTTAAAAAGAGGTAGCATCGCCCTATTGACCAAAGGTTGAATTTAGGACGGCCAGGCCCCTTTCATTTTTATGTCAACTATCCTAACCTTCCTCTTCTATGTTTACCGGCTCGACCCCTGAGCACCTCTATCTCTTAACGGATTCAGATGGAATGGGGGACTTTGAGGCTGCTGCTTTCCTCTCAAGAGTGTTAGGACTCCAAGGAAACAGCTCCTTGATTTTGTATTCCTATCGTTTTTATTGGTTATATTATGTAATCAGCGCTGAAAATGTCCCTCTGTCGGAAGATGACAGAAAACTGGATGGAATTGGCCATGTGATGGCGAAATATGGCCGGCCGCCGGGAAGCCGGCAGCGTCAATTCTTACCGGGCGTACTCTCTTAGGAAATCTCATGGTTGCAATAGGCAGGATTGAGCGGCCAACTTAGGAAGAAAGCGTTTACTTGTCAAGGCGTCAAAGCGTGAGGAAGTCGAAGAATGGGTCAGAAAATACGGGGTAACCAAAGAAAATCCAACCAAAAGCCTATTTCATCAAATATTCTGAATATTTACAAAAATTAAATATTAACGTATGATGAACTCAAGTCTTAACCGTGATGTACAAAGACGGAGAAGACTTCACCAAATCTCCGCCATCCGTACAGAAAGCGGATAAGACTTTCCACGGTACCGAACCAGATCCAGACGGAGCGCGTCTCAGATACGGCTCCCCAAGGAAAGGGGATAGTCCATTGGAGTAGCGAAAGCGATGCATGCCTATGTTTCTTCTATCTCCCGGGAAAGGAGTTACGATCGTACAAGCTTAAGGGGCATGCGGGAACTCGGCGTCATGACGGACCGGCAGCAAGCAAGGTGCAGGAGCCGGCAAGATCCGGCAGTATCCAAAAAAATCTGAATGCAACGCAAGTTGTTTGAATGGAGAGTAAAGGAACAATTGAATAGTGCTCTAATGAAACCGTAGGGGTTCTGGTTATGATCTCATAAGCAGAACCCCTACTTTTCGTGCGCTCCAAGTCTGGAACCGCCGGCTCATGTGCACCCTGCGGCTCTTCGGGCGGGTCCGTCCGGCTTCTATCTGCCTGAAGACTTCATCACCGACGCGTGCGCCCATTCTTTGGGCAGGAGGTACTTATAGGGCCCCTGCAGGAACCGGTCGTCGATCAAGGTCAGCGAACCGCGGTCCGACTCGGTGCGGATCAGCCTCCCCCCGGCCTGCAGCACCTTGTTCATACCGGGAATCACGTACGCATAATCGAACCCCCGGCGCCCTTCCCCGCTCCGATCGAAGTGCTCCTGAATGAGACTGCGCTCGAAGGAAACCTGGGGCAGCCCTACGCCCACGATCACAACACTGGTCAGCCGGTCTCCGCGCAGATCGATGCCTTCGGAGAAGATTCCGCCGAGCACGGCCAGCCCAATCACCCCGCCGCTCTCGGAGAAGGCGTCAAGGAACGTTTCCCGGTCTTCTTCCGTCATGCCCGGGAGCTGAATCCTCAGCCTTGCGGCCAGCTCCCCCTCTCCTGCCCCAAGTTCCTCGCCGATCAGCTTCATATATTCGTATGACGGGAAGAAGACGAGATGATTTCCGGGCTTCTGCTCGGCAAGCCGGCGGATCAGCTCCACAATTCCGTTCTTCGTCCGTTCGCGGTCCCGGTACCGGGTGGACCAGGGATAGATCGTGATCTCCCACTGCCCCGGGGAGAAGGGGGAAGGGATGGAGATCGCATAATCGTCCGCCTGCCCCCCAAGCATCTCCATATAGTAGGAGAATGGCGCCAAGGTGGCCGAGAAATAAGTCCGCGACCGGTAGCCTTTGGCCATCCCCTGCAGCAGGGACGAGGGATCGATGCAGAAGAGCTTCAGCCGCACATCCCTGCGGTCCCATTCCCCGTAGGTGACATGACGCTTGGGATCGTAGAGACCTGCAATGCGCAGGAAGCTGTGAGCGGCAAAATACGTATCGAGGAGGAGCTGCTGCCCTTCCGCTTCCGCCCCTGCCGAAGGCTGTCCAAGCTCCTCTTCCGCTTCGCTTCCGAACTGCTCCAGCAGCTGGAGCAGTTCCTCCGGCAGACCGGGCAGAACCGAACAGTTCACGCCCTCATGCCCCTTGCGGTAGGCCGTGAACCAGGCATTCACGGACTTGGCGGCCTCCGACACGGCCGGCCGGACCTCCTTATAGGCCCTCTGTACGGCCAGGAAGGCGGACTTCGCCAGTTCAGCGGAGAACATCTCCCGTGCCCGGTCCACCAGGTTATGGGCCTCGTCGATCAGGAGCGCGGTACGCCGCCGCCCTTCCTCATAGGTCCGCTTCAGCGAGACACGGGGATCGAATATATAGTTATAATCGCAGATCACACAATCTGCCGCATAGGCCGCATCCAGGGAAAACTCAAACGGGCACACCCGGTGCTTCTCGGCATACCGGGCGATCACCTCCCTGGACATCCGGGTCTCATGGGAGAGCAGGTCGAGCACCGCTCCGTTGATCCGGTCATAGTAACCGTCCGCATACTCGCAGGCCTCCCGCGTACAGCGGACCTCTTCCTTGAAGCAGACCTTCTCCTTGGCGGTAATGGTTACGCTCTTGAGCTGCAGGCCGTGCCCTTCCATCAGGGCCAGCGCTTCTTCGGCCACCGTCCGGGTGATCGTCTTGGCCGTAAGGTAGAACATCCGGGAGAGCAGCCCCTCGCCCATGGCCTTCACCGCGGGGAAGAGAGTAGAGATCGTCTTCCCGGTTCCCGTCGGCGCACGGACGAACAGCTGCTTCTCCCCTTCGATCGCCTTGTAGACGGCGCCGGCGAAGTTCCGCTGCCCTTCCCGGTAGGAAGGGAAGGGGAAGGAGAGGGCCCGGATGCTCGCCGTCCGGGCCTCTTCGTGCTGCAGCTGCATGGAGGCGTAAGGCGCATAGCGGGCTATCGTCTCTTCCATGAAGGCTTGGAGCTCCGCTGCGGCAGCCTCCCTCGTGAATAGGATCCGCTCCCCGCTGTCCACCTGGATGTAGGTCAGCCGGATGCCCATACGCTCCAGACCGTGCAACCGGGCATACATATACGCATAGCACTGCGCTTGCGCCCAGTGGACAGGGTACGTGTCCTCGCGGATATCCGCCAGCCGGCCCGAAGTCGATTTGATCTCATCGACCGTCATGCCGCCGCCCTCCTTTAAGAGCCCGTCACAGCGCCCCTCGATGACGTAGCGGACGCCCCCATGCTCCAGGGACAGCGCCAGATGCACTTCCTTTTGGTCCTCTTCGCCATAGCCGCTCTGCACCTGCTTGTGCGCCTTCGTTCCCTCCGTCAGCGAAGCCGCCGTCCGGAAGCCGGATTCGATGCTGCCGCTCCGGTAGGCATACTCGACCAGCGTCCTGACAGACAGATTCACCTCACCCGGCATCCCTCCCGCTCCCTTCTCTTCGAATCTTCCGAACATTCGTTCCTTATTGGCAGTATACCATGTTCTGCAAGGCAGGGCCAAGGGATGGGAACTGCTGAACGGAGCCCGTGATTCCATCGCGGGTCGCGGCAAGACGCAGAATTTATTGCAGCTTCTGTCACCAACAAAAAAGGGAGCGGGCTTACGCCCCCTCCCTCCCCCTTCAGATGTATCCGGCCCATTCCACGTGGACGTGGTCTTCCCCCTCGTCCTCTGCAGCCCCCGGGATCTCCTCTTCCATTCCTTCCAGCTCAACGGTGTATTCCCGCTCTTCCCTGCTTCCATCCAGGCTCACGAAGCACACCTCCTCTCGGTGGTCTCTCCTTATTAGTGTCCCATATGACAAAAAATGTATCCTGCCCATTTGACCAAATCCTGTTTGGGGAGTACACTATTCATTAGCCGGCTAACCTTTTTTTCTAGAAATATCCCATGCGGTATGCGGTTCCGGCAGAAAGAGGTTATTCCATGAACGTGTACGAATCGGACTCCATTCCCTTTCTTCTCTCCCGGGTCATGCGGATTCACCGCAACCGGGTGCACGGCTTGATCCAGGATTATGAGGTCCATCCGGGGCAGCCTCCGCTGCTGCACCATCTCGCCGAACAGGACGGCCAGCGGCAGAGCGAGCTTGCCGATAAGCTGCGCGTCAAACCCGCTACACTGACGGTAATGATCAACCGGATGGCGAAAATGGGACTCCTCGAGCGCCGCCCGGATCCGCAGGATCAGCGCATCTCCCGCGTCTACTTGACGGATAAAGGGCGCCTTGCCCATGAAGCCGTCCGGGAGGCGCTGCGTGAGATGGAGCAGGTGACGATGGCCCGGATCTCCCCGGAGGAGAAGCTGCTGCTCCGCCGTCTGCTGCTGCAGATGTACGAGAACCTGCAGGAGCCGAATCCCGATTAATTGATTAGCCGGCTAAACAATTCCGGCCATATAGCCACAGCCTTATTTTATAGATAGAGAGGTGATCTTCCTATGAGAACCCTGGCGGCATACCTGCGCCCTTACTGGAAAGCCGTACTGCTCGCTCCCCTGCTTATGCTTCTGGAGGTCTATATGGATCTTCTGCAGCCCAAGCTGATGGCGAGCATCGTCAATGACGGCGTCATGAAAGGAGATCTGGCCCATGTGCGCAGCACCGGCCTGCTTATGCTGGGCTACGCGCTGATCGGTCTCATCGGCGGGATCGGATGTACCGTCTTCTCCAGCTCCGCCGCCCAGAACTTCGGTACCGATCTGCGGGAAGCGCTGTTCCGCAAAGTGCAGACGTTCTCCTACAAGAATCTGGACCGCTTCAAGGAGGGCTCGCTCGTCACGCGGCTGACCGGGGATATCGTCCAGGTGCAGAACCTGGTGCAGATGACCCTGCGTATCCTGGTCCGTGCGCCGTTCCTTGCTCTCGGAAGCGTCATCATGGCGCTGACGATTTCGCCGAAACTCGCTCTGATCCTGGCCGTGGCCATTCCGCTGCTCTTCCTGGTTCTCTTCCTGCTCATCCGTTTTTCGTTCCCCCTGTTCTCCCAGGTACAGCAGAAGCTTGACGGGCTGAATACGGTGCTGCAGGAGAATTTCTCGGGCATCCGGGTCGTCAAGGCTTTCGTCCGCGGTCCCTTCGAAGAAGCCCGGTTCGGACGTGCCAACGAGGACTATACGGCGGTCGCCCTGAAGGCCGCCCGTGCCGTGGCCATCAACATGCCCGTCATGACGCTCATCATGAACGTCTCGATCGTCGCCGTCCTCTGGTTCGGCGGGGCGCAGACCTGGAACGGAGAGCTGCCCGTAGGCGACCTGGTCGCCTTCATCAACTACGTGACGCAGGTTCTCTTCTCCCTGCTTATGGTCGGCATGATGATGGTCTTCATCTCCCGTGCCAAGGCGTCCGCCGACCGCATCAATGAAGTGATGACGACGGAGGCGGATATCCAAAGCCCTGCGCAAGCCCTGAAGGATACCGTGCAGGCCGGACGCGTCGAATTCCGGAACGTGGCCTTCTCCTATGAAGGCGAGGATCGCAAGGAGCTCGTGCTGAAGCACCTCTCCTTCACCGCCGAAGCCGGGCAGACGCTGGCGATCCTCGGGCCCACGGGCTCCGGGAAGAGCTCGCTCGTCAGCCTGATCCCGAGGCTCTATGACCCGGTGGAGGGCAGTGTGCTGATCGACGGCACGGATGTGCGGGAGATGGATCTGCACCACCTGCGCGGGCGTATCGGCATGGTGCTGCAGCAGGCCATTCTGTTCAGCGGAACGATCCGCGACAACATCCGGTTCGGCCGGCCCGAGGCGTCCCAGGAGGAAGTCGAAGCGGCCGCCCGGGCGGCGGAAGCGCATGAGTTCATCATGAGCTTCCCGGACGGCTATGACACGGTGCTCGGCCAGCGGGGGATCAACCTCTCGGGGGGGCAGAAGCAGCGGATCTCCATTGCCCGCGCCCTGCTCCTCCGTCCGGCGATCCTGATCCTCGACGACAGCACGAGCGCCGTCGACCTTGGGACCGAATCGCGGATTCAGCGGGCGCTCAAGGAGCTCATGGCCGAGACCACCTGCATCCTGATCGCCCAGCGGATCTCCTCGGTCCTCGACGCAGACCGCATCCTGGTGCTGGAAGACGGCGAGATCGCGGCGGAAGGCACCCATGCGGAGCTTATGGAAAGCAGCCGCGTGTATCAGGATATTTACCGCTCGCAGCTTGGAAAGGAGGAAGTCAGCTATGGCCGATAACAGACAAGACAGACCCCCGGGGCCTCCGGGGGGCCCTCCTATGGGCATGGGCGGTCCGATGGGGGGAGGCCCGATGGGCGGTCCCGGACGCGGCACCATGCCCAAGGTCCGGGCCAAGCATACGGGAGCGACGCTGCGCCGGATGTGGCGCTATCTCAGCCGGCAGCGTACGGGACTGATCCTCGTCTTCCTGTTCACCCTGCTGAGTGCGGGGCTCGCCCTGCTCGGTCCTTATCTCATCGGCCGGGCCATCGACGAGTATATCCTGCCCCGCGACTATGCCGGGCTCCTCAGGCTGTGCCTTCTGCTGCTCGGGGTATACCTGATCAGCGGAGCAATGAACTGGATCCAGACCTACATCATGTCCGGGGTGACCCAGGCTACCGTACGGGAGCTGCGCACCGACGTGTTCGCCCGGCTTCAGCTGCTTCCCCTCCGATTCTTCGACAGCAAGACGCACGGGGAGCTCATGAGCCGGACCACCAACGATATCGAGAACGTGTCGACCTCCTTCAATCAAAGTGTCACCCAGCTCATCACCAGCGTCGTGACCATCATCGGCTCGCTGGCCATGATGCTCGCCCTGAACGTCTGGCTGACGCTCGTCTCGCTTGTCACGATCCCGCTGGTCATGCTGGTGACCGGTGCGATCTCGAAGCGTACCCGGGGCCACTTCAAGGAGCAGCAGCAGCGGCTCGGCGAGCTCAACGGCTTCATTGAAGAGACGGTATCCGGCCAGAAGGTCGTCACCGTCTACAACCGGGAAGCCAGAGCTGCGGAAGAGTTCCGGGGCATCAATAACCGGCTTCGGGACGCCTCGATCCGTGCCCAGCTGCTCTCCGGCATGATGGGGCCGGTGATGAACGTGATCAACAACTTCGGCTTTGCCCTGGTTGCCGCCGTGGGCGGCTGGATGGTGCTGGGGGACTTCACGACGATCGGGATCGTCGTCGCCTTCCTGAACTACTCGAAGCAGTTCGGCCGTCCGGTCAACGAGCTGGCCAATCAGTACAACCTCATCCAGGCGGGCGTGGCCGGGGCTGAACGGGCCTTCGAGCTTCTCGATGCCGAGGACGAATACGGCATGGGGCACGGCAGCCCTTCAGCCCTTCAGGAGCAGACGCTCACTGGCGAGGTGGTCTTCAAGGACGTGTCCTTCGGCTACAAGGAAGGGGAACCGATCCTGAAGCACATCACCTTCACGGCAAAGCCCGGCGAGACGATCGCGCTGGTCGGACCTACCGGTGCGGGCAAAACGACGATCGTCAATCTCCTGACACGCTTCTATGAGATCTCCGGCGGCTCCATCACGATCGACGGCCGCCCGCTGCAGGAGTTCGACAAGAACATCCTGCGCAGCCAGCTCGGTATCGTGCTGCAGGACGCGTACGTGTTCTCCGACACGATCCGCGAGAATATCCGCTACGGCCGGCTTGGCGCCACGGATGCCGAAGTCGAAGAAGCCGCGAAGCTGGCCGGGGCCGACAGCTTCATCCGCAAGCTGCCCCAGGGCTACGACAGCGTGCTGTCGGCCGAAGGCTCGAACCTAAGCCACGGTCAGCGGCAGCTGCTCACCATCGCCCGGGCGATTCTCGCCGACCCGGCGATCCTGGTGCTCGACGAAGCGACGAGCTCGATCGACACCCGCACTGAGATGCAGATTCAGGAAGCGATGAATGTGCTGATGCAGGGGCGCACTTCGTTCGTCATCGCCCACCGCCTGAGCACCATCCGCAGTGCCGACCAGATTCTGGTGCTGCACGGCGGAGAGATTATCGAGCGGGGCACTCATGAGCAGCTGCTCGAGGCGCGCGGATTCTATCATGGATTGTATACCA
Organism: Paenibacillus mucilaginosus 3016; assembly: GCF_000250655.1. Lineage (NCBI taxonomy): Bacteria > Bacillati > Bacillota > Bacilli > Caryophanales > Paenibacillaceae > Paenibacillus > Paenibacillus mucilaginosus. The sequence goes on from NC_016935.1 coordinate 8,567,602, forward strand.
GCCAGTTTCAGCGGGTGGGATAACAGAGGCAAGGAGCTGCTCTTCGGCAGCTCCTTTTTGCCGTGTACATGAAAGTCCCCCTGCACATCACGGACTGAAAATGGACCATTTTACCTCCTTTTTGGCCGGAACCAGGAAACCTTAGCAGCGCTTGTTTCGTCTGTTATATATATCCTTTTTTTAGTCGGGAGGGGGCGGCTGAATCTTGCTGCGGCATGTACCGGCTGTTCTGCGTCTGGCCGGCGGCTCTCTTCTTCTGGGGACCGGAGCTTGGGGCTGGACCACGTGGCATGCTCTGCTGGAGGAGAGCGGCGGACCGGACCAGGGAAATGAATTGATGTTTATGATTCCTTATTTGATTGCAGCTGCGCTGACGGCCGCCGGACTGGTCCTGCTGATCCAGGGACTGCTTCGGCTGCGCAGACGGGATTGACCGCAGTCGGCCTGCACCGGTTACCCGCAACCTCCCCCTCATTCAGACCTGGCTGCATTGCGGCCAAATATCCATCGGAGGTGCTCCGCGTGAAATTGGAAGAAGCGATTCATGAGAAATACAAATGCGTCAAGTGCTCCGGCAACATCTGCTACATTAAAGAAGTGGCCATGACAGGCACGGGGCTCAGCAAGCTGTTCGACATCCAGCATAACCACTATCTCTTCGTCTCCTGCCAGAACTGCGGATATGTCGAGGTGTATAATCCCCGCGTGCTCGAGGGCAAATCAAGAGGTCAGCTCGGTTCGGTGCTTGATATCCTCTTCGGGTAAGAGAAGGACAGGCCTTCGGAGGATCGGCGCCATTGGAGGAATCACCGTCGATGCGCTGCCGCTCTTCGGACCGATTCCCCGGCCTCGGCATGACAAAACCCGGCCCCGCCGTCATCAGAACAGCGAAACCGGGTTGTGAAGGGATCATGCCGGAGTATAAGGTCGGTTATCTGCCAAGGAACGCTTCCAGCATCCAGGCGTGCTTCTCCAGGCTCGAGTGAATGCCTAGCAGCATATCGCCGGTCGTCTCGTCATCGGCTGCGTCCGCCAGCTTCATCGCTTCCTTGAGCTCGCCGGTTAAGGTCCGGAAGTCGCTCACCGTGCTTCGAACCATCTCTTCGGCTGTCTCGCTGCCGTTCGCATCCTGTACGGACGACAGCTGGAGACAGGCGTTCATGGCCGCCACAGGACGGCCGCCCAGCGACAGAAGCCGCTCGGCAAGGGTGTCGATATGCAGCCCGGCTTCGGTGTAGAGTTCCTCGAATTTCGTATGAAGGGTGAAGAACTGCGAGCCTTTGACATACCAGTGGAAATTATAAAATTTGACATACAGCACGAACCAGTTGGCAATCTGCTTGTTCACCGCTTCGTTTAACTGTTCTTTGGCCTGCATCTGCTGCGTTGTACTCATGTTTTATTCCTCCTTAGGGATGGGATTGTGGGATGGATGTTGATGCCGGCAAGCCTGGGGCGGCTCCCCAAGAGGTCCGGCCCTTACCGTTCATACGGCTCTGGGCTGCGCCTTGCCTCCGCTGTTCGCGCAGCTTTGGCAGGTGCCCCGGATTTCCATGGTGAAGCTCTCCGGCAGGAAACCGTGATCGCCGAGCGGGGCTCCCGGCTGTACCGGCGACGGGGCCGGCCCAAGCCAGTCTTCGATTCGGCCGCACTCGCCGCATACGAGGTGATGGTGGTGTCCGAGACGGATGTCATACCTCGCCACACCGCTGTTCAGCAGGTAGAATTCCCGGACGAGCCCCAGTTCCTTGAGTGTGCGCAGGTTGTTATAAATCGTCGTGATGCTCACCACTTTGGGATAATCTTTATAAATCGCCTTGTGGATCTCCTCCGCCGACGGATGGGAGAGCTTCTCGAACAAGTATTCCAGAATCAGCTGCCGCTGTGCCGTCATGCGGGTACCGGATCGGACCATCGCCTGAGAGGCGTCTTTGAGGAGAATCGTCATATCGCTGCCCTCCTTAAATTCAATCTAGTTAAATTTAAACTTGTTTTTAGACTTAATCTAAATCATGTCTATATTGTACCATGCTCCATGGCAAAACGCATGAAGTTCTTGTGATCATGGAATGAAGATGGGATGAACCAAACGCCTCGAATGCCATGCTTACCCCTATGAGGATAAAGCCGGGTTCTGGCCTTCTTGACCAGCTTCATGGAAGCCATAAGGCAGGATCAGAACCAAACACCGAACCTGCACCTCTCTATAAGGAGAAAAGCAGATTCGGCATGGTTCCAAGCAGCCGCCCCCAAATCACATCCCATCGTCGGCAAGCCGGTAGCCGGCACCGCGCACAGTCAGAATGTACTTGGGCGCCGCGGCGCTGTCTCCCAGCTTCTTGCGCAGGCTCTTCATATGGGCGTCGACGACGTTGCTTCCCCCATAGAAATCACTGCTCCAGATGCGGTGAATCAGCTCCTCGCGGGAGAGTACCGCCCCTTCGGCCGCCAACAGGGCCCGCAGCAGATCGTACTCGGTCTTCGTCAGCGACAGGGACGTCTGGCCCCGGGTGACACTCATCCGCTTCTCGTCCACACACAGATCCTTGAAGGTCAGGATCCCGGTCTCCCGTTCCCGTCTCGGCCCTCTGACGGCACTCTGCACCGCGGTCCATGCTTCCTGGGGCACGGCGAACCAGACCCCCTGCTGCTTCCGCAGATCGGCAGGAATGCTCGTCAGATGCTGACGGTCCCGGACCAGAATCAGAGCCGGAATATCAAGTCCCGTGCTGCGCAGCCAGGAGGCCATCCGGGACGCGCTGCCCGCTTCTTCGGAGAGCGTCTCGTCCACGATGAGCAGATCAACCGGGCCGGTCCCGAGCAGGCTCTCGTCGGCCTGATGCATCAGGAACAGATCGCAGCAGCCGCGGTACAGCTCCATGATCAGCGGGTACAACCGGTCAGGCGCCGGGCTCAGCAGGCCCACGCGGCGCGGGGCGGTGCAGCGGTCACCGGCGGACGTCGACTGGCTGCTGCCCGGCGTCTGCGGCATGCCGCTGCCCGTCCAGCTCTCGTAAGCGCCGGCGCGGGAGGGAGCCGTTAAGGTTTCACTGTTAAACAAGCTGCACACACCCCTTCTAACACCGCATGGGCATGACTGACCGCATATCCGGTCACCTGCTCGACTTCCTTGACCCATGTGGCTGGAATTTCGTTCATGACTTCATCCACCCGGCCGCAGCGCTGGCAGATAATATGATGATGATCTTCGGTCCGGGCATCGTAACGGGAAGCCGTCTCGCCAAGCTTCAGTTCGCGGATCAGCCCCATGTCGGTCAGATACCGGAGCGAATTGTAGACCGTACCGTAGGCGAACTGGTCTCCCTTGGCACGGAGGCGTTCGATGACCTCCGAGGCCGTGGGATGGTCTTCCGACGCCTGCAGCACTTCATACACAGCCCTGCGCTGTGTCGTCCAGTTGATTTTAGCCATGGCTTTGTCATTCCTTGTCTTGTATCGTAGTATTTAGACTTAGTATAAATTTAATGGAGTCAAAAGTCAAGATATTCCCGCCTGATTCGAAGGAGGAAGGACTCATGAATCCCATGTTTTTTGCCTCGCCGGCCGAACTGCGCGCCTGGCTCGAATCTCATCATGCAGACGCTTCGGAACTGTGGGTGGGCTATTACAAAAAAGGGACCGGCCGTCCCAGCCTCACGTGGCCCGAATCGGTGGACGAAGCCCTGTGCTTCGGATGGATCGACGGAGTCCGCAAGCGCATCGACGACCAGAGCTATACCATCCGGTTCACCCCGCGGCGGCCGGGGAGCATCTGGAGCTCGGTGAACATCGCACGGGTAGAGGAACTCACCGGGCAGGGCCGGATGAGGCCGGCCGGCCTCAAGGCGTTCGATGGGCGCTCGGAGGAGAAGTCGTCTGTCTACGCCTACGAGCAGAAGGAAACGGCGGTGCTGACTGCTGAGTATGAAGCGATGTTCCGTGCCAGACCCGGGGCTTGGGCCTACTTCCAGGCCCAGCCTCCAGGCTACCGCAAGACAGCGGTGTGGTGGGTCCTCTCCGCCAAGAAGGAGGAGACGCGGCTGCGGCGGCTCATGCAGCTGATCGAAGATTCCGCGGCCTGCTGCAGGATGCCCCAGCTGACGTGGGAGAAAAAACGGCAGCCGGACTCCTGAGGAGCGGCTCTCCGCAGCAGCCGGGTAATCGGCGGGTGATCCAAGCGCCTGCAAGCGGGCAGTACTCCCCCGGCACCGTCCTGGTCCCGGGAAACCCGGCCATGCCAAAAAGCAGCAGACCGCCCTGAGGGCCGCTGCTGCTTTGCCGTTTGCTATATGGCTGTGTGTGAGCCCCTCTTCGGATCCCCGCCGTGTTACACTTTCACGGTAGTCCGCTTAAAACGCTGAGGCTGGCTGACATAGCTCTGAATGATGATGCCGCAGTCGGTACAGAACACGTGCACGATCGGCGAGCCCGGCTTCAGCGGCTTGCCCCGGTGTCCCATCTGCGAATATCCCGCCTGCTCTCCCTCCGCCAGCTCCGTACCTCCGCAGGCCGGACAGGCCTTCCCCTCTACGATTGCCATGCTTATTCCCCCTCCTGCCGTACTGACCTGCTGTGCGATGATCCCGGCATGCAGACATGCTCAGTGCCAGGAAACGCTTTGGTCTTCGGGCCATTCTCTTACCTCTGCGGTCCGCCGTATCCGCTAAGCCTTGAGCCGGGAAGCGATCCAATCGAAGGACCGGCGGCCGCAGATTTCATGCTTGCCTTCGAAGACGTCCAGACCTATGGCATCCCCTGCCCCCAGTGATTGATACAGTTCCGCCAGCCCCTGATAGACCGCTTTGACCTGTTCGACAGGGAACAGGTGATCTTCCGTCCCCGCCTCGAGATACAGCTCCCTTGGGGCGATCAGCGCCAGCAGATCCGGCATTTCCGCTTCCGCCAGGATCCCCGGAATATAATTGTCGAGACAATGGCGTCTGTCCAGAATGCTCGTCTTATACGTATTGCTGTAACCCGTGATGACCGTCGCCTTCATCCGGTCACGAGCGCCGCGGACAGCGAGGCCACCATCCCGCCGCCCGAGAAGCCGAAGCAGCCGATCCGCTGCCCGTCCACGTCGTCCCGGGTGAGCAGATAATCCGCTGCCCGGCGGGCTTCCCACGCCCGCAGACCGGCAATCGTGCGGCCGGCCAGGAGCAGCGCAGCCCCGATCGGGAAACAGGAGTTCGAGCCGGGCTCGCCGTCCGCTTCCTGCCGGATGCGCCGGTCCCCGAAGCCGACGATCTCCGGCACGAGAACGACAAGCCCCCGCCGCGCCAGCTCCACTGCGAAGTTCCGGTGAATGCCCGGCGGGCCCGGGTTCAGCGTGCCGTCCGGCAGCAGGCCGACCGCTTCCCGGCTGCCATAGCCATGGCCGTGCCAGGCGAGCACCGCCGGCCGGCGGCCGGTGCGGGCTTCCTTCGGCAGGAGCAGATAAGCCGGAACCCGGAGTCCCTCCGCCGTGGAGTATTCGATCCGCTGCCGCGTGATGCCGTCCGCCATCTCTTCGCTCTCAAGAAGCTTCGGCTGCAGCGGCGCTTCCTCCTCTTCGAAGCGGCCCAGCAGATCCTGCAGCCGGCCCCGCAGACGCTCGCGCTCCGCCGCGGACGGCCCCTGCGATGCCGTCTTCCTCTGTTCTTCCAGCTTGCGGTAGAGTCTTTCCAAATAATCGTCCGGATGCCACATGAAGCTCTTCCTCCCCATCGGTCATAACGTTCTCCACCCACCCGCATCGGCCGGTTCGTTTGTCCGGCTGCCTGCGGCGCAGTCTGCTGATAAAAGAGAGGCCCGCCCGCTAGCCGGGCCGGCCTCCTGATTACTTCGCGGCGGCCGGGTCGGCTTTCGCCAGATAAGGAGCCTGCCCCTTCTCTTCCCGGAAGCCGGATACTTCCACTTCGTCGGTATTCTTCATCGTGATGACCGGCGTATCCGCGTGGCGCTTCTTCATGCGCAGACCGTCGATCTCAATCTCGCGGCTGTCCTCGAGCAGCAGAGCCGGGCCCTGCCGGGTCTCCACCCGCACGTGATGGAGCTCGAGGCCCTGGACATGACGGCACAGGATGCCGTCGCCGGCCATGATCCGCTCTTCCCGCACCATGTCGGGCTCTCCGCCCTCTTCAGCCGGATCGAGGGTCATCTCGAAGGTTACGTGACGCAGCGCGACATCCTCGATCGGCATCTCCGGCAGGCCGTAGATGAAGCCGGCGGCCGCCCGGGCGTTCTTCGCCGTCACATCGCTGATCTGGATGTGGCGGATGACCGGCGTGCCTTCGGTGACCGGTACGGCCTCGGGGCTCGTCAGCAGCGGGTTGCTCTCGTCGATGCCGTGCTTGTAGAAAGCGTTGATCGCCAGCGGGCACAGCACATCCTCCATATAGATGTTGCTGATCCGCACGTTCTCCACGCCGCCGCCCCGCGCCCGGTTCGTCTTGATCCGGATGCCCCGGTCCGTACCGATGAAGATGCAGTTGGAGATCGTTACATTACGGATCCCGCCGGCCGTCTCGCTGCCGAGCACCACGCCGCCGTGGCCGTGCAGCATCGTGCAGTTCGTGACCGCTACGTTCTCCGTCGGCCGTCCGACCCGGCGGCCGTCCTCGTCAATGCCGGACTTCAGGCAGAGACAGTCATCCCCTACGTCGAAGTGGCAGTCGGAGATTCTCACATTGGAGCAGGAGTCCACGTCCAGGCCGTCCCCGTTCGGGGTCGTCGACGGGTTCTTGAATTTGACGCCGCGTAGGGACACATCGTCGCAGTAGACGAGGTGCGTATTCCAGAATGGTGAGTTCTGCAGGGTAATGCCCTCCAGTACCACCTCTTCGCAGTGCATGAGCTGCAGAAGCGGCGGACGCAGGAACTGCGTCTGCCATTCGACGATATTGCTTTTGACCGTATCGGTCAGCACCCGGTTGAGCTCCACCAGCTTCGGCAGATGCTCGGAGGCCGGTGCCGCGCCGCCTGCGCGGATAACGCGGTAGGCGTCCCACCAGGCTTGGCCCTGGCCCTCGATCACGCCTTCGCCCTTGATCGCCACCTGCTTCAGCCCATTGCCGTAGATGAGCGGCGAGTAGCCCCACATCTCGTAGCCGGACCAGCGGGTCTGCACCGGCGGGTACGCATCGAAGCGCGGGGTGAAACGCAGCACGGAGCCCGCCTCCAGCTGCAGTGTGATATGGCTTCGCAGCACAATCGGTCCCGTTACATAATCGCCGGCCGGTACGTAGACCGTCCCGCCTCCGCCTGCCGAGCAGGCTTCAATCGCAGCGGCAATGGCTGCCGTGTTGTCCTGCAGCCCGTCGCCCTGTGCACCGTAGCTTGTAATATCATAAATGGCCATCGCTTCTCGTCCCGCTCCTCTCTATTTCTGCAGACCCTGCAGCTTCTGCATCTCGGCGCACGCCAGAATGAACGCGCCGACGCCGTGCAGATCGTTCTCGCTGACAGGCCGCGTCACGTAGTTGGTGTAATCGCCGGCCGACGTGCCGATGCAGATCTCCGGCACGACAAGACCGAACTCATCCGTACGGGTGCGCCCGATCAGGCCTTGGTAGGCCCGCTCGGCCGCTGCCCGGCACTCTTCGCCTACGGCTCCATAACGGATCGCCTTGGCAATCGTATAGATGAACAGCGAGGTGCAGGAGGTCTCGAGCCAGTTGTCGGCTTCCGATCCCTTATCGACCACCTGATACCACAGGCCGGTCGCGCTGTCCTGATAACGGATCAGCGCCTCCACGAACGGCCTCAGCGCCGCCTTCACCACTTCACGGCCCGGATGCTCCGGCGGAAGTTCATCGAGGAAATCGGCGAGCGCCATCCCGTACCAGCCGAGGGACCGTCCCCAGAACTCCGGCGAGCAGCCGGTTTCCTCGTCCGCCCACGGGAAGCTCCGGCTCTCGTCCCATGCATGGAACAGGAGCCCGGTCCGCTCATCCGTCATGTGCCTGCGCATCAGGCTCTCCTGATAAAGCACCATGTCGAAGAGGTCCGCTTCACCAAAATACCGCGCATACTGCATGGCGAAGACGCCGCCCATATACAGGCCGTCCAGCCACATCTGGTAAGGATACTTGTCCTTGTGCCAGAAGCCGCCCTCGGATGTGCGGTTCAGCGTATGGAACATGCCCCGCAGCTTGGCCGCGGCGATCCGGTAGCGCTCCTCGCCGAACTCCGCATGAAGCGGGAAGAGCAGCAGTCCCGGCATCATCGCGTCAAGCTCGTCGCGGGCAAACTTGAAGCTGCCGTATTCGTCGATCAGCTTGTCGACATACTCCTTCGCATAGACCAGATATGCCTCATTACCTGTCGCTTCCCACACCTTCAGCATACCGTACAGGAAGATCCCTTGATGATAGTGCCAGCGGCCCTCCGGCGGTAGCTGCTCCGGCCGGTATTTGGCCATCAGCGCATCACAGGAGGCCTGGGCCCAGTCGATCGGGTTCTTCAGCGCAGCAGCGGCGGCATTCGATTCGATTCCGTTCATGAATGGGATACCCCTTTCCTAAGATTGTCACTCGATTTTCAACTCCAGCGCCGGCTCCGCCCTTCTATCCGGCAGCCGACACCCGTGCCGCAGCCGGCGGATCGGTTAACCGGGCGATCCACAGCTGCGAGGCCATCACCGCCACCAGCACCCACGGCATCCAAGCCTGCGCCTGCGGACCGGAGAACATCATGAAGATCAGCACACCCAGCGCGCGGCCCATATTGATCGCCGTCTCCCTCATGACCACGGCCTCGATCCGGTAGTGCCCGCCAAGCGGCAGCCCGCTGCTCAGGTCGTAGTAATGCGCCGTGAAGGCATTGCCCTGCAGCGGCTTCACCCACGAGTACACCGCCATGAAGAGGACGACCGTCCACAGCTGCAGCCCCCACAGGAGCGGCAGCGAGGAGAGCACGAAGCCCAAGGCCGCTTGCGTCAGGTACGTCCGGGTTCCCTCCGTCCGGGCCTTCCTGGCCAGCAGATAAGATGAGAGCACCGCAAGTCCGGTGAAGCCCACGTTCATATAGCCTACGAACGATTCCTCCGGCAGCGCCTGGTAGAGGATAATCGACGGCACATAGGCCATGATCCCCTGCGGCAGTCCGGCGACGAACCAGCCGGCCAGGGCCCGTCCGTAGGAGGGGTGCTTGCGCACCATGAGACCCGTATATCTCAAATAGTAGGTTTTGTGATGCATCGGCGCCGGCTTCAGCTTCAGGGACAGCAGCGATGCGGCCAGGAAGAGCGCGAACGCCAGAGAGTAAATGACGGTATATCCGTGCAGCGCATCGAACCGGGAGATCAGGATTCCAGCGAGCGCCGGACCGGCCAGCATCGCGCTGTTCGTGATGATTTGATTGAAGCCGATATACTTATGCCGGCTGCCGCTTTTCGTCACATCATAGATCATCGTAAAGTGACCGAGCCAATAGAACGCCGTAGAGACCCCCTTCATCAGGGCGAAGAGGACATAATAATCGACCATGCTTTCCCTGGCCACGAGGATCATCAGGTAGAACAGCGCCGTCAGGAAAATGCCCATCCGGTAGGCGAGCAGGCGGTCCTTCTGCTTGGCGATCCGGCCGATATAGATGGTGGCCAGCGGAGCAGAGATCAGTGTGATGAGATTGAACGCCCCGTTGATCCAGAGGTCGTTCGTTAATCTCCAGAGATACAGGTTGACGAAAATGACCGACAGCGCATTCGCGAACTGGTAGATGCCGTGGTTGATCTGGGTGAGCTTGGCCTGGGAGAGGCCCCCGCTGCCGGAGGCCTCTCTGCTATGCGCTTTGTCCATGGTCTGCTACCGTACAGCCCCGTACTTTGCGAAGAGCCCTTCGGGCAGCTCGAGCGGCGGAACAGGCAGACCGGCCAGCTCATAGCAGAGCCAGCGGATCAGGATCGCCTGGGTTCCGGCATTCATGTCTCCCTCTGCGAGACCGAGTCCCAGATGAACGGCCTTCGGCATATCCGGGTAGAACTCGTTCGCCTTCACCTGGGCGACGTTCGGCGCGGTCGGCGAATGCCCGAGCTCCCGGGAGAAGCCCCCGTCCGCCTGCTTCAGCCGCTTCATGTTGGCGAGCGTAATCTCGGTGATCTCCCGCATTTCCTCCGGCGGGATCGCCAGCTTCATGGAGTGAAGCAGGTTGATCGGGTTGCGGATGTAGCACATGTCGAACGCCTCTTCGGTCCGCAGACAGCGGAGGATGCTGGCGTACATCTCCCGCACTCTCGGCATCGGCACCCCGAAGCGGTTGTAGAAGGTGTGCAGCTTGAACGTGCCGGAGATCTGCACATAGAGCGAGCCCTCGCCCCACAATCCGCTCTCGCGGTCCTGGATCCGCTCGAAGAAGCCGAAGGCTTCCTGCAGATACGGTGCACGCTCGGCCTCGTTCATCTGGAAGATATACGGCGCCGAGTTGCAGAGCCGGTCGCAGCCGCGCCACGAGTTGACGAGCTCGATGCTCTCGAGCCAGCGGGCATACGTCTCGGGCGTCGCCATATAATCCGGTGCGGCGCTCGAGCGGCCCGGCAGCGGATACAGGGGCTCCGCCCCCAGCTTAGCCAGGGCATGCGAGCTGTATCCGATCGCCCGGCCGACCATCACTTCGTCATCCTTCATGTTCGGGTCCGCATCATAGAAATAGCCTGTCGGATCCTGCTTGCTCTGATAGAACCGGACCGCTGCTGCCTTCAGCTCCGGATCCCAGCCCTCGAGCAGGCCTACCCGTTCCATAATATTGATCGCCTGGGAGGTGGATTCGATATCCGGCGTGAACCGGCCGCTCTCCTTGGAACTGCGGGCGTAGAAGAAGCCTCCCGTTGCCGGATCATACTGCTCCTCCAGCCACTCGAAGAATGCTCCGAACTGGCCGTCCATTTCCTTCAAGAGCTGGGTCGTTTCCTCGCGTGCTGACTTCATCATCTTTTGTTCCCCTTCCCGTAGAGGCTCTGGTAAGTAAACCCGAAGTGCGCCTTAAGCAGGCGCCCGTAAGGGGCGCCTGCCTTACAGCGGTCTGTAGACAAAATCGGTAAACGTGACGTTCCCTTCCCCTGCCGCGTCCAAGCCGATGCGGAGGCTGAGGAAGCCGCCCAAGGTGTTGTGATGAAGACCGGAGGCTTCCACCACCTTGTCATATTTGCTCCATGCCGTGCCGTCCGTGCTGAAATAGAAGGACACGGTGTTCTCACGGTTGCGGATCTTGAGATAGACAGGTGTCTCCGGGCAGGGCATCGCCCCGTAGTTCTTGAACGACCGGAAATGCCGTACGCCCTTGGACGAAGCCCCGATCCCGAGGTAATGGGCATCATTGTAGTAGAGCATGAGCCTGCCTTCCGCATCGCCCTGCACCGTAACCTTCACCTGCACTTCGTAGCTCTCATGGCCGGCCATATAGAGCAGCGGGGACCCTTCGGTCCTGCCGTCCCCCACCAGGCCATCGGCTCCGGGATGGAACCGCTTCTGCGGCAGATGCCCGCTGCACTGCCAGTGCAGCCCGATCTCCCCGCCGCGCAGCCCGTCCTCGGTCGGCCAGCCGTGAGGACCGGCCGCCCCCGGCGGCTTGGCGATGGAGAGGTGCGAGGCAATGTCCGGCTGGATCGTGAACCAGCCGTCCGGCGTCCACTCCACCGGCTCCAGCATCGTTACCCGGCCCAGGGTATGCAGTCCCTTCTCATAGGCATGATAGACCATCCACCATTCGCCTTCGGGCGTATCAACCAGGGTTCCGTGCCCCTTCGACCACCAGCGGTCCTTCTTGGAGGCCGCACGGACGATCGGGTTGTAGGGGGAATGCTCCCAAGGGCCGAAGGGCGATACGGCACGGGACGAGACGACCATATGGCCCGTCGCCGGACCGGCCGTGCCCCCGACGGCCACGGTCAGGTAGTAATAACCGTTGCGGTACGTGATCTTGGGTCCCTCGAGCGAGTAAGCCTCGACTTCCCAATCCTCGGGATATTTCCATCCGTCGTAGACATGCTGCGGCTCTCCGATGACGGACAGCCCGTCATCCGCCAGGCGAACCAGTTCGCCGCCCGACATCACCAGATACCGCTCGCCTTCCGGCGTGACCAGATGCCCGGGGTCGATCCCCTTGATTTTCAGGTCGACGGGCTTGCTCCAGGGCCCTTCGGGAGAAGAGGCCGTGATGACCCAGTTCGTGCGGTTCGCCGGGAAATAGATGTAGAACAGACCCTGGTAGTGAATGAATTCCGGCGCCCACACATCCCCGACATTCTCATGAAGGGCCGCACCGATCGGACTCCAGTGAATGAGATCCTTCGAATGCCAGATGATCAAGCCCGGCAGGGCATGGTATGACGTATGCGTCATATAATAATCGGTGCCGACCCGTACAATCGACGGGTCGGCATAGTTGCCGCGGAGCACGGGATTGAGATACATCCCATTCCCGAGATCCGCGGAGAGTGATTTGGTTACAACGTTCATAAGTCAGACAGCCTCCCAGCCATTAACCTTTGATCGATCCGAGCAGCGCTCCTTTGGCGAAGTGCTTCTGAAGGAACGGGTAGACAAGCAGGATCGGAAGAGTCGCTACCACGATAACCGCCATCTTCACCGTCTGCTCCGGAGGAGCGGTGAAGCCGTCGCCGAGATCCGACGTATCGGCGCTCATGCCGCTGGCCAGGATGACGATCTGGCGCAGAATGACCTGCACCGGCCACTTGGTGGAATCATTGAGATACAGGATGGCCTGCTGATACGTGTTCCAGTAAGTAACCGCGTAGAACAGGGAGATCGTTGCGATCGCCGCCATGGAGAGCGGAATCACAATACGGAACAGGATGCCCCAGTCGCTGCAGCCGTCGATCTTCGCGGACTCTTCGAGGCCGTCCGGCAGGTTCTGGAAGAAGTTGCGCATGATGATCAGGTTGAAGGCGTTAATCGCACCAGGGATGATCAGCGACGCATAAGAGTCGATCAGGCCCATTTCTTTGACCACGAGGAACGTTGGAATCATGCCGCCGCTGAACAGCATCGTGAAGACAACCATGAACATGATCGGCCCGCGGCCGTCCAAGTCGCGCCGTGCCAGTCCGTAAGCCATCAGCGAAGTAAGGAACATACTCACGAAAGTACCGACCGCCGTTACGCCGATAGAAACACCCATGGCTTTGAAGAGCGTATTGGTTGAAAGAATATACCGGTAGGCATCCAGCGAGAAGACCGTCGGGATAAGAACGAACTGCTTCTCCGCCAGCTCCTGCACCGTGGTGAACGAACCGGCAATGACGTGGACGAAAGGCAGAATGGTAATCAGACCGACGAGGGCCAGAAGGGTGTAGTTGACGGCATCGAACACGCGGCTGCCGAAGGATTTATCTTGGTTCATAGAGGTGTCTCCTCCGTTCTCTCAGAGTTTTTAGTAGATGCCGTCTTCGCCGGCTTTCTTCGCGAGCCAGTTTGCTGCCATGACCAGCATCAGGCCGACAACCGACTTGAAGAATCCGATGGCGGTCGAGAAGCTGTACTGCCCCTGCTTCAGACCTGCGGTGTAGACGTACGTATCGAAAATTTCCGCCACTTCACGGTTCATCGAGTTCAGGAGCAGGTAGATGTGCTCGAAGCCGAGCTCCAGAACGTCACCGATCTTGAGGATGAGCAGGGTCATGATGACGCTGCGTACGGACGGAAGCGTAATATGCCAGATTTGGCGGAACCGGCCGGCGCCGTCCATGCGGGCGGCTTCGTACAGGCCCGGGTCGATCGCGGCCATGGCCGCAAGGTAGATGATCGTCCCCCATCCGGCTTCACGCCAGATCACCTGCAGAATGTACATCGGGCGGAACCATTCGTTGCTGAGCAGGAAGTTGATTTTTTCAAAGCCCATCATCACCAGAATTTCATTGATGAGACCGCGGTCCATCGAGAGCATGACGAACGTGATCGACACGATGATAACCCAGGACATGAAGTGTGGCACGTAGACAAGGGTCTGGACCCATTTCTTGAACATCGCATGACGCACTTCATTGAGCATCAGGGCGAGAATAATCGGTACCGGGAAGTAGAACAGCAGGTTCATCCCGAAGAGCAGCAGCGTATTGCGCAGAATCGTAAAGAACATATCGTCGGAGAACAGCCGCTCGAAGTGCTCGAAGCCTACGAAGGGGCTTCCTGTAATGCCGAGATACGGTTTATAGTCCTGGAATGCGATGATAAGGCCCCACATCGGGACATACTTGAAGATAAGGAAGAACAGAAGTCCGGGCAAAATCATGAGGTAAATGGCGCGGTTTTTCAGCATGCGTTTGAACAGTCCGGATTCGTTGCCCCGCTTCTTGGCGATGGCGTTTGACTTGGCTGCAACTTGATTCATGACTCGCACTCCTCTCCTGGTAGTAGGGGGGCGCCCGGAGGAAACCTGCAGGCCGCCCGGCATGTCCTACTGTCTCTATAGTTGATTTATGTGATTTATGGTTATTTCTTGGACTGCTGGTACGAAGCGTTGTATTCTTCGATGATCTTGTCTCCGCCTTCTTTCTGCCATTTCTCAACGGCACTGCGGAAACCGGCTTCGTCGATCGCACCCAAGATGAATTTGTACGTGGCGTCTTTGATGCCTTCCTGCAGCCTCGCACCCTTCTCCGTGTACGTCTTGGAGTCCAGCGGAGCGGTCGGGTCGTGGATCAGGATCGAGTTATTGTCTTTGACCAGCTTCTCGGCTTTATCTTTAACCGGGATCTTGAAGTAGCTTTCCTTGAAGCCCTTGATCGTGTTCTCGCCGCCCACCTGAAGCGCCTGATAAGGCTTGATCTCGCGGTCGGTCAGCTTGAGGTCGTCCACCTGGGACACTTTGCCTTCCACCAGGGTGAAGTGCTTGCCCTCGATCCCGTGGTAGATCAGGTTGCCGAGCTCGGCGCCCATCAGCTTGTCATAGAAGGAGAGGATCTGCTTCAGCTCCGCCTCCGTTTTGACCGCGGATTTCGGGAAGAGCACCGCCGATCCATAGCCCGGGATCGCCCAGATGCCCGCTTTGCCTTCCGGCCCGGTGATCCGGTTGGCCACATCGAGCTTCATGTTAGGATTCACCGTGATCAGCTTCTGGTACAGCGACTGCGAATCCGAGAGCGAGCCGATATACATTCCCGCCTTGCCGGTAATGAAGAGATTCTGCTGGTCCGTCTTGCTCGTGACCGGGAAGTCCTGGTTGATCAGCCCTTCCTTATGCAGTCTCTGGAAGTACTTCATCGTCTCGAGATACTGCGGGAACATGAACTCGGGAGCCAGCTTGCCGTCCTTCTCGCCCCAGCCGTTCGGCGTGCCATAGTAGGAAGCTACGGTCTTAAAAGCCCCATAGACGAGATCGTTGCGGTCGGTCAGGCCCATCGTATCGTTCTTGCCGTTCTTGTCCGGGTCCTTTTCTTTGAACGCCTTCATCATCTGATACAGGTCTTCGGTGGTCTTCGGCTCGGGGAGCCCCAGCGCGTCCGCCCAGTCCTTCCGGTAGATGACGCCCTGCCGGGAAAGCGGCCGTTCCTGATAAAGCGAGTAGATCTTCCCATCGACCGAAGTGTTGTTCAGCACGTTCGGATCGAGGTTCTTCAGGTTCGGGTAGTCCTTGAGCAGCGGACCGATCTCCCAGAACTGGCCGCCTCGGATCGCATCACGGAACATAAGCAGCGAGGTCTGGTTCTTCAAATACGTGGCCTGCGGCAGCGAGCCGGTGGCAAACGCGGCGTTGAGCTTCTCTTCGTAGCTGCCGTCCGGCACCCATTGGATCGTGAGCTCGGTATTCGTCTTCTCCTCGACCATCTTCTCGATGGTATCGGAAGGCACTTCCGCCGTGTGGAGATTCGCCATAATGGTGATCTTCGCAGGACCGGCTGGCGCCGACGAGTTACCGCTTTGATCTGACGGAGCCGACGATGGATTCGCACAGGCCGTCACCATGGATGCCGTAAGCGTAGTGACGAGGAGCAGGCTGCCGTGTGACTTTTTCATATCGAAGTTCGACCTCCCAAGTTAAGTTCGTATGCATAGTCCGTGATGTATGGCTTGCCCCTTGGATAGTGCGGTTTGCCGTTGTCTTGCACTCAGCATATAATGGAGTTTGGCGGTACGTACATAATCCTGCGATTGGGAGCTGCCGCGCCCCGCGCAAATCGCCTTCCCGCCGGGGGGATCACCCCTGTAACACGGGCGGAACCAATCAAATGATTATTTTGGCGCAAATGATTATTGCCAGCTCTTCGCAGTTATCCCTACAATGGTTACTTGAGAAACTGTCTTGTACCCGACGGAGAAGGAGGACGACACTTGAGCAAGTACAGTTGGTATACCAAGATGATTTTGTTCGGATGCCTGCTGAGCATCCTGCCCGTACTCGCGCTCGGCTTCTTCTCTTACCTGAAATCCGCCGAATCGATCCAAAGCCAGGTGAACCTCGGCAACATTCAGATCATGAAGCAGACAAACGGCAACGTGGAACAGGTGCTGAAGCGCCTGGACCAGAACCTCACGAACCTGAGCAACTCGACCTTGATGCAGGATGCGCTGTACAGCCATCTGGATTACTACAACTTTCAGATCTATAACAACCTGCGGCGCGAGATGAGCCTCATGCAGTCGATTGACACGCAGGTTACCGATATCGTATTAATGAATGCGGCTAACGGCTGGGTCATCAACAACTCCGGATTGTTCGCCCTCGACAACTACCCGGCAAGGGACAAGCTGCTCGAATTTCAGAAGCTGCCGCTGAACTCCACCTGGGTGCTGCATGAGAGCGGCATTCTGGGTGAGACCATGCCGGGCCGCTGTGCCTACACGCTGTCACAGGTGCGCAAGCTCCCGCTCCTCAGCTCGGAGAAGCGCGGTGTCGTATACGCCTCGATCCCTGCCTGTTCCCTGGCCGCCATGATCAAGGATGACACCGAGAAGCAGGAGGTCATGATCTTCGACAAAGACTTCCGCATCATGGTGCATCCGGATGAGACGCTGATCGGCAAACGCTTACCCGAAATCGGTTACATGAATGAACAGGATCTCGCCCAGTTCACGGAGGAGAAAGTCGGGCAGTTCGAAGCGGATCTTCCTGACGGACGCGCTTCGGTCACTTACGTGCGCTCGGAATTCAACGGCTGGATCTATGCCTCCTTCACGGAAATCAGCGCCATTACGGAAGAAGCCCGCTCGATCGGCTGGTTTACGCTCGTCGTCTGCCTCGTGCTGGCCGGCATGTCCGTCGGCGCAGTCTGGCTGGGCTCCCGCCGCATGTATACCCCGATCCGGGGCATTGTGCGCGCGATCTCGGACAGGCTGCCGGATCCGACGATGAAGGAGCAGAATGAATTCCAGCTGATTCATGAGCATATCCAGGACATGTTCCGCTCGAACACCAGCCTGAAGCATGAGCTTCATCAGAATACCCAGCAGGTGCGTACCTTCTTTCTCACCCGCTGGTATCAGGGCAACGTCAAGCAGGGCGAGCTTGAGGACAAAATGGCACTGTACGGCTATGCGCCTGTCATCGCCTCCTGGGAGCATCTGGCCGTTCTGACGCTGCAGATCGACCGGCTGGAGCAGACCCGCTATGACGCCAAGGATCTCGATCTGCTCCTGTTCGCGGCCAACAACATCATCGAGGATCTGATCCCTTCCCAGAACCGTCTGACTCCCGTCATTGTGGATCAGACCCAGGCTACCCTGGTCGGCCAAGGGAACATGACGCCGGAGGAGTTCAACGCCTACCTGTACGAGGTGACGGAGTCCATCCAGACGCATATCCGTTCCTTCCTGGATCTCGTCGTCTCCATCGGGATCTCCCTGCCCTTCCGCACCTTATCCAAGGCGCCGCGGGCCTATCATGAGGGCATGGAGGCTCTGAAGCACCGGCTCAAGCTGGGGGAAGGCGTCATTATCCACTATGCCAACGTCAACTCAGGCAAGCATACGCTGATCTCCCCGTTCCCTCAGCAGGTGGAGAACGAGCTTATCGATTCCATCAAGCTGGCCGATGAGGAGCGGGCCGATGAGCTGCTCCAGCAGTGGATGGGCGAAGTGTTCCATAAGGAGCGGTCTCCGCAGGAGTACCAAACCTCGTTGATCCGGCTGCTGAACCACCTCATGGGGGTTATGCAGGAGTCGGGCATAGCGCTTAACGTTATCCAGCCGGAAGACGGCTCTCTGTATGAGGAGCTGCTCCAGCTCTACGTGCCGAAGGATATCGAGAAGTGGTTCCGCAAACGGATTGTGGGCCCGATGATCGGGGTGTTCCGCGACCGCAGCGACTCGCAGTTCCGCAGCCTGTCCGAAGAGATTATCGATCTGATCCACCAGCATTTCGATACGGATCTGACCCTGGAGGAATGCGCGGCCAAGCTGCACTACAATGCCTCTTACCTGAGCAGCGTCTTCAAAAAGGAGACGAATCTGTCGTTCAGCGACTATCTGACGACTTACCGGTTCCAGATGGCGAAGCAGTGGCTGGTCGAAACCGATATACCGATCAAGGATATCGCGCAGAAGCTCGGTTACAACAACCCGCAGAACTTCATCCGCTCCTTCCGCAAGCTGGAGGACATGACGCCGGGCCAGTACCGGACCAAGTATGCCGGTAAAGAAGGATAGCCGATCTGACGGAAAGTGCGCAGCAACGCCCGGGATCAAGTCGAATCCTGGTGTCGTATTTTCCCGGGAAATAACCAGAATGCCCCATATCCAATCAGCTCAAATAGGGCAAAAAAAGCGGACCTCCGAAAGGGAGATCCGCTTTTTCTCTTTATGGCTAATGCTGCTCTTATTCGTTGGTTTCGCTTGCCTGCTCCGCTTCACGGGCCGCACGTTCCTGCTCCATCTGGGCCTTCAGCTCATCAACCGTCATGCCCTTCTCCGCTGCGCGCTTTTCAAGCTTCGCCTGACGCTCCTGCTCCATCTGAGCCTTGAGTTCATCGACGGTGATACCCTTCTCCACTGCCAGCTCAGCCAGCTTCGCTTCGCGCTCCTGCTCCATCTGCGCCTTCAGCTCGTCCACGGTGATGCCCTTCTCTGCCGCGAGAGCTTCGAGGTCCTGGCCGCCGCGCGGGCCGCGCTCTGCACGCTCCTGCTCCATCTGCGCTTTCAGCTCGTCGACGGTAATGCCCTTCTCCGCTGCCAGCTCGGCCAGCTTCGCTTCGCGCTCCTGCTCCATCTGCGACTTCAGCTCGTCCACGGTGATGCCCTTCTCCGCCGCCAGCGCTTCAAGGTTCTTGCCGCCGCGGTCTTTCTTGAACGTCATCGACTTCATTACCGATGGGGACCCGGCATCCGTCGTTGTGGTGGTCGCTTCTGCTGCGAAGACCGAGCCCATCGCTCCGATCGCAAATACGGCACCCAGTGTTGTGGCGATGACTTTCTTGTTGAAGTTTTTCATGTGTAATTCCTCCTGTAATTGAATGATGTAAGTTCGTTTTTAGTTGTTCGTTGTTCGGTGGTTTAGGTTCGCGCTTGTTTGTTGTCTTCTATACGCCGCCTTGAAGCACACACAAAAAAACGGCATCCGTCTGCACCTGTAAAGTGCTTGACGAATACCGTTTAATCCGTGACCTGCTTACTTACGCTCCTCCGGCAAAGACAGCGGGTGCTTCGGCAGGATCACCTGGAAGGTGCTGCCTTCCCCTTCGATGCTGCTTACCCCGATCGTTCCGCCATGCGCCTCCACAATGGATTTGGTGATCGCAAGACCGAGACCCGCGCCCCCGTACTTGCGGGTACGGGAAGAGTCGCTGCGGTAGAACCGGTCAAACAGATGCGGCAGATGCGCTGCGCCGATCCCCGGACCGTTATCCTGTACCGACAAAGCGACGCCTTCCTTGGACGGTCCGGCAGCAATCCGGATCCGCCCCTGCTCCGCATCGGTATGCTGAACCGCATTGTGGAACAGGTTGAGAACGACCTGCTTGATCTTGTCGGCATCAAAGGAGCACCGGGTGTCCGGCTCAAGCTGCAGCTCAAGCTCCCGGCTGCCTGCCAGCAGGCGCAGCTGGGGCTCCATCTCACGCAGCACACCCTCCAGGCTGCCTTCCTTGAGCTCGATATGCGGTGTGCGGTCCAGCTTCGCCAGCTGCAGCAGATCGTTCACCAGCTTGTTCATCCGTGCCGACTCCCCGTGCATGCTCTTCAGCGCCTTGTCGAGCTGCTCCGGATGGTGGGCCGCTCCGCGAAGCAGCACCTCCAGGAAGCCGTGAATCGACGTCAGCGGCGTCCGCAGCTCATGGGAGGCATCCGCTACGAAGCGGCGCATGCCTTCCTTCAGTTCCTTCTCGGCCTCGAACGAAGTCTCGAGGCGCTCCAGCATGCCGTTGAACGATTCCGCCAGCCGGTCGATCTCATGCTGCCCCTGGTAAGCGGGGAAGCGGGTCGCGAGATTCCCCGCATCGATCTGCTCCACCGTGCTCACCATATTGTTCAGCGGCACCAGCGTCCGTCTCAGCACCGGCAGGAACCCGATCAGTCCGGCCGCCATCGCCAGTACGGACAGCAGCAGGAAGGTAAGCAGCTGACGGATCAGCACATCCTTCATGGTTCCTGTCGGGGTGCTGATCTGCACCAGCGTATCCGTGCGGCCCGGTCCCGAAGGTACGGCCTGCACTACGACCAGCTGCTCTACCCCTGCGCTGTCCGGCAGGATCCAATAGTTCGGGCCGGGACCACTCTTGCGATTCAGTGCCTCGCTGTACTGGGCCGGATCCAGCTTGGGCGGCTCCGCGCTGCCTGGCCAGTTGGTCAGCACCGTGAATTCGCCGTTCGCATCAATGCGGGCGACCGCCGAATCCGGGAAAACCCAGGGCTGGCGTCTGCCGCCTCCTCCCTGCGTGGCGGACCCGGCTCCGGCGGCCTGTCCTGCATTCCCATCCTGCACGCCGGCCTGCCCCGTACTGCCCGCTCCGCCTGCAGTGCCCCCATCCGCCGCCGAAGACGGCTGACCGCCTCCGGTGCTGCCCGGCTGACTCGCTCCCTGCCCGGGATTGCCCTGCATCGGGCGCTCCTGGACCGCAGCGTCTCCCTGCAGCAGATCCCGCGGAATGGACATCATCTGCCGCTGCATCGTTTCGGCCTTGTTCCGGTAGATGAAATCTTTCATCACCACATACTGGAACACACCGATGAAGGTCAGCAGGACGGCCAAAATGAGCAGGGAACGCGAGAGGAGCTGGATACGGAGAGAGCCGCGCTCGGGAACCAGGCTTCTTCTCCTGTTCCCCGCCCCTCTCATGACAGATCCAGCCTGTAGCCTGCGCCGCGGAGCGTGCGGATCAGCGTATGCTCTTTATCCTGAAGCTTCTCCCGCAGCGAGCGGATATACACCTCGACAATGTTCTCTTCCCCGCCGAAGTCGTAGCCCCATACCTTGTCCAGAATCATCGACTTGCTGAGCACGAGCCCATGGTTGGTCACCAGGAACTTGAGCAGTTCGTATTCAGTCGGAGAGAGCTCGAGCAGCCGTTCGTTCAGCCGGATCTCCTTCCGGCGGTCATCCATGCGGAACGGACCCTTCACCACTTCCCCGAACAGGTGCGGGAACTGGTTGCGTACCCTGGCCTGAATCCGGGCGAGCAGCTCATCGAAGCTGAACGGCTTTACCATGTAATCGTCGGCCCCCAGGTTGAGTCCCTTGACCCGGTCGTCCACTTCGTCCTTGGCCGTCAGCATTATGACGGCTATGTGGTCCGTCTTCTTGAGCATCCGGCATACCTCGAAGCCGTCCATCCCCGGCATCATGACATCGAGAATGGCAATGTGCGGCTGAAATTCTTTGGCTAACGTAATGGCGGTCATCCCGTCCGGGGCCGTTCTCACCTCGAAGCCCTCGTTAAGCAGTCCGAGTTCCAGAAACTGCAGAATATTCGGTTCGTCATCCACCAGCATGACGCGAATGCCTTTTAATTGTCCCATGGCTGTACAACCACCTCTTCGTTTCCTTATGGATATAGTATCGCCGTTCTTCCTGAATACCGGCTGAATGCCCACTGAGAGACCCATGAAAAAAAATCATCTATCCCCCCATTGTACCTCAGTCTGGCGGCTTGTAACAAAAGGGTCTCTCCCTTCTTCCAGCATCATTCCATCAAAGGAGACTGGTCTCTTGAAGGGAATAAAAAAAAGTTCTGGAGAAGCAACCTGTGGATAGCCATCATGGCTCATCCATGCCGTTCAGTGAGCGAGGTTTCTCTATGCAGCTGTATAATCTGTTGACTCCAGAAGAAATCCAGGCTCTGGTCCAGCCCCCGATTGACGGGGCGCAGCCGCTCGCCGCCCCTCCGCCGGGGTTTCAGGGCAGCGGACAGAGCATCCGTTCCATCCGGGAACGCCGAGGCTGGAGCTGCGCGGAGGCCGCCTCGCGTACGGCCCTCCCTCCGGATCTGCTGCGGGCCTGGGAGCAGGGGGAAGCGGCCCCCACTTTAACCCAGCTGCTTCAGCTGGCAGGAGGGCTGGGCGTATCCGTGGACGAGCTGCTGCTCGGCAGCCAGCCAGCCCCCAGCCCTGACAGGCCGCCGGGCCGGCTCCCGCAGGGCATGAACTCCCTGGCCGAGCGGCTGACCTATCTCCGGACGGCGCGGCGCTTGTCCAGGTCCGATGCGGCGGCGGAGATGGGCTTCTCATACTCGGAGCTGACCTCGTACGAAAACGGCTACCGGCTTCCCGAGCTCAAGGCTTTTTTGGCACTGGTGCAGTTCTATAACGTATCGGCCCATCTCCTGCTGACCGGTTCTTCCCCGGCTGCCGTTCCCCAGGAACCCGGACCGGACCGGGGGGACTCCTCCGCCGCAGATCTGTCCACGCTGCTCGACGAGCCCCTGTATTATAGAGGGGTCCCGCTCGACCCCCAGATCAAACAGAGAATCTCCGATCTGCTTCAAGGCTATGAAATCGCTATGAAGCAGGTCGGGCCGGAAATGCACTGACCTCCGTCAGCCTGCTTGGCCGTCTGTCTTTTCCTCATCCAGGCACCCGGTTACGCCTGTCTCCCGTACCATCCTTCAGCTGCTTATATGTAATGCGGGGCCGGGCGGCCCCTATTTTTTGTACACTCCTCTTGAATTCGTCCCCTGCCGTGCTATAATCAAATCTAATGATAATGATTATCGTTCTTATCATCATATAGAGCGGCTGCTGTGCCGCATTTCTCAGGCTGGGAGGACATACCTTGGAACGCTTGTATACCGAAGGACTGACCATCGCTTACGGAGAACGTCCGATTGTAGATAATTTGAACCTGCCGGTGCCGGAAGGCCGAATCACGGCGCTTGTCGGGGCCAACGGGTCGGGCAAATCGACCATTCTTAAGACCATGGCGCGCATCATGAAGCCCCAGAAGGGCGGCGTCTTCCTTGATGGGAAGTCCATCCACGGGCAGTCCACCAAAGAGGTGGCCAAGCAGCTCGCCATCCTGCCCCAGAACCCCGTGGCGCCCGACGGCCTTACCGTCTCCGAGCTCGTGACCTACGGCCGTTTTCCCCACCAGAAGGGCTTCGGCTCCCTTACGGCGGAAGACCGGGAGATGGTCCGCCGGGCGATCGAGCTTACCGGGATGGCCGAATTCCATGACCGGCCTGTCGACCAGCTGTCCGGCGGCCAGCGGCAGCGGGCCTGGATTGCCATGGCTCTGGCTCAAGGGACGGATATTCTGTTCCTCGACGAGCCTACGACGTTCCTCGATATGGCCCACCAGCTTGAGGTACTGAAGCTGCTCGAGAAGCTGAATGCGGAAGAGAACCGCACGATCGTCATGGTGGTTCACGATCTCAACCATGCTTCCCGGTATGCCCACCATATGGTGGCGATCAAGCGGGGGCGTGTAGTGAGCAGCGGCTCGCCGGCCGAAGTAATGACGCATGCGGTCCTTCGGGAAGTGTTCGGTATTGAAGCCGACCTGATTCCCGATCCCCGTACGGGTGTACCGCTTTGCCTTCCTTTTGAACTGGCCCATGCTGCTGCCTCCGGGCTTAGCGTACCGCAGCAGCAGCAGCCGGCTGAACGCAGCAGAGTCCTTGCTCGCTAAGCTCTTCTTGACCAGCATAAGTTAACCCCAAAGAACGTCCGGCTTTGAACACCGGACGTTCTTTGGCATGCTCAGGAGCAGTGCGGCGGGCGGCTTATACCCGAGACTCCCTTCTGGCCTTCAGCCACGCGAGCAGTTCTTCCTCCGGCAGAGGCCGGCTGTAATAATAGCCCTGCACCGCATCGCAGCCCAGCTCCCTGAGCACCTCCACCTGTTCGGCGGTCTCCACCCCTTCGGCCACGACCCTCTGATTCAAGCTGTGGGCCATGACAATCATCGCCTTCACGATATGACGGGTGTGCGGAGCCGAGACGAGGTCATCAATCATTGATTTATCTAGCTTGAAGATGTGGAACGGCAGCGACTGAATCACCGAGAACGTGGAATAGCCCGTCCCAAAATCGTCCATGGCCAGCCGGATCCCCCTCCCTGCAATCTCGGTGAACAAGTGCAGCTGATGCTCTTCCTCCGTGAAGGTGACGCTCTCGGTCATCTCCAGCTGAAGATGCTTCGGCGGAAAGCCGGTCTCCTCCAGAATGGCATCCACGTGGTCCAGATAGCCGCGGCCCGCCAGTTCGCGGTTCGACACGTTAATGGAGATCGACCACTCGCTCCGCCCCCCGCCCGGCTCCGGTCGGGTTATGCCGTCCGATAATTCCATCCAGGCTCGGCCTGTCCGGCACGCTCTCTCCAGCACCCACCGGCCCAGCGGGACGATGGCCCCGTTCTCTTCAGCCAAGCGGATGAACTCTCCCGGCGGGCGGACCGTCCCGTCCTTGTCCACCCATCGGATCAGCGCCTCCACACCGCACACCTCTCCGGTCTTCAGATCGACTTGAGGCTGATAGTACAGGACGAACCGCTCTTCTTTGAGCGCTTCGGCCATTTGCAGCTCCAGGGTATGGACCGCCTCCTGGGCCTGCTTCAACTCGCCGGTGAAAAGCGCATACCGGCCGCGCCCGCTGTTCTTCGCATCGTACATGGCCATGTCGGCATACTGCAGCAGCTGCTCAGGGTTCGTCCCGAAGGCCGGGGAGAGACAGACCCCGATGCTCGCGGATACCCTCAGGCTTTCCCCCTCGTGCCGGAACGGCTCCCGGAATCCGCTCAGGATCTCCTCGCAGAGCCTTACGGCCTCCTCTTCAGTGCCCCGCAGCAGCAGGGCAAATTCATCCCCGCCGAGACGGCAGATCACCTCGGCCCGCCCGGCCTTCTGGCTCAGCAGTCCGGCGACATGCCGCAGCAGCAGGTCGCCGACATGGTGTCCCTTTGTATCATTGACGAGCTTGAACCGGTCCAGATCCATGAGCAGCAGAGCAACCGACGCCTCCTCGCCTCCGGCTGTCCGTTCGAGCATCTCCGGCAGCGTCTCCTGAAGACGCCGGCGGTTGCCGAGGCCCGTAAGCGGATCATGATATGCCATGAAGGTGATCCGTTCCTCGGCTCGGATGCTTTCGGTCATGTCACGGATCAGCAGGTATTCGTACGGCTCCCCGCCGGTGACAATGCGCTCCCGTTCGACTTTGACGATACGCGCCGAACCTGCGGGCTCCGAAGGAACGGTAACCTGGAGTTCACCGCCGTCTCCGATGCTCCGCAGGCTCCCCTTGTAAGCGGCGAGCAGCTCGGAATACTCCGCCTTGAGCAGGAACGCTCTTGGTCGTCCGAACAGCGCCTGGGCCGCCGGGTTGGCGTCGATCACCCGATCCTGCCTGTCGGTCAGAAGGATCGCAAGGGGAGAACGCTCATACAGAATGCGATATCTCCGCTCGATCGACGGAAGGAATTCATATCGCGTCATCGCATAGCGGATCATGAAGGCGAACAGAACGAGCCCGAACAGGCTGGGCTCCGGATAGCTGAAGGCCGAAGTGAAGTAGAGCTTATGATTGAAATATGCCAGACCGATGCAGAGCAGGCCGCCGACCAGAAATGCCATCCGGACCACACGGACTTGTCTGCGCTTGATCAGCATCGCTTCCGAACCGCCCACAAACTTGATCCCCTTATAGAGGAACCATGTACAGGCAATTACGGTATACAGGGCAGTCGAAATAATCACCACGAACAGCAGCGCGCTCGGCTGGGCGTCCCGCCACATTCCCCTCTCTATGAATTGGATAGAGACATAAGGGGACGGGATCATCAGAACGAGCGAACCGAGCAACGGCCAATAACAGAGCAGCGCTGCACGGGTCCGTGACCAATGATCGAAGCAGCCGCTGACCCGCACCGTCAGATGAAGCGCGAAGGACATAATGAAGAAAGCCGGAATCAGCTTAGTCCAGAGCACCATCACCTCCGCATGCTCCTCAGGAAAGACACTCGTCAGGAAGCCGGAAGCAAAGATCAGCATGATCGAGAAGAATAAATAAGACGACAGCCTGTTGAGCAGCGTATGAGCGCGAAGCCGGATCTCCACCGCTATGTAGAAGAAATACCCGATCGGGATCAGATAGCACAGCAGAGACAGAAGAAAGAACACCGCTGACAATGGAACACACCTCCCTGCACCTCAACGTACAAAATCCCGAACGACCCTGCAGCGCTTTGTACCAGGTACAGTAAGCGCTGCGGTGGGTCCGTACGGGCAAGTAGAACATAATGCCGTTTTTTATCGGATCATGATAACAATCCCCATGCTGCTCGTCTTACATCCGGAATGCCCGGACAACATCCTGCAGCTCGTCGGCCATCTTGGACAGCGTCTGTGCGGCTGCACCGACCTCCTGCATCGAAGCCAGCTGCTCTTCCACAGCCGCGGCAATGCTCTGCGTGCTGTCCATCGCCGTATTGGAAATCTCGGAGATCTGCTCCACCGCATCGACCATCGTCCGTGTATCCGAGCGGATGACGGAGGCGGAGCCGGATACGGCCTGCACACGGCGGAACGTATCCTCAACGGCTGTAATGATGTCGCCGAAGGCTGCCGACACGTTCTCAGCGAGAGCCGTGCCTTCATTCACCGCCTGATTGCCTTCCTTCATCGATTGAACGGCACGGTTGATCTCGCTTTGAACCTCGCTGATGAGGCCACGGATATGGTCTGCCGCCTGGGCCGACTGCTCGGCCAGCTTACGGACCTCGGAGGCGACTACGGCGAACCCGCGTCCTTGCTCTCCCGCACGAGACGCTTCGATCGACGCATTCAGCGCGAGCAGATTGGTCTGGCTGGAGATCGTGGTGATCAGGGAGATCATCTGTCCGATTTCCTGGGACTTCGTGCTCAGCACGCCTACGATCTCGGTAGACTGATGCACATTCGCTTGAATCCGCTTCATATGCTCGGTAACTTCCTCGACGGATCGGCTGCCGTTCTTCGCTTTCTCCGCCGTACGGGAGGCGCCTTCGTTCACTCCTTCGATCCCCTCTGCAATGGAGAGGATCTGCTGCGTGATCCCGGTAATCGCTTCTTTGGACGAAGCTACGACCGCAGCCTGCATATCCGTACCGCTGGCCACCTGACCTACGGAATCGGCAATCTGCTCGGTGGCTTTGGAAGTCTCTTCGGCACTGGCGGACAACTGCTCCGCCGTTGATGCCACCAGGTGCGTGTGCATGGAGACCGAGCCGATCATCTCCTTGAGCTTCGCCGTCATCTCGTTCAGATTGTGGCCCATATGACCGAACTCGTCGACGGTTTGAACCTCAATGCTGTGCGTCAAATCGCCGGAAGCAATCCAGCCCGCCATCTCATTGGCATTGCCGATCTGCTTCTTGAGATACCGGCTGAAGAACACAATGATCGCGGCCATCACCGCAATCGCCAATACCCCGCAGACAGCCAGCGATACAACAAGCTTGCGCGTCGGCTCTTGAAGCTCTTTCTCCGGGATAACAAGCGAGAGAACCCAGCCGGTTTCCGCCACCTTCTTGTAATACACCCGGTTGCTGCCGTTCTCGTCCTCGTAGGTTGCTTCTCCCATCGTTCCAGCAAGCATATCCTGCCCGATAGCGGCCAAGGAGGCATTCGGATCCTTCCGGAGGCTGACCTTCATGATCTTGTCCGCGGCCGGATCAGACAGGTAGTTGCCCTCCGCATCGACCAGGAACGCCCAGCCCGTCTCGCCCACTTTCGTCTCCTGAACGAGCTTCTGCAGATTCGCCAGGTCGATATCGCCCGTGGTTACTCCAAGCAGCCCTCCCTTATCGTCATAGAAAGGAACCGATGTGGTCACCATCGTTACTTTG
The DNA here is from genome assembly GCF_000250655.1 of Paenibacillus mucilaginosus 3016. NCBI lineage: Bacteria > Bacillati > Bacillota > Bacilli > Caryophanales > Paenibacillaceae > Paenibacillus > Paenibacillus mucilaginosus. The sequence continues at coordinate 8,595,781 of NC_016935.1, forward strand.
GTCACTTCGTCGTAATACGGAGCCGTATAAGCGAACGTGCTCTTCGTATTCGCTACGATTGTGTACCAGGGCTGCTTCAGATAATCGTAGGACGCTGCGCTGTATTCTTCCGTATGCGTAATTTTGCCGCTATCCTTGAAGCTGTACGTTGAGAAATAGCGCGTACCCGCCTGATACTTGTCAGGTTCGAAGAACACTCCGATCCCGAACGTATCCGCACTGCTGCCAAGCGCCTTAGCTGTGGCCGTTACATAATGGTCCAGTGTCCACAGGGATGGAGCCGTTTCGATCGAACGGGCCAGCATCTCCGCCGTTTTCCGATGGGACAGCAGCTTCGCGTCAATTTCCCCGGCTACGCTGCCGAGCTGCTGCTGCATCTTATCCTGAATCTCCCGGTTGATCAGGGTTTCGCTGCTGTTATAAGCGTACGTAATCATGGACACCAAGGTTATCGTAATTAATGGAACGATCGCCAGCATCGTTTTCGTCTGGATACTCTTCAGTTGAAACACAGTGAATCCCCCTTTGGGCAGATGCGGTTCTAAGCTGTCATGATGGATATACTGAATATATCGACAAAGGATAGAAGCTTGCTTATACCCATGAGGAATGTAAGTTTTGTAAGAGCGTCCTGTTCTCTGGGAAAAATAAAAAAATCCCCCCGCCCAGGGCGGAGGGACAAGCTGAGTGATTTACTTCTGTACTTTAACGGTAGTCTGGCCCGTGACGAGAATGCCGTTCACATAACCTTGGAATACCAGTGTGGCTTCGGAACCGCTCCAAGTGAAGTGGGAACGCTCGAACTTGAACTGTCCGTTCTTCGCCTGGTTGAAGTAGCCGTTATTGTCCGTCAGGGCCTTCACGCCGTTCACCCGGGCCGTGTTCAGATCGAAGCCCTGCGTGCTGTAGCCGGATGGAAGGGTGACGCGGACGGTGAAGACACCGCTGTTGCCTTTGATAACGCCTGGCGTAACTTCAATCGTTGCCGGTACCGCGACCGTCACTTTCTTGGTGAGGGTCGTCGTGAGCCCAGCTGCGTCAGCTGCCGTTACCGTGATCGTGTACGTTCCCGCCTGGTCCAGCTTCAGTGCCGTGCCGTTCGCCACGACCGTGCCGGCTGCAGCGTTCGGAGCCGTTACCGTCATCGTTTCGGAAGCGATACCCGACTGGCTGTCTTTCGCTGTGTAAGAGAGCGTCAGAGAGTCGCCGAGGAGGAAGACCTCTTTCAGATCCATGGTTACTGCCGGTGCAGTACGGTCGATGCTGACCGTAATCTGCTTCGCTTCTTCCACGTTGCCTGCGGCATCGGTGGAGTAGAAGGATACGACATTCGCGCCTTCAGCCGTTACGTTTACTGCCGTGCCTTCGGCGTATGGTGCACCGTTCACGGAGTAGTAAGTCTTGGCCACACCGCTTGCCGTATCGGCAGCATTCAGTACGACCTTCACGTCTTCTTTGGACCAGCCCGCTGGTGCGGAGGCTTCGGTCACAGGTGCCGTACGGTCAATCTGTACGGAAACCTTGCGTGCTTCTTCCTTGTTACCGAAGGTGTCGACGGAGTAGAAAGCAACCTCATGGACGCCGTCCGTACCGATCGCAGCGCTGGTTCCTTCTGCGAATGGTGCGCCGTCTACGGAGTAGTACGTGCTTGCTACGCCGCTGAGTGTGTCTGCTGCCGTCAGCCTGACGATAGCTTCGCCTGCAGTCCAGCCGCTAGGTGCAGCAGCTTCCGTAACCGGAGCCGTGCGGTCAATCACCACATCGACGGTTTGTGCTTTTTCTTCGTTGCCTGTCAGGTCTACCGAGTAGAACGATACAGTGTGCTTGCCTTCGTCTGTTACCTGGACAGATGCGCCTTCAACATATGGAGCGCCGTTTACAGAGTAGAACGTCTTGGCGGTTCCACTCGCAGCATCCGCCGCGGTGAAGCTTACTTTGCCGTCTTCCACGTGTGCTGTGGTTACAGGTGCCGTGCGGTCAATAAGGATCTTCACGCTGCGGGCCTCTTCTTTGTTGCCGGCTTTGTCTACGGAATAGAACCATACTTCCGTTGCCCCTTCGCTGCTGACAACAGCGGAAGTGCCTTCTGCATACGCGCCGCCGCCGATGGAATAGAACGTGCCTGCTACGCCGCTGCCTGCATCGGCTGCTGCGAAGGTAACCGTAACATCACCGGCAGACCAGCCTTCAACTGCCGCCGCTTCCGTTACCGGAGCGGTAAGATCGATCACAACTTCAAGGCTTTGTGCCGTTTCTTTATTCCCTGCAGCATCCACCGAATAGAAGGAAACCTGATGGGTGCCGTCCATGCCGATCTCAACCGTGGCGCCTTCGGCATAAGGAGCACCGTTCACGGAGTAGTACGTTTTGGCCACACCGCTTGCCGCATCCGCTGCCGTCAGGGTAACTACACCCTCAGTCGAAACCTGGGACTGCGTGACCGGTGCCGTACGGTCGATTTTGACTGCAGCCGTGCGCGGCTGTTCTTTGTTGCCTGCTTTGTCCACCGAGTAGAAGGCAAGCGTATGCTCTCCCTCTTCAGTGAAAGTAACCGCAGTGCCGGTCTGGTATTCTCCGCCGTTCACAGCGTAATAAGTTGCCGCCACACCGCTGTCAGTATCAACTGCAGAGAGGGTGACGACCGGCGAACCGCTGACCCAGGAGGCGGAAGCATCCGACGAAGTCACCGGAGCGGCCGTGTCCGTCACAAGACGGGCTGTCACCTTGTTGGACGGTACGGATTCACCGAAAGAGTTGCTGTAGGATGTTACATAGAACTCGTGATTCGCATAAGGCAGATTAGTTACCGTGTAAGACAGGTTGTTCAGGTTCTTCGTCAGCGCGACCGGCTGGCCGTCCACGATCTGGAACACATTATAACCGTTCGCATAGGTAGCGAATGTCCAGGTGAGCTGCGCGGTCTTGCCGTCGATCAGCTTGATGCTCGCTGTTGGCGGCTGCATCTCCGGATAGATGATATTCTCGCTCCAACGCACCGATGGAGCCGACTCGCCGAACCGGGTGCTGACGGCCGTTACTTCGTAGTGATGCGTCGTTTCCGTCAGGTTATATACCTTGTAGGTCAGTGCCGTGCCTTTGTAGAGCAGCTGTCTTGTATTGCCGATCACTTCATAGAGGCGGTACTCGTTCGCCCAAGTAACCGGGTTCCAAGTAAACGTCATGTTATTGGCATTGAACACAGAGCCTTTGAGTGTCGGCGGCTGAACCACCGGCCATACGAGAGTGAAAGCCACCTTGGAAGCTACCGGCGATTCGCCGAAGCGGTCGCTGTAGGAAACCACTTCATACTCGTAGCTGCCTTCCGGCATATTCGACTCTACCATGGACGTGCTCGTTACCGACTTCTTCAGTACGCGCTGACCGCCTTGGATGGCATATACGCGGTATGCTGTTGCGTAGGAGACCGTGTTCCACGAGAGCACGATATCATTGCCCGAAGAAATCGCATGGCGGAAGTTCCCCGGTGCCTGCATGACAGGGAAGTCCAGCGTGAACGTCAGTGTGCTGCCTTCCGGCGATTCGCCGAAGCGGTCGCTGACCGAGTGTACGACATAGGTGTAGTCCGCTTCCGGCTGATTGGCCAGGATAGCCGAAGTGGTTGTAACGGTGTTCACCAGTACCTTCTCGGTACCTTTCATCTGGTACACTTTGTACGATGTGGCATAAGTAGAGGCCGTCCATCTCAGCGTTACATCATTGCCGCTCGAGATCGTGTGCGTCAGGTTGGCCGGCGGCAGCATCGTCTGCTCATTCACCGTTACAGACACCTGGCTTCCCTCCGGAGACTCCCCGAAACGGGTGCTGACGGAGTGAACGACAAACGTGTGCTCACCGTTCGTTAATTTGGAGATCGTAGCATAAAGGGAAGTCACTGTGGTTTTCAGTACCTTTTCCCCGTTCACGAGCTCGTATACTTTATAGCTGTTCGCATAGGTAGCGGCGGTCCAGGTAAGAGCCGCATCGTTGCCGTTCTGGAGCTTAACCGTCAGGTTGGCCGGAGGAGCCACGACCGGATGCACGACCGGTACGATGATTTCCGCACCGCTTGGGGATTCGCCCAGAGTATTGGACACCGAGTGAACGACATAAGTGTATTCCCCAGCCGGAAGGTTCGAGAACCCAACCGATGTTGCAGTAACCGTGTTCTTCAGCACTTTCTGATCGCCGGAAACCAGGTATACCTTATAGCTGTTGGCGTAAGGAACCGCGGTCCATTTCAGCGTCAGATCATTGCCGTTGGCAATGGTATGCGTCAGCCCGGTTGGGGCGGCCATCGTCTCACCATTCAACGTGAACGTAAGCTGTGTGCCCTCTGCCGATTCACCGAAGCGGTTCGAATAGCTGCGAACCTCGTAGGTATAGCTGCCCGGCTGCTGATTATAGAACGTGATGTTGGTGGTGGACACCGTACTCTTGAGCGTGCGCTGTCCATTGACGATTTGATACACCTTGTAAGAGTTCGCGTTGGCGGCCGCATCCCAGGACAGGACGAAGTCCGTCGCGTTCTTGGCCGTCTGGATCAGGTTGGCAGGAGGCTGCATCACCGGAACCTCGACGGAAATGGAAACTTCGCTGCCTTCAGCGGATTCGCCAAACTTGGAAGAATATGAGTGCACTTTGTACGTATACGTGCCGCTTGGCTGATTGGAGAACGTGACCGTCAGCGTGCTTACCGTGCTCTTCAGCACAGGCTGTCCGTCCACGATCTGGTATACCTTGTAGCCGGTTGCGTTCGCAGCGGCAGTCCAGGTCAGGACGATGTCATTCACATTCTGAAGCTTGGCGGCCAGTGCCCCTGGCGCACCCATGGTGACGGAGCCAACGGTGATCGATACGGAGGCCGCCTCGGCGGAATCCCCGTAACGCGTGCTCGTCGAACGGATCTCGAACGTGTAATCGCCTGCCGGCTGGTTCGTGTAGGTTACCGACGTGCCGGTCACCGTACCCTTCAGTACCGGCTGACCGTCTACGATCTGGTACACCTTGTAGCCTGTTGCATTGGCGGCGCCCGTCCAGGTCAGGACGATGTCATTCACGTTCTGAATCTTGGCTGCGAAGTTAGTTGGAGCAAGCATCGTAATGCTGCTTACCGTGAAAGAAACCTTGGCGCCTTCGGCAGACTCGCCGAAACGGTCGCTGTATGAGCGGATTTCGTAGGTATAGTCACCTGCGGGCAGGGCCGTAAAGACCGTGCTCGTGGTGGTTACCGTCTTCTGCAGTACGGGTTGTCCGTCGATGATCTGGTATACTTTATACGAATTGGCATAGGCGGCGGAGTTCCAGCGAAGCGTTACATCACTGCCGTTCGACAGCGTGTATGCAGGATTCGTCGGTGCAGCCATAACCGGTGTTCCCACGGTCACCTGAAGCGGATTGCTGCGCTGGGATTCGCCATAGAGCGAGTTCACAGCGGATACTGCATAGGTATAAGTTCCTGCTTGAGTGTTCGTTATAGTGAACGTCCGTGCAGCCGTAGTCGTGATCAGCGAGGCATTGCCATCGGCCGAAATGCTGTACAGGCTGTACGTCTGGGCGTTCGCGGAGGAACCCCAGCTCAGTACAATATCGTTACCATTCTGGATGGTGTGCGTCAGTGTTGCAGGCGCAGCCATCTCCGGATAAACGACATCCACTTGAACCGGAGCACTCGGTCCCGATTCCCCTTCGGCGCTCAGCGTCGACACCACGTAGGTGTAGCTGCCTTCGGCCAGGTTGTTCAGCGTGTAAGAGGTTGTCGTCGATTTGGCGAGGGGCTTCAACTGACCCTCTCCGATCTCATAAACCTGATAGCCTGTGGCTCCATACACGGAGCTCCACGAAAGCTTTACGTCATCCGGGGTCACAAACTGCGATGCCAAGTTGCTTGGCGGCAGGATGGACGAATTCGTTTCTGCGGCAAAGGCGCTTACTCCCGGAAGAATCAGTTGAAGGAGCAGCATCAAGGAAACAAAGAAAGAGAAATGCGAGCGATACGGTTTGCCCATGAATTTAGTCCTACCTTTCTTGGTGTGTGAGGGGCATTGGTCCAATAAAAAAAGAACCCCGGACAAGGTTCATAGGCATTGAGCTATGATTCCTTGTGGCAACCGGCTGCCTTCCATCAAGAGAATCCCTTGAGGGTTCAGGCCCTGTGGCTTTGCGTCACGCAGTTTCCTGCGTTTTGCCCTTTTCACTAGAATATGATTTGTACATCTCTATCATATTCGATTTAGGGCGAACTGTCTATAGAAAAGCACTAGGTTTCTAGGTACAAATACCTTAAATCATAAGTTTTTGTCGAAAAATATCGAATTACGCGCAAGGATCTCCTTAACTTGGAAAACCCTTTCCCCCGGCTGTTCACTTCACTTGCCGGTACCTGATAACTTACAGCTTTATTCCCCTTTATTACTCTGCTAGAAGAACCGATCTCTCCCCGAAAGGCCCGGCTCCACGCGGCCGATGAGCCGGCGGCCTGCGTGCCGCTCTTGGAAGCAGCCTATCTGCACGGTGTCGATGTGCACATCCAATACGTCGGCGGCACGGTGTCCGCTGCCGTCCTGTCTCTGCTGAATCACGGAGCCCGCATTCCCTATACAGCCAGACTCCCGGTATAAACCGGAGCCGCCCGCCTCGGTCTACGGATGCAAACGGCGCCCCGGGTCAACAGCGCCCTCAAGAAGGGGTTCCAACCAGCGATGACACCCCGCTTCGCCGAAGGATTCAGCACTTGCCGGCCGTCGGGAAGGAGATCTGAAGTACGCCGGGCACCTCATTGAAAGCTTTAAAGGCTTCGATAAGATGCAGGCCGCCTCGCCCTGTTCTCCGCCGGCAATCTGAGCAAGCAGTTCGTGATAGTGTCCGATTGATGGGTAACGTTTGAAGCCTCCTTCCCGAATTCTCTTGTCGCCGGTCTTTGCGGCTGCCCCTGTTCTTGTACGGGGACTGCTTCTTTTATCGGCGTGATTCTACCGCGATTTGATAGGTTAATAGTAAGCATCCAACGCTTCATACACAAATAAAAAGGAGGTAGTTCAAATGGGTTTCTTGTGGTCCTTGATTATTGGCGGTATCATCGGTTGGCTGGCTGGCATGATTATGGGGAAAGATCTCCCCGGCGGCATTATCGGTAACATCATCGCAGGTTTTGTAGGCGCATGGCTCGGTGGTCTTCTCCTGGGTGACTGGGGTCCGGAAGTCGGCGGCTTCTATATCGTCCCTGCGTTGATCGGATCGATCGCGCTGGTCTTTATCGTAAGCCTGATCCTGCGCTCCATTGGACGCAACAGGGTCTAACGAAGCGATACGGACAGCACTGCCGCCGCTATAGTGGAAGCCTTCGCTTTCACTATCACTTTCGACAAGATAAGCAAAGAGCGCCGAAGCTGGATACTTCGGCGCTCTTTGCTGTGCAGGAATAGAACCAGTAAAGACGGGGATCAAGCCGTGGGCTTTATGCCGCAGCAAGCTGCGTCGGTCCCATCCCAAGCCTTAGGACATGCAAAAAACGGTACGGCCCACTCCCAACCGGAGAGAGGCCGTACCGCTGTATAGGGTCATACTTCAGGAGCAGACAGGAACGTCAGGACATCGTAGCGCTTTTCTTCTTCGTTTCACGCTGGGGGACGACAAGCTGCGGGACCATCTTCATGCTTCGAACCATGGGGACATTGCACAGCGGGCAAGCCGGCACATGCTCCATCGCATAGTGATCCCGCATCCAGCTGCGGCAGCCTTCCTGCTCGCAGGACCATACCGCCGTGTTCTCGAGCGGCGCCGCGGGAGCAGGTTTTCTTCGAAAATACATGATTCTCCTCCTTATGATTTTCCCTCAGGAAAGGGGCGCTTCCACCCTGTTCTTCAGCCGAAAAACAGGAAGCCCCCCTTCCATTTGACCATAAAAAACTGCCCCTAACACCGGTTAAGGGCAGTTTTTCTTTTGCATTGTGGGTATTACAGCTTTACAACGTTCTCAGCTTGTGGACCACGGTTGCCTTGAACTACGTTGAACTCTACGCGCTGACCTTCGTCGAGGGTTTTGAAGCCGTCGCCTTGGATTGCGGAGAAGTGTACGAATACGTCGCTGCCGCCTTCAACTTCGATGAAGCCGAAACCTTTTTCTGCGTTGAACCATTTCACTGTACCTGTTTGCATGTGAGAAAACCTCCAAAGTTTGATTTGTAACATGTTCTTTTATCTTCATTTGAAATAAAAAATTCACACATTACAAAAGGTTCCATCTTACAAATGATAACCCTTTACAATATGTGAATTCAGGTTACAAATATATGATATGCTTACATCTTACCACAGCGCGAAAGGGATTGCAAGGCGTGTGCCCAGAAAAAAGAAAAAAAGTTATTCCATAGAGAAGAGGCTGCCGGCTCCCCGGCAGTCTCCCTGTCTCCTGGCTGCATTATACTTTGAAACGGCTGACCAGCGACTGCAGCTCCGCGGCCATATGCGCCAAGTGCTGTGAAGAGGCGGACATCTCCTCCATAGTCGCCAGCTGCTCCTCGGTAGCCGCCGAAACATGCTGCGTCCCCGCTGAAGCCTCTTCGGCGATCCGCAGAATCTCCCGGATGGTCTCCGTCATCTGCTGCGTGCCGGCGGCCATCCCGCGTACTCCTGCCGAGACTCCCGCCATGCGTTCGGCCAAGTCGGCCACAGAGCGCTCGATCTGCCGAAACGACCGCCCCGCTTCCTCTGTGCTGCCGATACCTTCCTGCACCTGAGAGGTGGTCTCACGGGTGGATTGTACCGCCTCCCGGGTCTGTTCCTGAATCCCCGTAACCAGCACATCCACCTCCTGCGCGGCCCGGATCGACTGATCGGCAAGCTTGCGCACCTCACTGGCCACCACGGCGAAGCCCTTCCCATGCTCACCGGCACGGGCGGCTTCTATGGATGCATTGAGCGCAAGCAGGTTCGTCTGCCCGGCAATGTCAGTCATCAGACCGACAATGCCGCTGATCCGCTCGGACTGACCGTCAAGCTTCTGCATGACCTCCGCCAGCCCATCCACCGTCCGGTGGATCTCTTCCATCCGGGCCGCAGCCTCCTGCACGCTGCGGCTGCCTTCCCGCGCCGCACCGGCCGTCTCGGTTGCGGTCTTCGCCGCGTTGTCGGCATCCCCAGCCACCTTCATCGAGTCCTCCGACATGTCACGCGCGATTCTCAGCCCCTCCGCCACCTGGCGCGTCTGGTGAACGGCCCCTTCCGCAACTTCATGGGAAGCGGCCGTGATCGTCTCGCTTGCTCTGCCGGTCTGCTCGCTGCTTGCGGTCAGCTGCTGCGAAGAAGCGGCTACCTGCTCGGAGGTCAGGTGCACCTGGCGGATGACCTGCCTCGTATCTTCCAGCATGGCATTGAAAGAGGCTGCAAGCTGTCCTAGCTCGTCCTTCGACCGGTAGCTGGAGCGCACGAGCAGGTCCCCGGCCGCTGCCTGGGCCGTCAGGCGCTGAAGATCCCGGGCCGGACGCACGACGGAACGGGTGATATAGAGACCCATCCCGACCGAAAGGATGATGGCACAGAGAATAATGCCCATATTGATAAGAACCGCCCGGGTAAACTCGGTCTCCTGCCGCAGCAGCAGCTGGTCCGCCTGCCCGGAATTGTACTCCGCCAGATCCACCAGGATCGTGTTCAGCTCATCCAATGCCTTACCGGCTTTACCCTGAAACTGGGCGAACGCGGTTTGGCCCTGCCCCCGAAGCGTCATTTCGATCGTCAGCGCACGCTCCGACCGGTATGCGGCGGAAATTTCATTCAGCTTGGTTACCCGCTCTTGTTGATACACATCCATGGGCATCGAAGTATAGTTCGTGATCATCTGATCATACTCGGTTACGCGCAGGGCAATTTCATTGACCAATGACTGCTGCTTGGTTTTATCTTCCGTCTGGAACAGCTCATAGGTATTGGCTTCAATCGCCCGGGAATGCGCACGGGCCGCGTTAATCCACTTAACGGTCAGCAGTCTTTCGTAATACATGTCCTTGGATGCCTGGTTCATGGTTTTCATGAACTGGTATCCGCTGAGCCCGACACCGATCAGGAAGACGGTGGTAACGGTGATCAGCAGAAGCAGCTTCTGCTGCACTTTCATGTCGTGAAACCATTTCATACGCCCTGCTCCTTGTTCCTGGAATAACGTCCCCCAATGAGCTAGTCGTGGCTTGTAAGATGGAGACTACTTCCTTATATCGGACAGAAGCCGGGCAAATTGTAGTAAATTTTGGTTAATTGGCGGTACGATCAGATCGCGAACCGGCGCTGCTGCTCCTCATCCGACGGAACCACCGCATCGTGAAGGTGCTTCTCGAGCTCGGCGGCGTACCGCTCCTTCTGCTCGGACGTCCAGCCCAGCCGGCGGGCCATCACTTCCACGGCCGGCGCCTTCCACTTCCTCACCCAGGCGATATCGAAGAACAGGGCACCGGTACGGCGGATGAAGAAGTCCACCGGCCGGGCGGCCATCTCCTCTTCGATCGCATAGAGCAGAGGTACGAATACTTCCAGCGGCAGGCCGCTTACCTCCGCCTCCGCGCGGCAGGTCTGCGCCATCCCGAAGAGACGGTCGACATTGGAGCCGTACATGCGCGCCCAGGAGGCCGCCGTCTCCCGGGGCAGGCCGAGCTGTTCGCCTTCCGCCGTCTTCGACTGAATGAACTGCGGGAATCCCGCGGAGCCGCCGACGGAGCCGCCGGAGATCGGCATATGCTTGGTAATACTGGCTCCATACGCACCCGATCCTTCCGCGGACAGCAGCTGGGCCACCAGATCGACGACGAGCTCCGCCATCTTGCGGTAGCCTGTCAGCTTGCCGCCCGCAATCGTAATGAGGCCGGATTCGGACTGCCAGATCTCGTCCTTGCGCGAGATCTCGGACGGATCCTTGCCTTCCTCATGAATCAGCGGACGAACCCCCGCCCAGCTCGATTCCACGTCACGAACCGTAAGGCCCACGTCAGGGAACATGTAATTGACCGCATCGATCACGTATTTGCGGTCCGCCGTGGTCATCCGCGGATGGGCGATTTCTTCCTTATACACCGTATCGGTTGTACCCACATAGGTCTTCCCGTCCCGCGGGATGGCGAACACCATCCGGCCGTCCGGCGTATCGAAGTAGACCGCCTGCCGGAGCGGGAACCGCTTCTGGTCAATGACCAGGTGGACTCCCTTGGTCAGCTGCAGGGTTTTGCCCTTCCTCGAGCCGTCCATCTCCCGCAGCGTATCCACCCAGGGGCCTGCGGCGTTAACGACTTTTTTGGCGTACACATCATAGCCCGTTCCGGTTTCCCCATCGACTACATGCGCCCCGACGACCCGGCCGTTATCGTACAGCAGACGCTCGACCTTGGCATAGTTCACCGCATGGGCTCCGCGGCTGACCGCTTCCTTCAGCACCTCAATCGTCAGCCGGGCGTCATCCGTACGGTATTCCACGTAATAGCCGCCACCCTTCAGCCCCGCGCTCTTCAGCAGCGGCTCCCGGCGCAGGGTCTCAAGCGCCGTAAGCATTTTCCTTCTTTCGCTGCGCTTTACCCCTGCCAGGTAGTCGTACATGCGGAGCGCGATAGACGTCGTGAATTTGCCGAAGGTGCCTCCCTTATGCATCGGCAGCAGCATCCACTCCGGTGTCGTCACGTGCGGTCCGTTCTCGTACACGATCGCCCGTTCCTTGCCGACCTCGGCAACCATTTTCACCTCAAGCTGCTTGAGATACCGGAGTCCCCCGTGCACCAGCTTCGTCGACCGTGACGATGTGCCGGCCGCAAAGTCCTGCATCTCCACCAGTCCCGTTCTCAATCCGCGGGACACGGCATCCAGTGCAATGCCCGACCCGGTAATGCCCCCTCCGATGACAAGAATATCAAGCGGTTCCCGGCTGATCTCCTGTAATTGGCCTACTCTGCTTCTGCTAGAAAAGATATGTTCCACGTGAAAACCTCCCAGGTCTTGTTCCGGAGAAAAGAGTATAAAAAAAAGAGACTACGAAACATGCACGGGGGCCGAAATTGATTCAGCCGTGCTGTAACGTAGTCTCTCCGTTTCTCCTGACAGAGTATTAACTTGCCTTTATCTTATCACACTTCCCGGTTATTTGAAAGCCATTGCTGCAGAAACGGCTTTTTTCCATCCGCCGTACAGCTTCTCCCTGCGTTCCTCCTCCATGGAAGGCTCGAACCGTCGGTCCACCTGCCACTTCTCGCAGATCTCATCCTGGCTGCTCCAGTAGCCCACGGCAAGACCCGCCAGGTAGGCGGCACCGAGCGCCGTCGTCTCATTGATCACCGGCCGCTCCACTTCAATGCCGACAATATCGCTCTGGAACTGCATCAGGAAGTTGTTCGCGACCGCTCCGCCGTCCACGCGGAGCGTCTGCAGCACAATGCCGGAATCCTCCTCCATCGCCGTCAGGACATCCCGCGTCTGGTAAGCAAGCGACTCCAGCGTCGCCCGGATGAAGTGTTCTTTGGAAGAACCGCGGGTGAGGCCGAATACCGCACCGCGCACATCGCTGTCCCAATACGGGCTGCCGAGACCGACGAAGGCCGGAACGACATAGACGCCCTCGGTGCTCTCCACCTTCGACGCATAGCTCTCGCTGTCCTTGGCACTGCGGAACATCCGCAGCCCGTCACGCAGCCACTGGATGGCCGACCCCGCCACGAAGATGCTGCCCTCGAGGGCATATTCCACCTTGCCGTTCAATCCCCAGGCAATCGTCGTCAGCAGGCCGTGCGAGGAGTTCACAAGCTTTTCGCCGGTGTTCATGAGCATGAAGCATCCGGTGCCGTACGTGTTCTTCACCATGCCTTGAGTGTAGCAGGCCTGGCCGAACAAGGCGGCCTGCTGGTCCCCGGCCGCTCCGGCAATCGGCACCTCGCAGCCGAAGAAGTGGTAATCGATCGTGGTGCCGTACACCTCCGAGGATGGCCGCACCTCCGGAAGCATCGACTTCGGCACCGTCAGAATCTCGAGCAGCTCGTCATCCCACTTCAGCTCGTGAATATTATACATCAGCGTACGCGACGCGTTCGAATAGTCGGTTACATGCACGCGGCCTCCCGTAAGCTTCCAGATCAGCCAGGTATCGATCGTTCCGAACAGCAGCTCGCCGCGTTCCGCCTTCTCTCTCGCCCCCTCGACATGATCGAGAATCCACTTCACCTTCGTGCCGGAGAAGTAGGCGTCGATAAGCAGCCCCGTTTTGTCATGGAACAGATCATTCAGCCCCTTGGCCTTGAGCTCCTCGCAGATGCCCGCCGTCTGGCGGGACTGCCATACGATGGCGTTATAGACCGGTCTGCTCGTCTCGCGCTCCCAGACGACGGCCGTCTCCCGCTGGTTCGTGATCCCGATGCCCGCGATCTGCTGCGGCTTCACCCCCGACTCGGACAGGCAGGAAGCGATGACCGCCAGGATCGAGCTCCAGATCTCCTGCGGATTATGCTCGACCCAGCCCGGCTGCGGGAAGTACTGGGTGAATTCATGCTGGGCCGTATGCACAATCTCCCCGTTCTTGTTGAACAGAATCGCCCGCGAGCTTGTGGTGCCCTGGTCTAAGGAAAGAATATATTGCTCCATGAGTGCATCCTCCTATGGGTTCATTCTAAAGTATGATATGAAATAGAGCGGAAACTACGCAGGTCAGGCAGCTGCCTTATTAGGCATCCGGCTCATACGCCGAAGTCCCATACGGTATGTAAACAGCAGTGCAAGCAGGCAGGCGCCAAGGATATACCAGAGCAGCGGCGGCATGGCCCCCTCGAAGAAGGCTTGGTAGAATACGCTGCCAAGCATCCCGCCGAGCAGCGGACCGGCTACCGGAATCCATGCGTACCGCCAGTTCGACGGTCCTTTGCCGGCGATCGGAAGCAGGTAGTGCGCCAGGCGCGGGCCGAAGTCACGGGCCGGATTGATCGCATACCCCGTCGTACCGCCAAGCGATAAGCCAATGCTGACGACGAGGAAGCCGACAAGCAGGGGGTTCAGCCCTTCGGTGAAGGTATTGGCCCCGAGGGCGAGCAGTGCCACGATGAAGATGAACGTCCCCATCATCTCACTGAGCAGATTCGAGAACGGATGGTCTACCGCGGGCCCTGTTGCGAATACCCCCAGCTTCGTACCGGCGTCCTCTGTCTCTTTCCAGTGCGGCAGATACTGCAGATAGACGATCGCCGACCCGAGCATCGCGCCGGCGAGCTGGGCAATCACGTACACCGGCACGAGAGCCCAGTCAAAATCCCCCTTCACGGCCAAAGCCAGGGTGACTGCAGGATTAAGGTGGGCCCCGCTGACTTTGCCTACCGCATACACGGCGAAAGCCACGGCCATCCCCCACCCCATGGTGATGACGATCCAGCCGCCATTATTTGCATACGACTTCTTGAGCGACACTCCCGCACATACGCCTGCACCCAGTGTGATCAGAATCATCGTGCCAATCAGCTCTCCAAGCCATGGTACCATGAACCCATCCTCCTTTAATAGAACAGTCACATTCCGCGGCCAAAGAAAAAGAGAGCCACAACAAGCGATCCTCCCTGCAGGCAGGGGGATCATTGCTGTGGCTCTCCAAGTCTCCGTCACGACTATTAACTTAATGCCATTCTAATACAATAATGTAAGCGATGTCAATGTGAAGTTTTCATGAAGTGTGACTTATCTCCTTGCTTGCGCTTCACTGCACGCTCCTGTCGTAATGCTTGAACAAGCTTTCATTGGACGTCGTCACCGCCGTGGCTCCCGCTTCCAAGGCCCGCTCCACATCCTCCACCGTGCGGATCAATCCCCCGGCAAAAATCGGAATGCCGCTGCGCTGGTGCACCTCAGCAATAATGGAAGGCATGCCGCCCGGCAGCACCTCGATGAAGTCCGGCTTCGTTTTCTCCAGCAGCGTGTAGCTCTTCTCCAGTGCAATCGTATCGAGCAGGAAGATCCGCTGAATCGCTTGAATGCCCTTCTGCTTGGCCTTCAGGATCACGCTTGTCTTCGTCGAGATGAGCCCATAGGGCTTGATATCCTGGCACAGGTACTCGGCCGCATACTCGTCGCTCTTCAGCCCCTGGATCAGGTCCGCATGAAGGAACATCTTCTTGCCCCGGCTGCGGGCCATCGTATAGATGCTCTTCAGCTGGCCGATATGGGTATCGAGGAACACTCCGTACTCGTAGGAGCTCTCCAGAATCTTCTCAAACTGCTTCATCGTCTTGGCTGCAGGCAAAATCTTCTGTCCGTGAAAAGTCACCGCCGTTCCTCCTTCGCTCACTCCAGGGTATTACCTACCATACCCAAAGAAAAGCAATCTGGCAATGGTCATCCCCCAGCGGGGGTATATTCCGATATAACAAACTCCCGCTGCCTGTTCAACAAACGGGATTTCCATAAGAGATGGATACCATTTCGGAAAACGGCACACAGCCCCTCCCAGGCGGCAGCACACTGCAGGGAATAGAAAACCAAAAATACCTGCCCGGTTTCCCGGAACAGGTATTCTTCTTTCGCTTCTTCCTATGAAGCTTCCCGCTTATTTCAGGGATGCTTCAACTTCCTTCACCATGCCCTCTACCGAGATCAGGCCGCCTCCGGAGAGGTACCAGAAGTTCGGATCGAGGTACACGATATGGCCATCCTTGAAGGCTTTCGTGTTCTTCACGAGGTCGTTCTCAATCGTCTGCTTCGCATTGGATTGTCCGCCCACTACCGCATCACGGTCTACCACGAACAGGTAGTCCGGATTCTTCTCTGCAATATATTCGAAGGAAATGCTCTGGCCGTGTGTCGTGACTTCAATGCTCTTGTCTACTGGAGTGAACCCAAGGACGTCATGAATAAGACCGAAGCGCGAGCCTGCGCCATATGCGCTCACTTTGCCGCCGTTGCTCAGAATGATAAGAGCTTGTTTGCCGCTGGCGGACGCCTTTTCCTTAACAGCCTTCACCGTTGCATTCACTTTCGCCAGCTCCTGCTCGGCAGCCGCTTCCTTACCGAAGATCTTCGCGAGCGTCTTCGTATTGTTCTCGAACGAAGTCATGTAGTTTTTTGTATCCAGTGCAACATACAGCGTAGGAGCGATCTTGCTCAGCTCTTCGTAGGCTTTGGACTGTCTGCCGGAGATGATGATCAAATCGGGGCTCATCGCGCTGATTTTCTCAAAATCCGGCTCCGTCAGGGACCCTGCATTCTTGTACTTCGCATCCTTGTACTTCGAGAGGTAAGACGGGATGTTCGCCTGCGGAACGCCGAGCACTTCCACTCCAAGCCGGTCGAGGGTATCGAGGGCACCGAAGTCAAATACAACAACCTTGGACGGAACGCCTTTGATCTTGGTTTCGCCGAGCTCATGCTTGAAGGACTGCTCTACAGGTGCCTTGGCTGCTTCGGGAGCAGGGGACCCGCTGCCGGCAGCATTGTTCTCAGGTGCAGCTGCACCGCAGGCGGATGCGATCACGGCAATGATCAGGGTCAGAAGCAAAACGGATAATTTTCTCATGGTTGATCACCTCTATGTTTAGTGGGACTGGCATACGAAATGGATGATGCAGGATCATATATAGGGTTGTGTCATGACTCACTTGTAGTAAATGCAAATCCGGTTCCCGTCAATCTCCTGGATTCGGATATCCATGTCGTACACTTCTTGAAGCAGCTCGGAGGTAATGATCTCCTCCGTCACCCCATCGCCTACGACACGGCCGTCCTTCAGCGCGACAATATAGTCGGAATAGCAGGAAGCGAAGTTGATGTCATGGATGACGATGACAACCGTCTTGCCGAGCTCGTCGGCCAGCCTCCGCAGTACCTTCATGATCTGCACGCTGTGCTTCATGTCCAGGTTATTCAGCGGTTCGTCGAGCAGGATATATTCCGTATCCTGGGCCAGCACCATCGCCAGATACGCCCGCTGGCGCTGCCCACCGCTGAGCTGGTCAATGTACTTGTCCTGCATGGGACCGAGCTCCATGTAATCGATCGCTTCGGTAATGTACCGCTGATCCTCCGGCGTCAGGCGCCCCTGGGAGTAGGGGAAGCGGCCGAAGGCGACGAGCTCGCGGATCGTGAGGCGGATGTTGATATGGTTGGTCTGCTTGAGAATCGAAATCTTTTTGGCGAGATCGTTGCTCTTCCAATGCCCGATCTCCCGTCCTTCGATGAACACCTCACCGCTGTCCTTCGACAGCAGCCTGCACATCATGGAGAGCAGAGTGCTCTTGCCCGCCCCGTTCGGACCGATGAAAGAGGTGATCTTCCCGGGTGTAATGTTGACGGATACGTTCTCAACGACATTCTTGTTCCCGTATTTCTTGGATACGCTCCGAACTTCTACCACGACCGATTCTCCTTCAACAGCAGATAGATAAAGTAAATACCGCCGACCAGATTGACGATAACGCTCACGGTCGTCGAGAAGGTGAACACCCGCTCCACGACGAACTGGCCGCCGACCAGGGCGATGATGCTGATAAGCATCGCGCCGGGAATCAGCACGCTGTGCTTGTAGGTGCGCAGGAACTGGCAGGTCACGTTGGCTACCAGAAGACCGAGGAAGGTGATCGGCCCCACCAGAGCCGTCGAGATCGAGATGAGCACGGCCACGATGATCAGCAGTCTCTTCACGACATGATCGTACGGGATGCCGAGCCCTACCGCATGCTCCCGGCCCAGCGACAGCACATCCAGAAACTTGGCGAACCGGAGGTAATACAGACCGGTCAGGGCCATGCCGATGCTGCCGAGCACCAGCAGATCCGTATTGATATTATTAAAGCTGGCGAACATCCGGTCCTGCAGGATCAGGAATTCATTAGGGTCGATGAGCACCTGCATGAAGGAGGCGAAGCTCTGAAACAAGGTTCCGAAGATCAATCCCACGAGAAGCAGGTAATAAATATTCCGGCCTTCCCCCCGGAACAGGAGCTTGAACAGTATGCCGGCAAAGACCACCATGAGCGATACCGAAAGCACGAAGTGCACGTTCTTGCTCATCAATGTCAAGGTCGTTGACCCGAACGCATACACGATGAACGTCTGAAGCAGCATGTACAGCGAATCGAGACCGATAATGCTCGGCGTCAAAATCCGGTTGTTCGTAATCGTCTGGAAGATCATGGTCGAGAAAGCGATGGCCCCTCCCGTCAGGGCAATGGCCAGAATCTTCTTGGCCCTTCGCGGCATCACGTATCCCCAGTTGCTTCCGATGTCAAAGAGCAGGAACAGGCCGATAACCCCCAAGGCCAGCAGGGCAAGCACAGTGAGCTTGGCGGTGTTATTCATATGCCTTTCTCCTCATTAGCAGGTACAGGAAGATCGCGCTGCCGATGACCCCGACTGTCAGACCGATCGAGATCTCATACGGATAAATGATGACGCGTCCGAGCACATCGCAGAACAGAACGAACACGGCGCCGAGCATGGCCGTATCGGGCAGGCTCTTCCTCAGATGGTCGCCCCGCAGGATCGTCACGATGTTCGGTACGATGAGCCCGAGGAACGGTATCATGCCGACTGTCAGGATCACGACCGCCGATACCAGAGAGACCAGCACCAGGCCGAGATTGACGACCTGCTTGTAATTCAGCCCGAGATTCATGGCGAAGTCCTCGCCCATTCCCGCAACCGTGAACTTATCGGCGAACACGTAAGCCGCAATCACGAGCGGAATGCTGATATACAGCATCTCGTACCGCCCTTTGACGATCATCGAGAAGTCCCCCATCAGCCAGGCGGACATGCTCTGGACGAGATCGTACTTATAGGCGAAGAAGGTCGTGATGGAAGAGACGATATTGCCGAACATCAGCCCCACCAGAGGAATGAAGATCGAATCCTTGTACTTCACCTTGTCGAGAATTCGCATGAAGATGAACGTCCCGGCGAGGGCAAAGACGAAGGCTACCAGCATCTTCTCAAGCGGAGAAGCGGAGGCGAACAGGAGCATCGCCACCATGATGCCGAACCGCGCCGAATCCTCCGTCCCCGAGGTGGTCGGGGACACGAACTTGTTGCGGCTGAGCTGCTGCATGATCAGTCCGATGATGCTCATGCTCACACCGGCCATCAGAATGCTCAGCAGCCGGGGCAGTCTGCTTACCAGCAGAATCTGAAGCTGATCTTCCCTTAAGGTAAAGATATCCAGAGGTGAAATATCTTTCACTCCGATGAAGACGGAGCAGAATGACAGAAAAATCAATGCAATCACTAGATATCTTCTTTTCATGCGGCTCTACCTTTACCTTTTCTTCCCTGATCGTCAGACTGTAAGCTGTCACGCGGATTGATATGTATTATCATTACGTCAATAATGATATTCATTATCATTTACGGATATGATTGTATCCCGATCGCTTTAAACTTGTCAATCCCATTACAATCTATGACATTTGTGTTACAAAACCATGATCATTCCATGAAAAAAAGGGCGCCCAAAGGGCACCCTGTAAGACTGAAAGGAATGATTGCTGAAGGTATTTCTATTAGTAAGCCAGCGTGAACAGCCCGTTGATGTGCGACAGGTAGCGCATATTGCTCGCTTCCTTCATCAGCGTAGCCGGAAGTCCCTTCAGACGCGTCTGGTTGGCACCGATCGTACCGATGCCGTCCTTGCGGCCGAGGCTCGCCAGGGTACCGGAGAATACCGGCGTGAACGGATCCATCGGAGCGCCGTTCAGGTAAGCGAAGATGTTGTAGCCGATCGTCTCGCCCATCTGCCATGCCAGCTGTGCCGTCGGAGGATAAGGACGTCCCTCTGGGCCGAAGACCACAGCGGAGTCGCCGGCCAGGAATACATCCGGGTGGGATGTGGACTGGAGACCTTCCGTAACCGTCGCACGGCCGCGGTTGACTTCGATGCCGCAGTTCGCGACAACGGAGTTGCCCTGCACGCCGCCGGTCCATACGAGCGTATTCGTGTCGATGGTGCTGCCGTCCTTCAGGTGTACCGTCGTAGCCGTCATCTCGGTGATTGCCACACCGGTCAGGAACTGTACGCCGCGTTTTGCCAGGGAAGTCTGCGCACGCTCCACGAGTTCAGGAGCAAATCCGGCCAGGATGGACGGACCCGCCTCAACACAGTAGATGGAGATATCGTTGAAGTCCACGCCCTTCTTGCGGCACAGGCCAGGAAGCATGTCGGCGAATTCTCCCACAAGCTCGATGCCTGTCAGACCGCCGCCGCCGACAACGAATGTGGCGTCCGCTTTGTCCTTGGACTGGACATAAGCGTCGATGCGGGCTTCCACATGGGCACGCACACGGTTGGCATCCTGTACGGACTTCAGCGTGAAGCTGTGCTCCTGGAGTCCAGGAATGCCGAAGTAGGCTGTCTCGCTGCCGAGAGCAATGACCAGAATATCGTAAGAAAGCGTCTTGCCGCTTCCGAGAAGCACCTGCTTCTGGTCCAGTTCAATCTTCTCCACCGCATCGATCCGAAGATCGACATCCTGGCCGCGCAGCAGCTTCTCGAGCGGCAGAGCCACGTTCTTCTCCACGAGATTGCCTGCTGCAAGACGGTGCAGTTCCGTGATGATTTGGTGTGATGGTGTCTTGTTGACCACCGTGATGGATGCTTCTTCCGCCGACATATACTTACGCAGCGTGGTAGCGCTGAGCAGACCGCCATAACCGCCGCCCAGGATCAAAATTTGCTTTGACATACGTATCCTCCCGTCTCGTTTCAACGATAACTTAGCGCTGCTGATTCTTCTCGCCGACAACTTCCAAGAACGCCTGTGCGAAGCGCAGGGTCTTCTGTACCTGAGGATCCTTCAGCATCTTCAGGATGCCGAACAGGCCCACCGTGGAAGCTTCAACCTGGGTACGGTCGTTCGCTTCAATCGCTGCAGCCGCCAGACCCTTCGCCTTCTCACCGATCGGCTTCACGAATTCTTCGACGCCGCCCTTGATATCTTCGATGAGTACTTTATCCGTTACCACATTTTGAACAATGTCGTACGTCTTGGTGAGCAGGGTCACCATTTCCGCCAGCTTCGGCAGGTTCTCGACCAGTACGGTCAAGGATTCCTGAACCTCAGGCTTCATCAGTTGATCAAGCACGTCGAGCTGTTCGCGTACAACCGGCTGAACTTCGGCACCTCGGTTATCTAGCACCGCTTGTTTGGATGTCTCTGACATAGTAACGTCCTCCTATGCATGAAAATAGTAGCCCCCGGTATCGCGTTACCTGATTTCTCCCTACTACCCATTAGAATTGTTACATTTTTCACAAAGATAAACATACGAACCCAACATTATCTTGTTGGTCAATTCATGTCTATTCAAGGGATACCCTTGCAACCCATAGGGATGCCAAGGGGGAGCAGGCCGGAACCGAACCCTATGTACCTCCTATTATACTCCCGTAATGTTTAGGAGAGAAACACCACTTATCTACATTTGTGAACATTGCATGAATAAATTGTGTCGAAAATCCAGTCTTTTTCCAGGTTTGAGAGGAAGGCGTTTCCATTTTGACACCAGAAGATATTGCCATCTGCCCCGCATTGTGCTATGATACTGTTTGTCTGAATGTAACAGACAACCTTCTATCGCGGAGCCGTGGTGTAGAGGCCTAACATGCCTGCCTGTCACGCAGGAGACCGCGGGTTCGAATCCCGTCGGCTCCGCCATTTCTTATCTCATCCGGCCCGCTGCCGGCATGATCATGACACCGACTGAATCGGGCAGGAATTTATTCCTGCCTTTTTGCTATATCCGGAAGCCTGGACCTCCGGCAGGCTTCCCCCTACCTCTCCCTGCCCTTACTTCTGATCGAGGTGACGATAGATGAGACGCGGACGCTTCGCCCCGACGCCTTCGGGGCTTCTTCATATCGGCAATGCCTTCACGGCCCTGCTCGCCTGGCTGCAGATCCGCGCGGCATCTGGCTCCTTCGTGCTGCGCATCGAAGACATCGATACGGCCCGCTCCCGGCCCGAATATACCCGGCAGCTGCTGGAGGATCTCGCCTGGCTCGGGCTCGATTGGGATGAAGGGCCGGACAGCGGGGGCCTCCATGCGCCTTACGAGCAGAGCCTCCGCCTGGAGTCATACGCTGCCGCCGCCCGGCGGCTGGAGGAGGGCGGCTGGCTGTACTCCTGCTTCTGCTCCCGCGCCGAGCTGAAGGCCGTCGCCCGGGCCCCTCATGGGCTGGCCTCCGAAGGGGCCGCCTACCCGGGGCTCTGCCGGCACCTCACCGCCGCGGAGCGGGAGCAGCGGGCGGCACGCAAGGAGCCGGCCCTCCGCTTTGCCGTTCCGCCGCGGGAGGTTGTCTTCACCGACGGCGTACAGGGCGGGCAGCGGGTGGCGGCCGGAAGCCTCGGCGACTTCGTCGTGAAGCGCGCGGACGGCGTGTTCAGCTACCAGCTGGCCGTGGTGCTCGACGATGCCGCGATGGGCGTCACCGACGTGCTCCGCGGCGCGGACCTGCTCGACTCCACGCCGCGGCAGCTGCTCCTCTGCGAGGCGCTCGGTCTGCAGCCGCCGGCTTACCACCACGTGCCGCTGCTCTGCGCACCGGACGGCAGCCGGCTGTCGAAGCGCGACCGCAGCCTGACGCTCTCGTCTCTTCGCGTGTCGGGCATGCGCCCGGAGCGGCTGCTCGGCCTGCTGGCCTTCCTGGCAGGCCTGACCGACCGGCCGGAGCCGGCCTCGGCGTACGAGCTCACCGCCTGCTTCGAGCCGTCCCGCATCCCGCGGACGCCCGTCCGCATTCCGCGAGAGCTCTGGGCCGGGCTTCCCTCGGTCGGCTGACCGCAATGCGGCCTTACAGCTCTGCGCAGCCCGGACGTTCTCCGGACCCCGGAGGCGGTTCGGCTGACCGCCCCCCAGCTCCGCCACACCTCAAGAAAGGGCGGCAGGGACCATCGTCCCTGCCGCCCTTTCTCTTATCTTTGGCTTATCGCAGCTTACTTCTTGTTTACCGCCTTGTAAGAAGCCGTGAACTCCTCGATAATCTTCGAGCCGCCTTCTTTCTTCCAGCGCTCGACTTCCTTCTGGAAGCCGGCTTCGTCGATGCTGCCCAGCATGAACTTGTAAGTGGCGTCTTTGATGATTTCCTGAAGGCGTGCGCCTCTCTCCGTATACGTCTTGGAATCGAGCGGCAGCGTCGGATCGTGGATCAGGAAGCTGTTGTTGTCCTTCACGAGCTCCTCAGCCTTCGTACGCACCGGCAGCGTGAATCCGGAAGTCAGCATCTTGATCGTGCTCTCGCCGCCAACCTGCAGCGCTTGATAAGGCTTCACATCGCGCTCCCACAGCTTCACATCATCCGTAAGCATCGCTTTGCCGTCCTTGATCGAATAGTGCTTGCCCTCCTGGCCGAAGAACAGCAGGTTCGCCGTTTCGGGTGCCATCAGCTTGTCGAAGTAAGCCAGAATGTCCTTCAGCTCCGCTTCGGTCTTCACTGCCGATTTCGGGAAGACTACGCCGGAGCCGAAGCCCGGAAGCGCCCATACACCCGGCCCCTTAGATCCTTCGATGCGGTTGGCCACTTCAAGAACCGCGTCCTTGTTCACAGCGGAGAGCTTCTGGTGAAGCGTCAGCACGTCCGGCAGGGAACCGATATAAATCCCGGCCTTGCCTGTCGTGAACAGGTTCTGCTGATCGGTCTTGCTGGTTACAGGGAAGTCTTTGTTGATCGCGCCGTCCTTGAACAGCTGCTGGAACCACTTCATCGTCTCAAGGTAAGCCGGATCTTCGAATTCCGGATAGATCGCCCCATCCTTCACACCCCAGTTGTTCGGCGTGCCGAAGTAGGAGGATACCGTTTTGAATGCACCGTAGATCAGGTCGTTCCGGTCGGTGATCCCCATCGTGTCCTTCTTGCCGTTCTTATCGGGATCGTTTTCTGTAAACGCTTTCGCCATTTTGTATAAATCATCAAGTGTCTTTGGAGCCGGCAGTCCGAGCGCATCCGCCCAATCTTTGCGGTAGATCACGCCTTGGCGGGACCATGGTCTTTCCTGATAAAGCGAATATACTTTGCCGTCAACCGACATGTTCGTCAGAATCTTGGGATCCAGGTTCTTCAGGTTCGGGTAATCCTTCAGATATGGACCAACCTCCCAGAACTGGTTGTTGCGGAATGCATCTCTCAAAGTAATGAGCGAGGTCTGGTTGCGGAGGAAGACCGCCTGTGGAAGCGTGCCCGTTGCGAACGCTGCGTTCAGCTTCTCATCATAGTTGCCGTCCGGCACCCACTGAATCGTCAGATCCGTCCCGGTCTTCTCTTCGATCATTTTCTCGAGCTCGGTATTCGGTACCTCCGGTGTATGAAGATTGGCCATAATCGTAATCGGCGTAGGACCCTTCTTGGCGGCTTCACCCCCACCTGCTGCTGCAGGCTGCTGGGTTCCCGCCGAATTCGAACAGCCTGCGGCGAGCGACACGGCAAGAGACGACACTACAAGCGCTTTCAAACGGTGGTTCATGGATATTTCCCCCTGATCTCTGATAGGCTGTGGTCTGACTTGCCCTAACTATAGTAGGAACGGGGCGATTACGTAAATAATCAGCGCATTGGATATTGAAGATGCCTGTACCGGCGCGGGTTTCGAGGGAGTTCGGGAGAAATCGGGGCCGTTGTAAGAGGGCCCGCCGCTAAGCATAGAACCCTTCATCCAATGAAATGATAATGGTGTACATCACGGCAAAAAGCACCGGATGGGTTCATCCGGCGCTGTTCAGGTTCGGTTACTACTTGGCCATCACGAGGCGCAGCTGCAGCGTGATGTTATTCTCCGTATCCACGACGACGGCGTGAGGATTCTTCAGACCGAAATCCTCAAAGGTCACGACCGAGCTGCCTTCCAGCTTGATCGTTCCGCCGCTGTATAAAGCATCGGTCTTGAAGGTTACGTCCTTCGAAACGCCTTTTACCGTCAGTGTGCCCGGAAGATCGAAGGTTACCTTCTCGCCTTCCTTCCACTCCTTCGGCAGTCCCTCAAATGACTTCGCCTTGAACTCCGCCTTAGGGAAGGCTGCGGCATTCAGAAACTTCTCGCCGGCCACGTGGCTGTCCCTTGTTGCATTGCCCGATTGGACCTTGGCAATCTCAATCGATGCGCTGGCGGCATTCTTCGTCAGATCGCTTACATCCAGCGTCCATTGTCCCTGCACTTCACCGCTCTCGAAGTTGACTGTCTCTTTGGACGTTGTCACAGAGAAGTAGACCTTGGACTCCGGCTGAATCTTCCACTCTCCGTTCAGCTTGGCGGCATCCACCGCCGCACCCCCGGACGCCTGTACGGAAGCATTCGCCGGGATAACCTCCTGCACGGTAACGTGATTGCCGGCAAAGTAATCATAAGCGGCATAAGCACCGACCAGCACAACGATAACACCTGCGGACAAAGCGATCATTTTTTGTTTCATAAATTGTTACCTCCTAAGGTTGGATTGGTTTGGGACCAGCAATGATTCCTCCAGCCTGCACTACGCAATGTAGTGCAGATGGTTAAAAAAAATTAGAGATAAACCACTAGAGATATAGAAACTCTATAAGAAACATAGCCGACAGTACGGCTGCGACCTTCAGAGATATCATCATCCGTTTCAGCGGAAAGGACAGGGCTTGTACGGCCTGCGGGTCGATCAGCTGTTGGATTCTATAATTGATGGATGTTTCGGCAAACGAAGCATAGGCAAAAGCATAAGAATGAACCTGCTTGCGCTTCAGCAGCTTGAGCAGCGCGCTCCCCAGATGAACGGGCTCGCCCGTCTTCCGGATGGCCGCGGCATCAGCCAGTACCTCCCTCGCTGCGCTGTACTGCTTGGAATTCCACTTCAGGATCGGGATATACCACAACACATCGGCACATCCGGTCATCAGCATCGTCTTCAGCGGATCCCGGTGCTGCAGGTGAAACTGTTCGTGGTAGACGATCGCCTCCAGCTCCCCCGGCTCCAGCATTTGCAGAAGGCCTGTGGACAGAACGATCTTCGGACGAAGAAGCCCCATGGTCAGTGCGATGGCGTCCGGGTGATCAATCACCTGAAGCTCGCCGGGACCGAGACCGTACCGCTCTGTGAGCAGCGCCGTCAGCTCCGCATCGTGCAGACGACTGAGCCTGCCCTTCGCACGCAGGGAGAAGTAGATCTGCTTGGCAGCGCCCCAGAAGAGCAGCAGCATCGTGAAAACCACAACCCCATCCAGCACGTAGACCACCCATGCGAGACCCAGCGACTCGGCCAGGGCCGTGCAGTGAAGGAAGAAGTTATACCCGACCGGCTGTCCCGTGATTCCTTGAACCACATAGAGCCCCATCTGGGCCAGCAAACACATCGAGGTGCACAAACTCAACAGGAAAAGAATCCTCGATCTCCGTTCCCACATCGCTTATTTCCCCTCTTTGAGTTGTTTGATTTTCTGCTCCAGCTTGGCGAGCAGCTGCGGATCAGCCTCATCCAGTGCATCCAGCATATGGTTGACAACCAGGGGACCGAAATCCTCGACGAGGCTGTGCGATATTTCCTTTGATTGGCTCTCGAGAAAATGCGCCTTGGACTGCACCGGAGAATACATCGAGGTGCGCCCTTCCATCGTCTTGGTCAGAATCCCTTTCTCCAGCAGGCGGTTCATGACGGTCATGACCGTGTTGTAATTCAGGTCCTTCTCTTTCTCCAGGCGGATCTGCACATCCTTGATGGACTGGTGGGGATGGGCCCACAGGATTTCCATAATCTTCGCCTCAAGCGGTCCGAAGAAGCGCTCGAGCCCTCGCTGATGATAACCCGATTTTCCTGTACGCATAGGATACACACCTTTCACTACACATTGTAGTGATAAATGGCAGGAAAAGTCAACCCCAACTTTTCCTTCCCGTATTGTAATACCCGAACCTGAAACGAGTCTGAAGGAAACCTTAATTTTTGCTGAAAATGGGTTCGGGAATCCACCGCGGGTTTGATCCGCCCCCCTCCAATCCCGCACCCTTGCGCCCAGAGAAGAATACCCTGAGTCATAGGCAGTTACCCTTATCTTTGGAGGTTCCCATGAGCACCTATCCCGTGTATCCCTATTACAGCACCCATACCGAATGTGAACAAAAGCCCGTCGCCTTTCCCCCGCAGAAGCAGGAGGAGCAGCCGGGGCTTGAATATCTCATGACGCCGAGGCCGATCTATGAGAATCCGGCGTACTCCGGGAGCCGGAAGCTCGAGAACCGGGTCACCCTGATCACAGGAGGCGACAGCGGGATCGGCCGGGCCGCGGCGATCGCTTTCGCCAAGGAGGGGGCCGACGTGGTCATCGCCTACCTAAGCGAGCATCCCGACGCGATGGAGACGAAGAAGCGCATCGAGCAGCTGGGGCGGCGCTGTCTTGCGCTTCCTGCCGACCTGCGGGTCAAAGCAGCCTGCACTGCCGTCGTGGAGAAAACCGTGCAGGCCTTCGGCCGGCTGGATGTGCTCGTGAACAATATCGCGGTGCAGTATCCGCAGGAGCAGCTGACCGACATCACCGAAGAGCAGCTGGAGCAGACCTTCCGCACGAACATCTACTCGTTCTTTTTCATGACGCAGGCCGCCCTTCCTTACCTCAGAGAAGGAAGTTCGATCATCAATACAGCCTCCATCACAGCATACCGCGGCGAAAAATTACTGCTCGATTATTCCACCACCAAAGCGGCGGTCATCGGGTTCACGCGCGCCCTGTCCCAGAACCTGGTGGCCCGCGGAATCCGTGTCAATGCTGTAGCCCCCGGCCCCGTCTGGACCCCGTTCATCCCCGCGACCTTCCCGCCGGAGCGGCTCGCCGTCTTCGGTACGGATACACCGATGAAGCGGGCCGCCCAGCCGTTCGAGCTCGCCCCCGCCTATGTGTACCTGGCCTGCGACGATTCCCGTTACGTGACGGGGGAGACCATGCATGTGAACGGCGGGGATTTTGTCGGGGGATAGCGGCTCCCGGGAACAGCACGGGCATAATACAAAAGAGCAGGGCAAGTACCCTGCTCTCTCGATTCTGATACATTCGGATTAAGCTGTAGCCGTCTCGAGCGGATCTTCTTCACCGCGGTTGAAGGACTCGCGGTCGAATTCGCCTTCGGCGTTCGCTACCAGCAGGGAGGTTACGGTGGTTCCCGTCGCATTGACCGCCGTGCGGCCCATATCGATGACGGATTCCACCGCGATCACCAGCCCCATGCCCTCCAGCGGCAGCCCGAGCGCCGTCAGGACAACGGTGGTGGAGATCGTTGCCGGTCCCGGTACCCCGGCCACCCCGATGGAGGAGATGACCGCAACGAGGATCAGCACGATATATTCCGAAGGGCCGAGCGGGATATTATAGACCTTCGCGACGAACACCGCCACCACGGCAGGCCAGACGCCGCCGCACCCGTTGAAGTTCATCGTGGCGCCGAGCGGGGCCACGAAGGAGGCGATCCGGTCCGATACGCGCAGGCGCTTCGTAATGACCTCCAGGTTCACCGGCAGCGTGGCATAGCTGCTGCGGGTCGTGAAGGCGACGGCCGCCGTAGGATAGGCCTTGCGGAAGAACTTCAGCGGATTGACCTTGGCCACCAGACCGACCAGACCGCCGAAGACAAACACAAAATGCAGGATGAGGGCGATGTAAGAGGCGATGATAATCTTCGCCAGCGGAGCCAGCGTATCGAGGCCGTAACGGGCGGCCATGGAGCCGACTAGCGCGTACACCCCGTACGGCGTCAGACGGATCACGTACTTGACCACCTGGTGCAGAATATCGGCGAGCGAGGCTACGACCTGCTTCACCGGCTGAACGGCTTCCGGCTTCTTCGAGCCGACATGGATGATGGCGACGGCCACGAAGATCGCGAAGATCAGCACCGGCACGACCTTGCCTGTGGCCATATCATTGATCGGGTTCGACGGAACGAGATCGATGATCACCTGGGAGAAGGTCGGAATTTCGCGTGCCTTGAAGTCCTTCGGCACAGCCTGCTGAATCCCGGCGCCCGGATCGACCGCCAGAGCGACGGCCAGGCCGATCGCTGCGGCAATACCGGTCGTAAGCAGGAACCAGGAGATCGTCTTCACGCCGATCTTGCGCAGCTGACCAAGGCTCGACAGCGACGTGATGCTGTGAATAACAAGAACGACGACCAGCGGCATGACGAGCATCTTGATCAGGTTGACATAGATCGTTCCGATCGTCGAGACGCTCTTGTAGTCCAGCTTGAGCGTGTTGAAGGCAATCCCGGCCGCCAGCCCCAGGCCAAGGGCGAGCAGGACACGTGTACCGAAGCCTACGCGCTTGCGTGCGAGGAAGTATAGGAATCCGATAATAACAAGCGAGACGAGAAGCGAAATCCAGTTCGTCTGGAATGCCGTAAAGAGATTGTTTTGCACGATGGAGCACCCCTTTTATTCCGACTTAACTAATCGGTATTTATTAATTTATATGCATTAAGGTACTCCTCTTATTCCGGTTTTGTCAAGACATTCTTCGCAATTTCTTTTCAATACCAATTATTCAAAGCAAAAAGAGAGCCCAAAGGCTCTCCTCTTAGACGCTTATTTTACCTAAGGTTGATTTGAGATCCGAAGCCATGGCCGTCAATTCTTCCGAGCCGGCGGCAAGCTGCTCGATCTCCCGGGAGATTCCTTCCGCGATCTCCAGCACAGTCTCCGAACTGCGCAGCGTGCTCTCGATAGTCTGGTCTACACCCGAGATCAGCCCGATGATCTTCTCAGAGCCGGCGACCTCTTCCGCCGTCACATCCGTAATGCCCGTGATGTTCTTCACGGTACCGCTCAACGCGGCGAGAATCTGCTCGAGCGCCCGGCCGGCCGCTTCGGCCGATGCACTGCCTTTGGCCACTTCAGCGCGGCCCTGCTCATTGGAGCGTACGGCAAGCTCAATGCTGGCCGTGATTTTCTTGATGAGCTCTCCCGCTTCCGCCGCCTCGCGGTTGGACTGCTCGGCCAGCTTCCGGACCTCGCCCGCGACCACCGCGAACCCCCGGCCCGCTTCTCCCGCACGGGCCGCCTCGATCGAAGCGTTCAATGCCAGCAGATTCGTCGAATTGGCAATTTCCGTGATGGAGGAAGCGATGGATGCGATTCTTGCGGAGTATTCATGCAGCTCCAGTATATGCGATTCGGTTTCGGCCGAACGGGCCTCAATGGAAGACATGCATTCGACCGTATGCTGCACGGTTTCCTTCCCCTTCTCCGCAATCGCCTGCGTTTCCTTCGAATCCCGATGGGCCTCCGACGCCTTGCCGTGAGCCGTCTGGATCAAGGCGGAGAGCTCCTGCAGGACCTCGGAGGACTCCCTTACCGAAGCATGGCCGCTTGTCGCATCGCGTGTCACGCTGCGGTTGCGCTCGATGACTTCATTGTAGGCCCGTGTCATGTCTTCGAGCCCCTTGGCCATGCTCTCCGAGGACACGGCCACCTGATCCGCCGAGAGATAGACGTGCTCGTTGATATCCCCGATCATCCGCTGCAGAGAGCCAAGCATGCCCCGCACGGCAGCCGATAACCGGCCGATTTCGTCGCGTGAACGCACTTCCTGCACTTCGATCCGCAGATTGCCCCGCGACACTTCTTCGGCTGCCTTCGTGATAGCGACGAGCGGGCGGGTGCTGCGCGCCACAAAGAACCAGATCACAAGCGCGGCAATCGCCACCTGAAGGACGCCGTAGAACTGCATCCGGCCCCGGAAAGCGGCAATCGCATCTTCATAAGGCTTATTCGCTACGCCCACATACCAAATCCCGATGATCTCGCCCTTCTCATTCTTGATCGGCTCATAGGCCGCCTGGTAGATCTGGCCGACTACGTTGGCCTCGCCGAGATACAGCTCCCCCTTGCGGAGCGTGACTTCGGCAACGACATCCGACACCTGCGTCCCCACGGCCCGGGAACCGTCCGCTTTCTTCACGTTCGTGGCCACCCGGGTATCCCCGAGGAATATCGTGACGGTATCGCCCGTATCGGCACCGAATTCATCAATAAGCCCGTAATTGCCGTCTATGAGCGTCTCGCCCTTATAGAGCTTGCCCTCCCGTACGGACCACGGTCCCGGATACACTTTGTCGAGCAGAAGCCTGCCGCTCTTCAGGTCGCCCTGGAGCTTGGTCCGGGCCGCGGCCAAAATTTCTTTCTTCGCATGCGTGACCGCATATGTGCCCATAACCCCGCTGCCCACTACAATCAGAAGGGTGATGAACAGGATCAATTTGGCCTTGATGCCAAGCTCCATCTGGAATTTCCTCATGCTGCGTTTTCTCCTTCGTCTGGGTTGATCATGATGTGAGTGTGACATACATCACCTATACGGAGTATATCGGCTTCGTACAGCGGTTTGTTTATTATCCACTATGTGGAAGAGGGCGCAGCAAAAAAGACCCTGTCTCTCCGACAGGGTCTTCCCTCATATATCCGTCAGTCCCAGGCTCCCGGGGCAAGCGGCTCGTTGTCCGAGAACAGGTCCGGGTCCTTCTCCAGCATGGCCTTCAATTCTTCGTACAACCGGACAGCGCTGCACACATACACCAGCGCATCACCCAGCTGCCCCCGGTACCAGGCACCTCTGCGTTCCAGCGCCTCCTCCACCTTCCAGAAATGCTGGGACCAGCTTAAGCCGCAGTGGCGCCGGGATGGAACGGGAATCTCCGTCCCGTCCGGCAGTACGGTGAACAGCGCCTCATGATCGTCTGTCATCCGGCCGGGAATGTCCACCCATTCCTCAATCCCATGGATGTAGGTGTTCCGCCGGAAATCGACGCCGACCAGCAGAATCACCGCTTCCCGGTCGAGCAGCCGGCCCCAGGCGGAGCCGCGGGCGCACGGCGTATCGAACCGTTCATCCCCCGCCGTGAATGCCGCGGCGTCCCGGCCCAGCGCGGCTACCGAATGGGTCGGATGCCAGGAGCGGACCACCCCCGGACGCTGACGGAAGAGTTCCGTCAGGATGCCCACACAGGTGGGCGATGCTGCTACGTGAAACCGCGGATTCTGCGCGTTGATATATGACCAGGTATGCGTGGGAAGCACAAGGAGTCCGTCCTTCATGTAGCCGGATAAGGCATCCAGCACGGTGTCGGCCCCGCCCTCCACATCGCCGATCTTCTTCATGGAAGAGTGCATAAGCACCGTTCCCCCGGGATCAATGCCCATCGCTCTAAGCTGGGCGGTCAGGTCCTGCTGCGTATATCCCATCTTCCGATTCTCCCCTTCCCTCCGGCTGTTCCTCTTCCTTCCGCCCGGGCAGAGCTGCACCCGCATCCGGTTGCCTTCCTGCTCCCCTATGGGATACAATGCAAGCAAGAACCCAAGCCTTCGGGCTCATCACGAATTCGATCATCATGGAAGGTAGGTTACAGCCTTGAATACGTTTTCTTCCGGTGACGCTATGGGCCTGCTCATCGTCGCCGTTGTCCTTCTGCTCCTCGGAGCCATGCTGGTCCGGGCGATCGGCCGCTCGAGCGCCGACCTGGAGCCGCTGCGCAAGCGCTGCCTGATGTGGACCCAGATCGGCGCCGGCCTCACGCTTCTGCAGATCGTCCTTCGCGGCGACTGGCGCTTCGGCTCCGTGCTCCTGCTCATCACGCTGTTCACGGCAAGCCTATGGTATGCCGCCCGGCATTACGAGAACAAGCGGCGGCAGCAGCCCCCTTCGGAGTAAGCCTCCCCGGAGCGGGTCAGCCGCCGCCGAAGAAGACCTCGGCCGCTGCCTGCATCGGTTCCCGGTTCCCGGCGAACTGCGCATGCCGGTGGCCGTTGGCTCCCGACGGGTGGGGGAAGCCCCACAGCACCTGACCGCTGTCCAAGAAGCCGTCCTCCGCCATGTGCCGGAGGACGGCTTCTACGATTTTGCCGAGCGGCACGATCAGCGGACGCCGGAGCAGCGGCAGTTCATGGGCGAGCGAGGCCCGCGCCGCCTCCAGCAGGAACGGCGAGGCCGGCAGCGCCGGGTTGTGGCCCGTGTAGTTGCGGCCGCCGGCGAAGACCGGGTCACGCAGCATAGAGGTCGTGTGCAGCAGCGCCTCGCCTTCGCCACCACCGCCGCCGAACAAGGCTCCGGCATCCGGAACACCGAGCAGGCGCGGCAGCCCGAGCCCCTCCAGCATGTCTTCCAGGTTCCGCCGCATCCCCCCAGCGAACCGGGCTTCCCGCTTCACCAGCCGGGCCGTCTCCTCCAGGGGGACGCCTTCGCCAAGCAGCCGGCGGGCCGTGCGGAAGGCGAGCTCCATCTGGGTCCAGCCCGGCGTGATGCCGATGATGACAAGCCGGGCGGCAGGATTCACATACTCGCCGTGCGGCGCGTAATACACCTCCACCCGTCCCTCCCGGTGAAGCCGGAAGGTACCCGTCAGCAGCTCCTCCCGTGTCAGCGGGCGGTCCCCCGGAAGCGAGAGAATCGCCTCCCTGTATTGTTCCAGTCGGCTCGTCAGCAGCACGGCGCAAGCTCCTCTCTCGATCGGGCAGGCATCCGATCTAGTAAACGTCCCTGCGGGTGAAGGATACGAACGATACCAGCAGCCCCGCCGCTCCCCACGCCAGCAGCACAAGGAGCGAGAAACCGAGCGACATCCCCTCGATCGGCGGTGCCGCATCCTCCAGATAATCGATCAGCTCCAGATTGACCATGAAGAGATATTTGGCCGACTCCCAGGAGGCCACCATTTCCTTCAGGATGACGCCGGCAATCAGGCAGGCCAGCATGATGCCCATGCCGGCGGCGGTGCTGCGGATGAGCACCGACAGCATGAACGAGAGCGTCGCCACCACGAGCGACACGAACCAGGCCAGCCCCATCTCCATCGCGATGTACTGCCACTGCGGCAGCGAATGCACCCGGGAGGCATCGAGCTCTCCCCCGCTGGCGGAGAAGCCGGTCAGCACCGGCGCCCCCCAGCCCTGGAAGCCGAAGACGGCCCCGGAGATCAGCGCCGAGAGCAGCCCGAACATCAGGATGATGAAGGAGACGGCCAGGGTCAGCGCCAGATATTT
The DNA here is from genome assembly GCF_000250655.1 of Paenibacillus mucilaginosus 3016. Lineage (NCBI taxonomy): Bacteria > Bacillati > Bacillota > Bacilli > Caryophanales > Paenibacillaceae > Paenibacillus > Paenibacillus mucilaginosus. The sequence goes on from NC_016935.1 coordinate 8,629,738, forward strand.
GCTGAGGAGGATGCGCCAGCGCCTCACCGGACGGGTCAGCAGCACCTTCACGGTGCCCGCGCTGTGCTCCGAGGATACGATATCCGAGGCGATCACCATCATCATCAGCGGAAGCAGCAGCGTCGTCGCGTTCTCCACGAAGTTGCGGACGAACGTCGGGGCGCCCGGCAGTGCCGGATTCACATCGGCGTCGAGATAATACTGCTGCTGGGCGATGCGGATCTGCAGCTCCGCGCGGGAGGCTTCCGGCACCCGGCCGGAATTCAGCCGGTTTTCCCAGTTCGAGATCTGCTGCTGCACGGCCGTCCGCCAGTCCACATTGCCGAACCGCTTCAGGTTCTCCATCCCCTGCCGGTACTGCGCATAAGTGAAGAGGGAGATGAGCACCGCGATGATCAGCGTGACCACGAGCAGCTTCCGTTTGCCGGTGAGCTTCAGCATTTCGTTATAAACCAGATTAATCAATGCTCTGCCCTCCTGTCAGTTCCAGGAACAAGTCTTCGAGCGACGGCAGCTTCCGGTTCATCTCCAGGACGTCCACGCCCGCTTCCACCAGCGCCCGGTTCCACCGGCCGATCTCCCCTTCCTGATACGGGGTCACGACATACTCCTCCTGCCGCTCGACGTCCGGAGTCAGCCCTTCAAGCACCTGCCGGCCCTTCTCGGGCGAAGAGAGCTTCCACAGCACCCGCTCCTGCCGGGACAGCAGGGTGTGGACCGCATCCACCCGGACCACCTCGCCCTTCGAGATGATCGCCACCCGGTCGCACAGCTGCTGGATCTCGCCGAGCAGATGGCTTGAGACGAAGACGGTCAGTCCTTCCTTCTCGGCCAGGAAGCGGATGAACTCCCGCATCTCGCGGATGCCCGACGGATCAAGCCCGTTGGTCGGCTCATCCAGAATGAGCACCTTGGGACGACCCAGCAGCGCCTGTGCGATACCGACCCGCTGCCGCATGCCGAGCGAATACGTCTTCACCTTGTCGTGAATCCGGGCGCTGAGCCCCACGAGCTCGACCACCTCGCGGATTCGAGCCTCATCGACCCCATCCATCATCCGGGCAAAATACTGCAGGTTGCTCCACCCGCTAAGATAGCCGTAAAGCTCCGGATTCTCCACAATGCAGCCAAGGTTGCTCATGGCCTGCGGGAACTGCTTGTCCACATCATAGCCGCACACCTCGATCGTGCCGGCTGTGGGCCGGATCAGTCCAACGAGCATGCGGATGGTCGTCGTCTTGCCCGCCCCGTTCGGCCCGAGGAAGCCGAACACTTCGCCCCGCCGCAGCTCGAGGTCGATGCCGCGGATAATCTCCCGGCCGCCGATCACCTTGCGGAGGCCGCGCACCGCCAGCGTAATCTCACTCATCTCCTCCGCCCCCTTTACCAGGTCACCAGTGCCGCAGCCCGTTCGGCAATGAGCTTGTACCCCTGCACGTTCGGGTGGAACTGGTCCGTATACAGATAATCGCTGACTTTGAGCTGGAACAGGTCGAAGGTCGGCACGAGCACCGTCTTCGGATAGGCGGCCGCCGTCTCCGCCGCCTGATAATTCCAATCCCGTACGATCTTGCTCGTCACGTTCGCATCCTTCAGCTCGATGAACGGATTATAGAGTCCGATAAGGAACAGATTCGCCTGCGGGTTCAGCTCCCGCAGCCGGCCGAGGATCCCCTGCAGCTGCTTCGTGTACTCCTCCTGAATCTTCGCCACCGCCGCAAGATCCAGCGTCGCCAGCGTCTCGCCGCCCCGGAACAGGTCATTGCCGCCGATGCTGACCAGAATGATGTCGGCCGCCTTCACCTGGCCCTGTACAGCCGCCTGCCCGAGCATCTCCGCAAGCTGCGGCGAAGTCTGGCCGTTGACGCCCAGGTTCTCGAGGACCACCTCTTCCTTCGCCTTCCCTTTCAGGGCGTCCGCCAAATAGCCGGCGTACCCTTTGCCCTCCGGATCGCCGTACCCCCGGGTAAGGGAATCGCCCAGCGCAAGCACGCGGAACTTGCCGTCATCCTCCGCGGGAGCGGCCGGCACCTCCTGCACCGCTTCAGGGGGCTTCGTCAGCGTGACAGGGGGCACTTCACGGAAATAGTCATACAAGGTCCAGGCCAGGCCGGCCAGACAAGCGGCTGCCGCCAGCGCAGAGACCGCCATCAGCCATGGTAACGTCTTTTCTCTCAAGGGTGCTCCTCCTCCGGTGATCCGTGAACTCCTCTTTCTTTTAAATGTACAGCATAAGAGCACTCAACTCCAAATCCTGCGCAAAGCGCCGCTGTCTCCAAAGACCCCGCTGGGGTGGGCGGGGAAGGACGTTTCACCAAAATATAAAGTTTGTGGTATATGTAACTGAAATGCTGCCGGCCTTCGTGTAAGATACTGCTTAGAGAACACAACAGACAGGAAACCCTCCGCACCCGGCCCGCTCCCTCCCGGAACGCCCTTCCCCCAGGCCGGTGTCCCCCGCATGTCTCCTCTCCCCGAATCCCCGCATCGACTCCCCGGTCAGGCTCCACCTTCATGCCAAGAGCCGGTTCCGCTTCGTCTGAAGCCTGGAACCGGCTCTATTTCTGTTTTTCTCTAAGGCGTATTCTCGAGATAACAGGCGGGCTCGACTTTACCCTATAACAGCAAAAAAGAGCCTGGTGAGGGCTCCTTTTTGTATTCCTTTGGCAGCATCTTTTACTGTGTGCAGCCGATCGGCAGAGTTAAGCCATAGAGCTTGGTGTTTCTGCACACGGTATCATGCCAGTAAGCCAATTGGTCGTCGAGATCCTTAGCGGCATGCTGCTGGATAATTTCCATGGAGGCCGTTGCTCCCGCAACATCGGCGGGGAAATACGCGGACCAGTAGTCCGTGCGGTCATACCGGCCGATCCAAGTGCCGTCGACACCGAATTTCTTCTGCTCGGTAGCACCGATGACGGCCCCGTCGCTGTTCTTCAGCAGAATGAATACACCGCCGGTAAAGCCGGTCAGTTTCACGCTGTTCTTGGTGCGCGTTATAGCATCCAATTGACCCGCCAGCGGGCCGGAGCGCTGCAGGGTGGCGCGGGTATTCATGTAGCGTCCCCCGTTCGAGCTTTGCCAGGAAGCCTCCTGATATAAAGCAGGAATATCGCTTAGGGTCTGGGTTGTGGTCGTGGATGTTGTCCGCGGAGGAGTATATCCGCCACCTCCGCCTCCGCCGCCTCCTTCTACATCTTCATTGCGCTGGGCGAGCGCCGAAGAGCCGGGCGCGACGGCGAGCAGGGCTGCCCCCGCAACAGTTAAGGACAGTAATGCCGTTTTCCATTTCGATTTTACCTTGTTCATATATAAGTACCTCCCAAATTTGTTATTTCTTAGCGGCCGCATAATCAATATAACGCCTTCCTTTGTTTTTGATAATTATCCTAATGTATACATTTATTGTATGTATTTAGCATAGCCGTCCTAGCTATGGTGGTTATATTTTGAAAAAAAGGAGCCCTAGTGGACTCCTTCGTGTTGTTGAGAACGGATGAATAACTGAAAGACTGGAGATCGTCTGAACTGCTCCCGGACGCCGCTCCGTTATCGAAGCACCGGGAGACGGAAAGGGCGCTCCTGTTATCCCGTATGCGGTCGGCCCTGCCCGCTTCCCGCCTCTTCACCGGCCGCCGGCTCTCTCCCGCTGCGCTGCACGACCCCGATCGCAGCCAGAATCAGCACCCCGCCCGCCAGCTGGACGGGATGAACCGTCTCCCCCAGCGCCAGCCAGCCGCAGACCACTCCAACCACGGGCACCAGATTGAGGTACATGGTCGTTACCGTTACATCCAGCCGCTGCAGTGCGTACAGGTACAGGAAATAACAGCCTGCGGAACAGCATACCGCAAGGAAGGCCATGTTGACCCACGCACCGGCCGAAAACATCCCCCACTGCCGGTATTCGGCAAGGGCCGCCGGAAGCAGGAAGAGCGTGCCCCACCGGGTCTGGCTTGCTGTCATGAGCAGACCCGAGTACCGGGAGCCCAGTGCTTTGTTCACGAGCGTGTAGAACACCCATGCCGTCATGGCGCAGGCAATGAACAGGTTCCCGAGCAGATGTCCGGGAGCGGAAGCGAGCTGCCCGCCCGCCGTCAGCGCCAGGAAGGTCCCCGCGGCGGCAAGCAGCAGACCGGCGCTTCGGACCGGCGACAGCCTCGTGCGGTTGAGCGCCAGGTCGAGACCCGTCGCAAGTATGGGAATGATGGCTGTTATCAAGGCCGCGTTCGAGGCGGTTGTGAGCGTCATCCCTTTGTTCTCGCAGTAAAAATAGACCGTAATCCCCAGCAGTCCGGCGAGGGCCATCCGACGCCGGTCAGGGCGTTCCACCTTAGCGCCCGGTTCCATTCTGCGCAGCAGCACGCTCAGCAGCAGGGAAGCCATCAGGAACCGGATGGCAGCCATCGTGACCGGCGGCACCTCGCTCACCGTTACCTTGATCACGAGGAACGACACGCCCCACAAAGCCACCGCGGCGGCCATGGCGGCATGAGCGGCAGGCTGCCCTCCGCCCCATCGCCTGATCCATCCTGTTCCGCCCGGTCTATGTCTCATTTGCTGCATGCCCATCCCCCCGCATTCTTTACTCCTGACCCATTGTACAAGGCAGGCAGGCGCGGGGTATTGTAAAAACTTGCTGCAGGCCATTCAGAGGCGATGAGAGGGATTGACGAAACTGCTGCCGGACGTTACCGGAGTGCATCGGTATAGGCCAGCGGGGTAACACCCGTGTAGCTCTTGAAGCTTTTGGTAAAGTGGCTCTGGTCGTAGAAGCCCGCCTCGGCCGCCACCTCGGCAATGCTACGGCGCTTGGCGAGCTCCCGCTTGGCGTAGTGCAGGCGCAGCATCGTCTGGTAAGCATGGGGCGGAATCCGGAAGGCACCGGTAAACCGGTGTACGAGCCGGAACCGGCTGAGCCCCGATACGGCTTCCAGCCGCTCCAGCGTCACCCCTTCCAGAGCATGGGCGTGCAGATACTCCTGCACCCGCGCAAGCTTACGGCGCTCGCCGGCCGTACCCGCCGCATAGGCTTCGACCTCGGCGTTCGGGTTCAGCAGGCCGCCGGCCAGCTGCAGCAGCCGGGTCTCGGTCTCCAGCGGGGACCTCCGCCCGGCGAGACACTCGGCCACGCGGTTCATCAGCCCGCGGCTTCTCCGCGTGCTCTTCCGGTCCATGACGAGAGACGGGCCGCTGAGCCGCAGTTCTTCTCCCAGCCCCTCCATCCATTCTGCATGGATGAAGAGCATTTTGTACCGCCACCCGGACGCCTCCAAGGGGCTGCAGGCATGCGGCACATAGGGCGGGATCCAGATCAGTCTGCCCGCCTTCATGTCCAGCTCCCGGCCGTCGCACCAGACCCGGCTGGCTCCGTCCTCCACGATGCCGAGGGAATATTCTTCGTGAAAATGCTTTTTGGCCGGCATTTCGCCTGCAGCACAAACCTTGCATTCGAGTTGCGGCAGGGCCGGATCCCGGTAAAACCGGATATCGTGCGGCATGTGCATTCTCCTTTCTCTTCTGCTCCCCCTTCGCCTGCTCTCCGCTCCGGTTGACCCGTCCCGAAAAAGGGCGTATCCTTGACCTTGTCGCTACGTATTCCCTTCCTGCAAAGGAGCGCTTACATATGAATTCTTCAACCAGCGGCGTCCATTCTGCCGGGCAGGATGGGCGTGTGCTTATCATCACCGCCGTCGACGCCGAGCGGGAGGCCGTGCTCCGCGGTCTCGGCCGCTCCGCTCGCTTCGAGGTCATCGCCGCAGGGGTGGGCCCGGCCGCCGCTGCCGCCGGTACGGCCGCAGCCCTTGCGGCCGGGAACTACCGCCTCGTCGTCAGCGCCGGCATCGGCGGGGGCTTCCCCGGCCGGGCGGCCGTCGGCTCGATCGTCGCCGCCACGGCCATCGTGGCCGCCGACCTCGGCGCGGAGACACCGGAGGGCTTCCGCAGCGTGGACGAGCTCGGCTTCGGCAGCTCCCGGCTGGCGGTCGACAGCGCGAGGACGGCCCGCTTCGCGGAGGCGCTCGCCGCCGCCGGGCTGCCGGGCGCAAGCGGGCCGGTGCTCACCGTCTCGACGGTGACCGGCTCCGCCGCCACAGCCGAAGCGCTTGCCGTGCGGGTGCCCGGTGCTGCCGCCGAGGCCATGGAAGGCTTCGGCGTGGCCACCGCCGCCGCGCAGTACGGACTTCCCGTGATGGAGGTCCGCGCCATCTCCAATGCGGTCGGTCCGAGGGACCGTGCCGCCTGGCGCATTCCCGAAGCGCTGAAGGCGCTTGAAGCAGCAAGTACCCTTTTCCTGGAGGTCCTGTAAGATGCGGATTGCTTTTAGTCCCTGCCCCAATGATACGTTCGTGTTCCATGCCTGGGTGCACGGCCTCGTGCCGGGCGCTCCGGTCCCGGACGTCCTGTACGCCGATATTGACATCACCAACGCGCTTGCAGCCTCCGGAGACGGTCCGGACGTCATCAAGCTCTCCTACGCTGCGCTCCCATGGGTGCTGGACGAGTATGCCCTCCTGCCCTGCGGGGGTGCGCTCGGCCGCGGCTGCGGCCCGCTCGTGCTGACCGCCTCCCCGGAAGCGGGGGCGCTCGGGGCGGCAGCCCTCTCCGGCAGGCGGGTGGCCGTACCGAGCGAGCGCTCGACCGCCTACCTGCTGTTCCGGCTGTGGGCAGCCCAGAACGTGCCGGGCGGCGTAGGCGAGATCGTCGTCATGCCGTTCCACGAGATCATGCCCGCGGTCCGCGACGGCCGCATCGATGCCGGGCTCGTCATTCACGAGGCCCGCTTCACGTATCCGTCCTACGGCCTCACCCTGCTGACCGACCTCGGCAGCTGGTGGGAGCAGGATACGGGCCTGCCGATCCCCCTCGGGGCGATCATCGCGCGCCGTTCTATGGACCGGGAGGCTCTCGCCGGCTGGATCCGCGCGTCAGTCGAATATGCATGGGCCCATCCCGAGGTCTCCCGCGATTACGTGCTGAGCAAATCGCAGGAGCTCGACCCTAAGGTCGCCCAGGCGCATATCGACCTCTACGTGAACGAGTTCACGGCCGATCTCGGTGAGAGCGGCTATGCGGCCATTGAGGCGCTGCTCGGCCGGGCGGCGAAGGAAGGCCTCGTGCCCCAGTTCGATCTGGCGAAGCTGCGGTCCTGAAGCGAAGCCATGAACTAAGCCCCTTTCTGCGGATAGAAGCGGAAAGGGGCTCTTTGCTGTATTGGGTTTTCTCTTTTTTGTACAGCTAAGCACTGGCTTGTTCCGATACGATACCCGCTCTCCTTACTTCCCTGCGCTACTTCAGCCAAGCCGAGAAAAAGTCCCGGTAGCCTTCCTTCATCACCCGGCTCGAGAACCGGCTGAACGCATATTCCCGATTGTCCATCGAGGCCTTCATCGGGGAAGCCACGGCCATATTCACGAGCTCGAACCAGTTCTTCTCATTGCCGGCGAACGAATGGCGCGAAGAGATGTGGTCGTAGCACGGATGCTCCGGCTTCACGACAATCTTGCCCATGGCGAGCGCTTCGGTCAGCGGCATCGCGAAGGTATCGAACTTCGAGCAGCTCCAGTACACCTTCGCGGTGTTCATCAGGGCGAAGATCTCATCCTGGGTCAGGGCGAACTGCAGCTTCACATTGTTCGGGATGCTGTACCGCTTCATGCTCTCCTCGTACCGCCGGCCCCCGAAGACCATGAACACTTCCTTATCCGGGTTCTGCCTCGCATACTCGAGCACGAGATCCGGCCGCCGGTTCTCCTCGTCCCGCCCGATCCACAGCACCCGGTTCTCCACGATCTGCGACGGGTCGAAGTGCTTCTCCGCCAGCTCCTCGCTGAAGCCGATCGGAATGACGTTGACATCGGTCACGCCGAAATTCCGTGCAAGCTCCCGCTTCAGGAACTCCGTTGACACGACGGCTTTGTCCACGATGGAATAGAACGGCTTCATCATCTCATAGCCCGTCAGTGCGGGGTCCGGGAAGCTGTGCGGGAAGAGCACGCTGTTCTTCAGGAACATCTTGAGGAACGTGAAGCCCGATACCGTATAAATCACATGCTCGATGTTCTCCCGGTAAATCTGGTCAAGGACGATATCGTAGTTCACCAGATCGCCCTTCTCATGCTCGTACCCCGGCAGCCAGTCGTACCCGCTCACATGCCGCTCCGGCGAAATGAACACGATCTCCACGCCCAGTTCGCCGGCAAGCCTCTTGAGCCGCTCCGCGAAGACCCGGGGGCCCTGCGCTTCGGTAAACTGGATTTTTCTCATCACCAAGCCTACTTTGGTCATGCCTTACCTTCACTCCTGTCCCACCTGTATATATTCCATGCCCTAGGCGTTATGACGTGCGCATTGGATGAAACTCTCCAGCGTCTCCTCCCGCTGTTGCTCCAGCTCGGCCCGGCTCCAAGGGCCGCTCTCCCGCTGCAGATCGCCTGCGATCAGCCTCAGCATCCAGAGAGAAAATACCGCCGAGAACAAATAGTACTCCCTCTTGAAACCGGCCCGTTCCAGAGGCGGGGCACCGGTGCAGCCGAGATACGTCTCCAGCGCCTTCTCCCGCATCTCCTCCGTCACCTGCTTCGGAAACAGGGGATGGGACAAGTCCACCAGGTGGTACAGGTCCCAGTAGGGGATATTCAGATGCGCATGCTCCCAGTCGAGCACGATCAGCCTGCCGTTCATCAGCGCGTAGTTGCCGAGATGCAGATCCCCGTGGGAGAGCACCCGCTTCCGGCTCCACTCCCAGCTCTCCAGCCGGTCCAGAAGCCCTTGCAATAGCTCCGCCGCTGCAGGCTCTGCAGCCACCAGCGGAGGCAGTGCGCCCTGGCTGCGCAGCAGGTCGCCGGTCATCTCCTCGATCGAAGGCTTGTGTCCCTTCAGGGGCGCTTCGATCCACTTCTCGGCCGGCGAGGCATGCCAGCCCGCCATCTCCTCGGCCACCCGGAGCACAATGTCCTCGCGGAAGGTATGCTGCATGGGGCCCATGTCTTCGAAGATGAGCCAGCCGTCCTCCCCCGCTTCGTCTGCGGACCTGGCCAGCAGGCGGGGATAAATCGGAGGCAGGCTCTGCAGCACCTGATCGTACACCCAGCGCTCCCTGCCGCTCTGTCCGTTGTGGGTCAGCGGCTTGAAGACATAGCTCTCCGATGGAGACACATAGAAGCGTTCCACCTGCTTCCCGTTCATTCCCGTATAGAGAATTTCACGCCTGAGGATCCGGCTGTCGTCCAGAATCCCGCCGGACAATACCACATCGCCGATCGGCAGCCCCATTACACCATCCCACCCGTGTTTCCAAAGATATAGTAAACCCCATTATAAACTACTTTCCGCCTAATATTAATTTTTTTGAAGACGGGACGGCGGGATCGGAGCGATGGTGAACCCCAGGTTACGGACGATAACGGGCGGCGGTCTGCCGTCCCCCCGCTTCCTTCATGTCCAAAATAAATAAGCCGCGGCAATCAGCCGCCGCGGCTCCGGGTATTGCGGGTTCACCTTCACAGGAACACCGCATCTATTCCGTCCGTATTACTCGGTCTCTTCTTCCCCCAGCAGACGGTCGAGCAGCGCCGCCACTTCCGCGCGCGTAATCGTCTTCGAAGGCGCGAAGTTGCCTTCATCGTCGCCCTGGATCAGCTCCGACTTCACCGCAGTGGCGATGTACGGGCGCAGCTCCGCCGGAATGCTGTCCGCATCCTTGAACCGGCTCTTCAGCAGCTCATCGGCCTCGGTCTCGCTCAGCAGGTTCATCGAAGGGTTCTGCTTCAGGAGCACCTTCACCAGGGTGACGGCCACGTCCTCCCGCTTCGCGCCGGCACTTGGCTGGAAGCTCGCTTTGCCTGACGCATCACTCTTCAGGTCGAAGAATTCCCGGGAGGCTTCGATGTCCTTGTACGACCAGCGGTTCTGATCCACATCCGCATAGTCGCGGCTCTCGGCGGAGGCTTCTGCGCTCAGGTCGAAGCTGCGGGTCACCATCGTAGCCAGCTCTTCCCGGGTTACGGTGTTATCCGGGTTGAACCGCTGGTTGTCGTCTCCCTGCAGGATCCCCTTCTTCACCAGGTTCCGGATGCTGCCGACCGCCCAGTGGCTGCCGATATCCGTCAGCTCTACTTGACCCGCCTGGGCCGCCCCGTTCAGCTTAGCGGCACTGCCTTTGGCTTGTCCTGCCGCCGTACCGGGCTCCTGCACTTCCCCGGACGTGTCCGGACGTACGCCGCCCTGGCCCTCGATCTGCCGCTTCACGCGGTCGGACAAGGCGGACTTCTGCTCTTCAGCCTGCGCCTCAGTGAACGTACCGTCCGCCAGCTTCGCTTCAATCTCCGCTGTGAGCGCCGCAGTCACCGCCGCGCGGAAGTCCTCTGCGCTCATACCCTGTGCCTCGGCAAAAACCGCGAGCGTCCGGCCCTCCTTCATGGCGGCTGTAATCGTACTTTCCTCCACTCCCAATACCTCGGCGGCATATGCGGTCAGGTTGGCTCCCATGCCGATTCCCCGGCCGCCTTCTGCGGTCCCCGCCGCACCATCGAATTCGCCTGCCGCCTGGCGCTTCAACCGCTCCGGCAGCTGTGTCTTCATATTCTCCGCCTGTTCGTCCGTGAGGGTCCCAGCCGTATGTTCGGCGTTAATCTTCGCGGTCAGCGCGGCGGTCAGCCCTTTCAGATAATCTTGCTCACTGAATCCATAGGCCGCGGCGATCTCCACGAGCGTCTGCCCCTCCTGGAGAGCCGCCGTAATGACGCTCTCCTCCACGCCAAGCAGCACGGCGGTTTCGGCAGTCACATCACTGCCTGCGAAGCCGAAGCCGCCCTGCGGACCGCGCTGGCCGCTCTGCATCCCAGCCTTCACTCCGGCCTGCACGGAAGACGTGCTTGTGGCGGCGAACGCCTCGTTATGTAAGATCGGAGCGGAACCAAATACGACAGATGTCAAAAGGGTACCTGCGAGAATTTTGCGGTTGAGTGCTTTCATGGTTATGAATTCCACCTCTCGAATGGGAATGTTGTTACGAGAATCAGCATAAGGCCCCTGCCTGAAACTCTTCTGAGCGGCAGCTGAAGGCTTCATGAGTCTCCGCTGAGGATTCCCTGAAAGGTGGTGCTCATCGAGCCTAGATCCGGACGTCAAACGTACCGTTCGGATTCGTCGCGGAGCCGGTATTGACGCCATAGAGGCTTCGGAGCTCCGAAGCAGCCTCCGCATTCCCGTTCAGGGACGAAGAAGCCCCCTGCGCGGACTTCGACTCCGCTTTGCGCTCTGCGATCTGCCGTTCAATCTGCTCGATCTGCATCTGCAGCTGCGTGATTTTGAGCGTTTTGGTTTTCTCGTCTTCCTTGCTCTCCTGCCACTGCCTGATTTCGGCCTGCAGCCGGGACTTCTGCTTCTCCAGGTCGTTCGTGTCCACGGTACGGGCCGCAGCCGTATAGGAAATGCTTGACACGGAGGATGCGTTCATGTTTCCCTCTCCCTTGTTACCAGAATAGGTCCTGCGCCCCCATCATATCCCGCCAACCTGAAAGAACGCTGAAGGTCCGTTGAATGTTCGTTTAAAAGAACAAAAAAAGAACGTCCGCCGAGAGGCAAACGCTCTGTCTCTTTCACATCATTACACTTCCGGCCCCTAGGGCCGTTCTTCATCCGCAGCTCCTGGGATCCCGCGGGGACCGCCCAAGCTATCCCCCTCCGGCTCACCGGACTCCACATACCGCCGGAGCGCCTCGAGCTTGTTCTCCCAGAACCGCTCATAGAAGTCGAGCCACTTCTTCAGCTCAAGCAGCGGCTCCGCTTCCATCCGGTAGCGTGTCTCGCGCCCGATCCTCCGTTCCTTGACCAGGCCTGCTTCTGCAAGCACGCGCAGGTGCTTGGAGACGGCTGTCCGGCTGATCGGAAAGTGGCTGGAGATGGCCGTAACCGGGAGCTCCCGGCCGGCCAGCAGCTGCAGCAGTTGACGGCGGGTCGGATCAGCCACCGCCTGGAAGACATCATGCTTCGGCTGCGCGGACACGGCCTACGCTCCGCCCTCGACATAGCCGGCCAGCTTCTGTACGATGCCGACCCAGCCTTGGGACATCCGCTCGCGGACGACGCGGTGTGTCTCGCCGAACTCCGTAACCTTCTCCGGATCCCAGCCGGAGTGAATCAGCGTGAATTCCGTCTTGCCGCCAAGATCCTTGAGCTCGAAGCTCAGCGTCCAATCCTGGCCCCAGCGGAACGACAGCCCGGTCGGAGGGGTAACCGACGTCACCTTGCAGGGCGACTTGCCGAACGGCCCCGCCTCCAAGTGAAACTCATGGCCTTCCACCGGCTGAAAGTCATTCGGCATAAACCAGGCGGCAATGCCCTCGGCTGTCGCGACAGCACTCCATACTTTGTCGATCGGTGCGTTAAATACCTGGGTTTGGCGGATATCCGGAAGGTTGTTGTCTGTATTAGCTGTCATGCTCGTGTTACCTCCTATGTAGGGTTTTCTTATTTCTTCTTCACTTTATCCTGATGCCGGAAGCGGAGCGCGGACCACTGCTCGTCGACCGCCACATTGCTGACCGGACGGTAAAACGATATGCCTTCGACCAGCTTGAACAGGATGTCCCGGTTAATGTCCGTCTTGATCTTCGAGCTCATCTTCGGGAAGGTGATCCAGAACAGCGCGTCCTCCTTCAGGTAAGGAATCGTGCGCGGCACCCATTCGTGCACCTGCTCGCTGCTGCCCACGAAGAGCTGAACGAAGTCATACGTTCCCCCGGGTTCGCCGTTCTCCTCGATTCCAAGGCGGTACCCCTCCGGAGCATTGAGCACCAGAGCCCGTCCCTCTTTATACCGCAGCTTCTTCAGCAGTTCTTCCATCTCATCTTGTCCTTTCGCCGCAATATGAAACCAAATGGTTTCGCTTTATAATACGGCACCTTTTGGTTTCATGTCAATAGCCGAGTCCGCCCCTCTGTTCCCTTTAACAGTTTGCTCCCAAGTACAGCCGAATAACGACCGTGCGGGGTGAAAATAAGAAAAACCCCTGATCGGGGTCTTTTCGAAGAAGTACATCCATGGTTCATATGAAGTTTTTCTTGCGATATAAGAAAGCTTCGGCTTCGCTGAAATCTAATATCTAAAAAAAACGCCCGGGCCGCGGGGGCCGGGCGCTGCTGCAGATATCGGTATTATCTCAGGAAGTACCACCAGTAAGCCATCTCGAGGGTTTCTCCCATGCCGTTCGGAACGTAGCCGTAGTACATCGCATCCGCCTCACCTGCGCCGATGCCTCCTACACCCAGTGCCACTACGGCCACCATAGCCATTGCCATTGCTGCGATACGTACGTTTTTCATTGTTCATCTCTCCTTTGTGCTGTTCGCTTCTTATGAACCTATAGTACACGAAGGAGAGAACCATTTCTGTTAAGAACGACACCGATAAAACGTGTATTATTTCGCAGTCTGGAGAGGGTCTCCGTGCCAGGCGGCCGGCTGGTCAGCCGTTAAAGAAAGGTGCGCCGTCATCAGATCAAAGAAGCTCAGCTCCGTGGTGATGCTGCTTGTCTAGTCCTGATCCGGCTCCGTTTGCGGCTCCCGGGGATACAGACTGGAGATGGTCACAGCGGCCAGACTGTCCCTCATCGCCTGTTCGGAGCGGTGGAGCGCCAACGTGACATTCCGGCCCGCTTCCTGGGCGATAGGGCCTGTCAGATCCGAAGGGTATTCCATCCGGAACAGGGGGCGGTCCGCCTCAATGGCCGTGAACACATCGAGCAGCGTGATCTCATCCGGATGCTTCGCGAGCCGGACGCCGCCCTTCGAGCCTTCCTTGGTCTCCAGAATGCCTGCCCGGTTCAAGGTCTGAAGAATCTTGACCGTGGTCGGCAGGGGAATCGCCAGCATCTCGGAGATCTGGCGGGAGGGGACGTAGTCATAGATGCCCCGCTCCACCTTAACGGCAGTGAGAATGACAACGCCGATACCTTGATAATATGCCAATGAATAACTCATACGCTTACCCGCTCTTCCGCCTGAATTACCTACTACTATACCGGGTTCGTCCGGGATGTCAAACGCTCTCGGGGCAAAACCGGCGGAAGCGGGATTGACGTAATATATAAACTAAATATATATTATATCTAGTTTATATATTTATTCAAGGAGCTGATAAACTCATGACGGCCTCTCCTCCCGCTTCAGGGAAAGATCCTGTCCTCCCGCCCCCCTCTCTGCTCGCACGCCTTGGTTTCTTCCTGGCCCGGCGGCGCCGGACCGCCGTTCTCTCCGGACTGATCCTGCTGATCGTCTCGGTCCTCGCCGGGGCTGGCACACCCGCCAAGCTGACGCTGTCCCGCTATGAGGCTCCCGGTTCCGAATCCGTGCAGACCCGGGAGCTGCTTCATGAAGCATTCGGCGCCGGCAGCGCCAACCTCATTCTGGTCGTAACCGCCAAGTCGGGGAACGTCGATCACCCCGAGGTCCGGGAAGCCGGGCTGGCCCTGACCCGGAAGCTTGCCGCCGAGGAAGGCATCGCAGAGGCCTCTTCCTATTGGTCGCAAGGCGAATCCCCGGCCCTGCGCAGCCGGGATGGCAGCCAGGCTCTGGTCACCGCCCGGCTCTACGGCAGCGCCACTGAGGTACGCACGGCCCTCGCCGGGCTGTCCCCGCGCTACACGCTGGACCATGAGCTGCTGCGCGTGCAGGTCGGCGGACAGGAGGAAGTGTTCCGCCAGGTAGGCGAATTCGCCCGGCAGGACTTCCTCCGCGCCGAGCTGATCATCCTGCCCTCAGTCCTGCTGCTGCTCCTCCTGCTCTACCGCCGGTGGAGCGCCGCCCTCCTGACGGTCGGGGCAGGTCTCTTCTCGATGGTCCTCACCCTCGCGGCCCTTGGCGTTATCGTGCGCTTCACGGAAGTGTCCACCTTCGCCATGAACCTCACGCTCGTCATGGGTCTCGGCCTCGGCATCGACTACAGCCTCTTCATCATCTCCCGGTTCCGTGAGGAATGGGATGCAGAGCAGAGCATACCCCACGCCCTGGCCCGAACCCTGGATACGGCCGGACGCACGGTGATCTACAGCGGAGCCACGGTGGCGGTATCGCTGCTGGCGCTGCTGCTCTTCCCCTTCCCTTTCCTCCGCTCGCTCGGCTATGCCGGTGTCCTGGTCGTCCTCTCGGGGATGCTGGGCGCGGTCGTGTTCCTTCCCGCAGCTCTGGCCCTCCTTGGCGGCAGGGTCAGCCGGGGGCCGCAGCAAAAGCGCACCGCCGGCTCGGATACGCCGTCCGGCTTCTGGTACCGGACCGCCATGGCGACCATGCGCCGTCCCGGGGCCGCCGGAGGAGCCGCGCTGCTTGTGCTGCTGCTCCTCGCTTCTCCCGCTGCCGGACTGCACTTCGGGCTGCCCGACGACCGGATGCTGCCTGCCTCCGCCTCCTCCCGGGTCACCCAGGATGCCGTGCGGACCGGCTTCGAAGCCGAAGAAGCGGATGCCATTCAGGTGGCCGCCCTGGGGACCGGCCGCCCTGCCGGCCGGCTCGCGGACATCGAACGCTATGCCGCCGAGCTGTCGCGGGTGCCTGGCATCACTCAGGTCGACTCCTGGGCCGGCACCTATGCCGGGGGCGTGAGGATCATCGAACGAACTGCATCGCATGAGCGTTTCGCGAGCGAGCGCGGCACATGGTTCGCCGCGATTCCGTCGGTCGCCGCCCTCGAGCAGAATTCGGACGGCCTGCTTCAAGGTGTCCGTGCGGTGCCTGCGCCGTTCGAGGTGAGGATCGGCGGATTCCCGGCGGAGCTGGCCGACTACCGGGCCTCGCTGGTGGAGCGGCTTCCCCTGGTGCTCAGCCTCATCCTGGGCGCAACCTTCGTGATCCTCTTCCTGATGACCGGCTCCCTGCTCCTACCGCTGAAGGCGACCGTGCTGAACCTGCTCAGCCTCTCAGTCATGTTCGGCGGGCTCGTCTGGGTGTTCCAGGACGGCCATCTCTCCGGCCTGCTCCGCTTCACCTCCATCGGCACGATCGAGCCCAGCATCCCCATCCTGATGTTCTGCATCGCCTACGGCCTCTCGATGGATTACGAAGTGTTCATCCTCTCCCGCATCAAGGAAGAGTATGACCGCACGGGGGATAACACGCGGGCCGTAGCAGCGGGCATTCAGCGGAGCGCCCCGCTCGTGTCGGCTGCGGCGGGCATTCTCGCCCTCTCCTTTGCGGCCTATGCATCCGGCAGCGTGGTGCTGCTGAAGATGCTGGGCGTCGGCATGGCCCTTGCGGTGATTGTGGACGCCACGCTGATCCGCGCCATTCTCGTACCCGCGCTGATGCGGCTCGCAGGTGAGGCGAACTGGTGGGCTCCGCAGCCTCTGCGGCGGCTGTATGAGCGGTTCGGGCTTCATGAGGCGGGGGGATAAGCGAATAGGGCGCTGTGCTCTTCCACCCCACGCCCATTCCCTAACTGCACATCATATCAATACTGTCGGCATACCAAAAAAGGACTCCTCCCCGTCACTGGAGAGAAGTCCTTCCTGCTTACTGGCTGTTCTACAGCCGGGTGCGCTTATAGAAAGTGACGATGAGGCAAGCCGCCAGGAGCACGAGCAGCGCCACGCCCGAAGCGATCGCTTCGCTGAGGCTGCCCTGCGCCTGCATCTGCGATTCCGGTCCGCCTGGGCCGCCGCCCATGCCGCCTCCGCTGCCGGAGCTGTCGCCTGCGGAGCCCCCGCTGAGCTCATCCTTAGCGGAACCTGAACGTTAACTGAATGTTACTGCGCATGAAAAAAACACCTTCCTCCGCAAAAAAAGCGGAAGAAAGGTGCCTGGTTGCTAAGAGGTGAGCTGTGCGAGAATGCTCGGATCTTTCAGCTTGGTATCCTGTGCCAGCATGGTGATCTTGGACAGGATCTCGGCCGTCTTCGGATCCTCATCCATGAACGGAAGGAAGATCCGGCCCCGGTGCTGGGAATGTACCGGAATGATATACAGGGCTCCGGAGGCCATCTTGTATGCCATCCCGCTGCCAAGGTGAACGCTGTATTCCCCGAGGCTTCCGGCGATCAAGGCGAAGTTGCCCTCCAGCCGTACATTCGTAATCTTAAGCAGCCGCAGCGACTCGGCCACAATGGCTCTTCGCAGTTCGATGGTCGTCAGGCTCGCTTCCGGGTCAACTGCACCGGCGTGCGCCACACTGACCACCAGGTCGACATCCCGCATGACCTCCGAGAAGATCAGCGGAGGAATGGCGCCGATGTCCAGCGGTTCATAGGTCCGCCGGTGGAAGAACCCGACGGTCTCGAGCGTCGGGCTCTCCACCTCGGAAGGCGAGAACCAATCGGCCAGCGCGTAGACCCGGGCGATGATGTTCTCCTTGTAGTACACCTTCTGCAGGCCTTCTTCGTAGCTTGCCGTCCATGACCGGGACTTCAGGAGGGCGGCGGCTTTCCGCGGCTGGATCTGGTGCCCGGCATAGCGGCGGGAGAGCGTTCCTGCCGCCAGTTCATCCGGATTCGGCACATACAATTCCCGGAATACCTGCTTGAACGGCTGCCGGATCGCCCGGTCGAAGAGGTGCTTCTGATACGTGCCCCAGGACCCGCTCTCCAGCAGATGAACCGGGTGGGCGATCCGCAGCTCATCTTGTGCCGCGATCTCATACTTCACTCCCTGCGGATCCTCCAGCAGGCCCTCTGCGTAGAATCCGAGGCGGCCTCCCGCTTCGAACACCAGGGCCCGGAGCAGCGGGGCAATCACGGGGCTGGTCATGAGACCTGCGAGCTCGGCTCCCGTGAACGTGCTTCCGGCGGTCATCGAACGCTCCAGCTCCTCCTTCGCCCGCTTGTACTGGCTGCGGAGCTCGGCCGCTTTCTCCCTCAGCTCCAGGATCCGCTCATGCTTCTTATACTTCGCAGGGACCGATTTCAGCACCTTGCCTTTGCTGGTCACCTCGAGCTCGGCTGTCCCTTCATCGTCAATGGTTATGCGGACCGTCAGGTCGTCCAGCGGCTGGGGCTCCAGATCCTCCAGCATCTCCTGGATCTTCTTGGCCTCGAGATCCCAGGTCATCCGGATGACGTCCGGGTATCCCGCATTCCTCGCGAGATTGTCCAGCGCGATCCCGCCGGCCTTGGCCTCGCTTGCCCGTCGCTGCGCCCCGAACTTCTTGCTCTCCTTCAGGAAGCGATGGATGAACTCATACCGGCGCAGCAGTTCTCCCTCGCGCTCATGGGGCTCTCCCAGAGGGATCAGGCTGTAGCAGAGCAGGTGGTCCTTGTTGCGCTTGGACAACGCGGACCCGCTCATCTCGCCTGCATCCAGACGGCCCAGCACCGCATCGGCGAAGAGCTGCGACCTCCGGTGGTTAGCACCCGCCGAGATATACTTCGCGCAGTCGTACAGAATGCCGAAGCGCTCCTCGCCGAGCTCACCGTAAGCCTCTTTGAACCACTCCACATCGAACGCCCCGTCATTGAAATCCTGGGAGGCGATAGGGGAATAATGCGCCACCACCGTTTCTTTCTCTGCCGAGAACGTCTCGTTGATATGCGCATGGAAATACCAAGCGGCACTGCGCAGCCCCTCCCACTTCAGGTGCTTCGCTATGATATCGAGCCACTGCGGCGCATACATGGCGGCCTCCAGCAGCCGTTTCTCGGTGATTCCGCGGCCTTGGAGCTTCTCCCGGAGGTGCTGTTCGCCCTCCCCTTCCTTCGGGTGGCAGATGCGCAGCAGATAAGACAAGCTTTCCTTCCTGGTGGTCTTCTCCCCGCCGCCGTAGATGTACCCTCGGATGAAGGATTCCCGGTCCAGTCTCGAGAGAAGGGCCACAAAATCGTCCATACCCTCCATATACCGGATACTCAGCGCGAGCCTTGTCACCTCGGTCGCCAGGTCTCCCCGATTGAGCTCGATGTCCAGAATTCTCCGGATCATCCGCTCCTTCAGCGGGGCCAGCGACGGATAGCTCTGTACGATGTCCAGCTTCGAATCCGTCAGGTCCCCAATCCGCCGCCCGCTGCTCTTGCGGATCATGCACTCTTGGTATATCTCTTCCTCGCTGACCAGACCCAGCTCATAGGCCCGGGCGAGCTCTTCGGTATCCGGCTGGAAGGCATAGCAGCCCGAGAAGGTATACAGATTGAAGCCGTAGGCAAAGTATTCCGCAAAGGAGGCATCGCTGGAGGCCGTCTGGCGAAGCCAGCCAAGCCAAGGATAAGCGAACAGCTGGAGGGTGTATCCCTGATCCTCAGGAATACGGTCTGCTTCCTCCTCCAAGCGGCGGACGATCGGATTCAGCACTCTACCGGCCCAAGCGAACCGCGCCGCCGACTCGCTGTCCTCCACATAAGCCTCCAGCAGCTCAAGCACCTGGGGAGCGTACGCCAGCTTCTCCAGAAAAGCATGCATCTCAACCAGCGTATCAACCGGGTAGAGCTCGGCCATCAGGGGCTTGCCCCACGTATCGATATCCTTATAGCGCTCCTCTCTCCAATATTCCAGGCTGTCCGTATAGTACCGGTACAGGTCATCATGGTGCCGGCAGTAAAAAGCGGTCTGAAGGAGCTCTTCGGCCCCGAAGCCGCTCCCGGCCAAATAGCCGTTCCATACGTCGGCAAGGGGGTAGCCGTCCATCCGCTTCTCGCCCTCCCGCATGTCATGGAAATACCGCTTGTGGGTCAATCGGGTGCCGACGAGTACCGACTCCTTGTTCCCCGAATACCAAGATACCTCGTACTCGTGCTCCCTATGTTCATGTACAAGATCGGACAAGGCCCCGAGGAATGCCTTGATCCGCTCGGCGGACAGAGTGAAGAACGACCGGACGCCGGTGTCCGGGCAAGGGGGCATCCGCTTCGGCCCCCGGACGGCGGCCGGGTCGAATAACCCAAAGCCGTCGCGCAGCCCGTGCTCTTCCTGCTGGCTCAGCCTCCCCAGCAGCGTACGTTCCTTCTTCGTCGGCTGCTGCACCAGGGCGGTCAGAGCCCCCATGTCTCCGAATGAGGCCAGGCGCTCCTTGTCTTCCTTCACCTGGCAGAGCACTTCAAGCCCCCCGAGCCGCTGCAGCTCCTGGCCGCTGCCAAGAAGCCGTTCAAGGGATTCCCGCAGCTCATACGGCTCAAGCCCCAGCAGAATCGTGATTGCGCTCTGCCGGAGCGCTCCTGTCTTCAGCTTCAGAATTCCCTCCACGATCTCCACTTCGGAGGGGGCCAGCTTCATCTTCTTGAGTTTGGCCAACGCTGTTTCCCGGATGGTCATGCTCTTGTCGGCCAAGCACTCGAAGACGAACGCCCGCTGAACGGGCTGGGTAAAGTCCTTGACCAAGTGCTTCAATACATCATCGCGGACATCGGGGCTGACGTGATCTTGGAGTGCTATGAGCTCCTCGACAAATTCGGTCTCGAAGGCATAGGCGGCAAGATACATCATCTTCCTCGCGATGGCATCGGTGGAATGAACGACCCACAACCACTCGAACACGCGCGAAGGGAAGTTCATCTCCTTCTGCGGCATGGCGAGCAGCATCGACTTCAGCTGGCCGAACTGCCTCCTGCGCTCGCCCGCGTCTTCCAGGCTCGGGGTTCGCTCGAGCTCCATCGGATGTCCTTCTTCCCCCCAGAAACGGACCCGGAAGGCGTAATTGGTGATGAGCAGCGCTTGAAGCTCCGGATCGGTCTCATCCAGATGATGCCGGGCCACCTCATATTTCAATTCGTTGTTCTGGCTCTGGTCCAAGTAATACAAGGCGGCGGCCTTCTGGTACACTTCCCCGTGGTCCAAGATCGCGTGAATTCGCTCTGGAATCTTCGATTCGTCGCGCATCCCCGTGGCCCACAAGCTCAGATACAGCTTCAGGACGTCGCTGCTCCGGGACCACGCTTCGCACAGCTCTTCGTCGGCCAGGCACCGTTGAGCATATTCCAGGCAGAGCTTAAGCACCCGGCTCTGTGCCGTCCCGAGCCCGAGCCCGGTCCACACATTGAACGCCCTCTCCACAGAGCTGAACCGGCCAAAGTCGTTCTTCACGATGATGTCCAGCATGTACACCATCGCATCCAGCGTGCCCTCGTCCACCGTCTCCACGATGCTCTGTCTCAGGCCCTCCTGGAGCCTGGCGGCGATCAGCATGTCGCCCATCATTTGATAAGCCTCCGGGAGATGGCAGAGGAAGAGGCCTTTGATGATCCGCCGGTTGAGCAGCGCCGTGTTGTTATCCCCGTAGAGGATGCCTTTAACGGCCGCCAGCACTTGATCATTCCCGCGGTCCAGCTCGTAAGCGAGAATATCGCTGATGACATCATGGCGGTGCGGTTCCTCGGAGGGCGCCGTCAAATAATCCAGGATACGGAATCTCTTGTGATGCAGCTTCGCCAGGTCAACCAGCTTATGGATAGCGCCGTCCCTATGCATTCCGATCTCGGTGGTGCGCAGCGGTCTCCTGTAATACCCCACCGTGTAGGGATATTCCGTCTGGTGGGCCAGGATATAAGCCATCACGTCTCTTTCGTAGGAACCGAGCAGCTCCCCCGCCAGCTCTGCCAAGGGGTCAAGCAGCCGGCTGCCGTCCCCCTCCGCCAAAGCATGCAGCGCTTTGATCCCGTCGTCCAAATAAGTACGGCCCGTATAGCCTGTCCGCTTCAGCTCGGCGATGATCGCAAGCGCCAACTCCTGCTTCGGACCGGAGAGGGCCGCAGCCCGGCCTTCCAATGCTTCGAATGCGTTGATATGTTCCTCTGTCATCGTGCTTCTCCCCCAGTCACCACAATCGTCCTGCCAGCATGGTGAATTTGATCAGAGCGACATCTGCCCCGTCGTTCACATACAACGGATCGTCCAGCCTCTCCGCTTCATCTTCACCGATGAATACGCGGTATAATCCGTCTTCGAAGGCCAGAATCGCCGTATCGACAGCCTCCTGCTCCTTCACGGCCGCTTCATTGTATTTCGCGCCGAACCCGACCTTGCCCACACCGCGCTGCAGATCGATCTCGTCTGCCGTCAGATAGTGAACCAGCGGGGCCTCCGCGGCGGATGCGTTGAACCGCTTCACATTCTGCACCACCAGCGCGGTAAGCAGCTCTCTTAACGTGTGCGGCTCTTCTTCCAGCACAATCTCTCTCTTCTCCAGGTAGTTCTTCTTCTTAGCCAAGCTCTTCACGGTAACAAAAATTCGCATAGATCCTCCGTTCCCGCTTCCCTATCGAAGTGCTCTGTTCCTATAAATCAACCGGATAATCCATTATATTCCGGAATCCGCACCCCTGTATATATGCGGCACCTAACCCCAGCTCCACACCGTGGAGTGGGCATCCGCATAGGATGATGACAGGTTACCATCATAAAGGGAGGTCATGCGTATGGTCTGGCAATACCGAAGCTACCAACAGCCGCCATCCGGAAGTTCCCGTCCGGTCGTACTGGACGTCAAGCAGGAGGATGTCACCGGGGACGGCATACGGGATACCGTCTATTTGTACGGTACGAAGCCCCAAGAGCCATCCGGATTCGCAGACGGCATCACCCTCGTCATCCAAGACGGACGAACCCATTACAGAACAACGGTGAATCTCCGCAATAACGCAGGCTACGGTGCCCGGCTGTTCCTGGGGGACTTCACCGGGGACGGGACCGCGGATATCCTGGTTACGATTGATTCCGGAGGAAGCGGGGGATATGTCTACGCTTATCTGTACTCTTTCCGCAATCATAGGCTTCGGGAGCTATTCGACGCCGAGAAATACAGCCGATCTTCCAAGTTCAAAGTGAATTACGAGAACGGGTATAAGGTGAGCGTGGCGAGTCCCCAGCTGGATGTGCTCTTCACCTTGGATATCAGCCATAAGGGGGCCGAATACCTGTCGCCGTATTACCGGGAGGATGGCGAGCTGAAGCAGCCGGTCCAGGGCGAGGTTCTGGCTCTCGGTGCGCTGTATCCCATGGTTACGGACCCCGCGGGTATCCGCTACGATCTGATGTCTCTGCAGCGGATCATCGGTACCTATAATGCGGATACGCTGGGTTATGTCCAGAACCTTCTGACTTGGAAAGGAACCGCTTTCCATTCCTCCCGGCTGTCGGTGGCCATCCCTCCCGTTAAGCTGATCTCGCACTATTAGCCGCTTTCTCAACCGCTTGCCTCGCCTCCACGCAAAAAAAGCTTCGGAACCCCGTCCCAGCCGGTTTCCGAAGCTTTTGGGGATGCTGCCTGTCTAATACAGCACGAGCGGATCGCCCGCTTTGGCGTAAATCGCCGTGATGAGCTCGGTCGCCGTCTTCGCCGACTCCCCGTCAATGAACGGCGGCTTGTCCTCCCGGACCGCGCGGACAAAATCGGCGGCCAGCCGCTCGAACAGCACCGGGTTCGGCGAGTCCCCCGCCAGCTCCGGCTTCTCAAGACCCGGAACCTCCCACGTCACAATCTCGTGGTAATTGGCGGCAATGCTGCCCTTCGTCCCCGAGATCTCGAGGATCTCCTTCGTCATCCCCTTGCTCGCCGTGGAGGCCTCGATCATGCCCACCGCGCCGTTGGCGTAATGAATGACGGCATACCCGTGATCCTCCGTCTCGATCTCGTGGATGGCCTTGAACCGCTTCGCCTCCAGGACCTCCCGGTAGCCTCCGCACATCCACAGCGCCAGATCGATGATATGGCTGCCCTGCTGGATGAACGGCCCGCCGCCGTCATGCTCGTAGGTGCCGTGCCACGAGTTGTAGTAGGCCGCCTCGCGCCAGTGCTTGATCGTCACGTCGACGACGGTGATGCGGCCGAGGGCCCCCGAGTCGACAAGCTCCTTGATATAGCCCATGTGGCTGATGAACCGCCGCATGTAAGACACCCCGAGTTTAACGCCGTTGGCCCGGCAGCTCGCGATCATCTCCATCTGCTTCTCCGGCGAGATATGCAGCGGCTTCTCGCAGAGGCAGTGCAGTCCGAGCCGCGACGCCTCCATCACGTTCTCGTAATGCACGGCGTTCGGGGTGCAGATGACGACCGCCTCCGCTTCCGCGCGCCGGGCCACGTCCGCCAGCTCCGTGCCCGATACCGCAATGCCGTGCTCCGCCGCGAAGGCCGCCGCCTTCTCCGCATTGCGCCCGACCACGCCGGCGATCTCCGCCCCCGGCACCTTAGAGAACGCATCGAGGTACGAACGCGAGATACTGCCGTGGCCGATCAGAACGAACTTCATTGCCGCCATGGAGTCCGCCTCCTTCTTATTCGGATTTCATGCTGGCTAGCAGCATGTCCAGTACCTGCATATTCCGGCGCGTCTCCTCCAGGGAGAACAGCGGCGCACGCCCTTCCAGCACGGCGGCGGAGAAGTCCGCCACTTCCAGCGTGTAGCGGTCCGACTCGGCAACCTCGATCTCGCGGCGGCCGTCGTCCGTTACCACCGCGATTCGGCCCGCCGTACCGAGGAACGTATCCGGAATCTCGATCCGCCCCTTCGTGCCGACAATCTCCGAGTTCATCTGGCCGAACGCATTGAAGCCGCTGTTGATTGAAGCGACGATGCCGCTGGGATACTTCAGCACGGCCGAGAAGAGGACATCAACCCCATGTTCCTTGACGCTCTGCGACACGCAGGATTCCGGGATCTCCCCGGTGATCATGCCGATGAAGTTGACCGGATAGCAGCCCACGTCATACAGCGAGCCGCCGCCCAGCTCCGGCTGGACCTTGATCGTGTTCGGACGGTTCAGCAGGAAGCGGAAGGCCGAGTGGATGTAGCGGATCTCCCCGATTTCTCCGCTGTCCACCACCTCTCTCAGCTTGCGCACCCGGTCGGTGTAGCGGTACATGAACGCTTCCATCAGATACACGCCGTTTTTCTCTGACGCAGCGATCATCGCTTCGCATTCTTCGCTGTTCAGTGCGATAGGCTTCTCGCAGAGCACATGCTTGCCCCGGTTCACGGCCTCGATCGCCCACTCCTTGTGCATCGAGTTCGGCAGCGGAATATAGACCGCCTGCACCTCGGGATCGTCCAACAGCTGCCCGTAGCTCTCATACACCCTCGTTCCTTCATAGGTGTCGCGAACCTCTTGGCGCTTCTCTTCACTGCCCGAGGCAATGGCGTACAGCTGCGCATTGTCCGACTGCAGAATTCCCGGGATGACCGATGTTTTGGCGATTCTCGCATACCCGAGTACGCCCCATTTCACTTGGCTGCTCATGCGTTTTCCTCCTTGGCTGTCCGTGTCCCAGTGCACACGTTTACATTCATCTATGAATCTATTGTAGCAGAAGTTTCGGGCGGCAGCGACAAGAGGCTTGTGACGGTTGAAGGCCTGGTCTACAGGGCGGCCTATGGATAGGTCCGACTGCCGGACCGACTGCCGTCCGCGCCAAAAAAAGAGCCCGAAAGCACGGGATCGTCCAGTCCCGCGCTCTCAAAGGCTCCCAAGTCAATGATACGATCAAAACAAATCTACTCCAGATTGGCATGACGGCCGTACATCGCCTGCGAATCAAGTCCCTGCTTCTCCATCAGCCGAAGCACCAGAGCATCGAGGAACAGCAGGAGCGTCTGCTCGTACAAGGACCCCATCGGCTGCACCGTGACGTAAGCTTCCCCCGTCCGGTCCTTCGGCGCCCCGGGCAGCGTCACCACGTCTCCCGATAATTGACCTATGGTCGAATCGGGCGTGATCGTCACCGCTGCGAGGGCTGCCCCCAGGCTTTTGGCCTTGGCCGCCATCGATACCAGACTCTTCGTCTCTCCCGAGCCGGAACCGATGAGGAGCAGATCGTCCCGGGTCATGCCCGGTGTCACCGTCTCGCCTACGACATATGCCTGAAAGCCCATCTGCATGAGACGCATGGCGAAAGCGCGCATCATAAGGCCCGAACGGCCGGCGCCGGCCACGAAGATATGCCTCGACCGCAGAATCCGGTCAGCCAGCCGCTCCGTTTGCTCCCCGGATATGCGGCCGGCCGTCTGCTGCAGCTCCCCGATTATCCGGTCCAGGTGCGGTACTTGCAGCTCTGGGCCCGCCATCTCAGGCTCCCTTGATCAGCTGCTGCATCTGTGCTGCGGCCGCTTTCTTGTCTGCCTCGCCAGTGATGCCGCCGCCCACAATCACCAGGTCCGGCCCGGCCGCGACGACCTCCGGCAGCGAAGCCAGCTTGATCCCGCCGGCAACGGCCGTCTTCGCGTTCTTCACAACGCGCTTGATCGTCAGGAAATCCTCGAATGAGTTTTTGCCGGCCGCCTGCAGGTCATACCCGGTGTGGACGCAGATATAGTCCACGCCCATCGCGTCCACTTCCTTCGCCCGCTCCTCCAGATTCTTCACGGAGATCATGTCCACCAGGATCTTCTTGCCAAGCCTGCGGGCTTCCTCCACGCCGCCCCGGATCGTTGCGTCTTCCGCAGCGCCCAGGATCGTGACGATGTCCGCTCCCGCTTCGGAAGCCTTCATGACCTCGTAACCGGCCGCGTCCATCACCTTGAGATCGGCGAGCACCTGCAGGTGCGGGAACGCCTCTTTGATTTCTTTGACGGCGCGCAGCCCTTCGTTAATGACCACCGGTGTGCCGATCTCGACAATGTCGATGTACGCCTCGACTTCCTGTACCACTTTCTTCGCTTCCGGAATATCGACAAGATCCAATGCCAACTGCAGTTTCATAAGAATACCTCCCGAGGATGATGGTGATCTGCTTGGAATGTTTTCATTGTAGTAGCATGCATTCGATTGCGAAAGTACGCACTATTTTGTAACGTAGTACCCGTAAGGATACTACGATGAACATGCCGGCCTGCGGTCATACCGCAGTCACAGCAAAAAAAGCCCCCAAACCCTGAGGTTTGGAGGCCCTGCATCAGCCGCCCTCGGAAGGGGCATGCTCCGCTTCGTCCGAAGGAAACCGCTCCCGGTGCCGCTCTCCCCAAGCCGACATCACATCGAGCAGCTCTTTGACCGTTATGCCGTATTCGGTCAGGGAGTATTCGACTTTGGGCGGCACCTGATGATAGATTTGCCGGTGGATAATCCCGTCCTGCTCCAGCTCCCGCAGCTGCTGGGTCAGCATCTTCTGCGTGATGGACGGCATCTCGCGCTTCAGCTCCCCGAACCGCATGGTGCCATCGGTCAGATGACACAGAATCACCGGCTTCCACTTGCCGCCGATCACCTTCAGCGTCAGTTCAACCGACTGCTTGAACTTCAGATCTCCCAATTCCGCCCGCTCCTTTCGCATCCGGAGATACGATCCTTCCCTCCATTCCGCCTTGCATAGAATGGACCTAATATCGAATAATAACCTGGGCCCGGCTGGTTTTTCAATCCAAATCGCATGTCCGAACCAGATCCCTCCTATCCCATATGAAGCCCAGGGACCACGGGGAGGAAACTTCTTCCTGGGAATGGTAGAATGAGAGGGTTAGAGATAACTCATTGGAACAGGAGTGGTTGACCATGGAACTCAAGAACAAAACCGCCATCATCACGGGCGCCGGCAAGGGAATCGGTAAAGCCGCAGCCATCGCCTTGGCCAAAGAAGGCGTGCACCTCGGCCTGATCGCCCGCAGCACCGGTGATCTGGAAGCTCTGAAGAGCGAGCTTCAGGGCACTTACGGGATCAACGTCTTCTACGCATCGGCCGATATCTCGAACCGCTCTGAAGTCGAAGCCGCAGTCCAAGGGCTGATCGGACAGCTCGGTTCGCTCGACATTCTCATCAACAATGCGGGGATCGCCAGCTTCGGCAAGGTAGCCGAGATGGACCCCGAGCAGTGGGAGCAGATTATCCGCACGAACCTTCTGGGCACGTACTATGTGACGCGCGCGGCGCTGCCTACCCTGCTCGAGCAGCAGAGCGGCAGCATCATCAACGTCGCCTCCACGGCCGGGGAACGCGGCTTTGCCACCGGCTCCGCCTACTGTGCGTCGAAATTCGCGGTCATGGGCTTCACCGAGTCCCTCTTCCAGGAGGTGCGCAAGTCCAACATCCGCGTAACCGCGCTCACCCCGAGCACCGTGAATACGGAGCTCGCTTCGAACGCCGGCCTGCCGATCGGCGATGAAGACCGGATGATGCAGCCGGAGGACGTGGCCGACCTGATCCTGGCTGCCCTGAAGCTGCCGGCCCGCGTATTCGTCAAGGCCGCCGGCATCTGGACAACCAACCCGCAGTAAGGATCTGCCCTGGCCTAACGCGTCAACAGGATGCAGGTCTAACGGCAGCGCAGCGGCCGTACAGGCAGCATGGCTATCCAATCCTTTATCAGGGGCACCTTCGGGTGTCCCTTTTTCGCAGTCATCTTTTGTCCCCCTGGAGAATAGGTTGTTTCATGTAGGCTGAAAGCGGTTAATTGTTTAGGCTGTTCTCTTCTTATCCTACTCTTCCATATAGGGCGAAAGGTGGTTTACTTGTGACCGAAGCGAATGGAAACCCGAATCAATCCCGACCCGAATCAGCGGAGAATACGCTCACGAACCGTCAGGGCCACCCGATCACCGACAACCAGAACACGCGCACGGTGGGCAGCCGCGGACCGACCACCATGGAGAACTACCACCTGCTTGAGAAAATCAGCCACTTTGACCGGGAACGCATCCCCGAGCGTGTCGTGCATGCCCGCGGTGCCGGGGCCCATGGGGTCTTCGAAGCCTACGGCAAAGTCGGCGAGGAGCCGGTATCGAAGTATACCCGCGCCAAGCTGTTCCAGGAAGCCGGCAAGCAGACGCCGGTGTTCGTGCGTTTCTCGACGGTTATCCACGGCGGCCATTCGCCCGAAACCCTCCGTGACCCGCGCGGCTTCGCCACCAAGTTCTATACGGAAGACGGCAACTGGGATCTGGTGGGCAACAACCTCAAGATCTTTTTCATCCGCGATCCCCTGAAATTCCCCGATATGGTCCATGCCTTCAAGCCCGACCCGCTGACGAACGCGCAGAGCATGGAGCGCTTCTTCGACTTCGTCTCGCTGAGCCCGGAAGCGACCCACATGGTTACGTTCATCTTCTCCCCCTGGGGCATTCCGGCCAACTACCGTCAGATGCAGGGATCGGGTGTCAATACATACAAGTGGGTGAACGCGGAAGGCGACGCCGTGCTCGTCAAATACCACTGGGAGCCTCTCGGCCAGGGCATCAAGAACCTGCTCCAGAAGGAAGCCAGCGAGATTCAGGCGACCGAGTTCAATCATGCGACGCTGGACCTCTATCACGCGATCGAGCGCGGTGACTATCCGGAGTGGGAGCTCTGCGTGCAGATCATGAGCGACGACGAGCATCCGGAGCTGGATTTTGACCCGCTCGACCCGACGAAGCTGTGGCCCGTGGATCAATTCCCGTTCCTGCCCGTTGGCAAAATGACGCTGAACCGCAACCCCGAGGACTACTTCACGGAGGTGGAGCAGGCGGCATTCGGCACCGGCGTCCTCGTCGACGGCCTCGACTTCTCAGACGACAAGCTGCTGCAGGGCCGCACGTTCTCCTACTCGGATACGCAGCGCTACCGCGTCGGAAGCAACTACCTGCAGCTGCCGATCAACGCGCCGAAGTCCCGTGTGGCGACGAACCAGAGCGGCGGCCAGATGCAGTACAAGGTGGACCGCGCGCCGGGTCAGAACCCGCACGTGAACTACGAGCCGTCCTCTCTCGGCGGCCTGAAGGAAGCGCCGAAGAGCGGCAAGGAGCACGAGCCTCACTACGACGCGAAGCTCGTCCGCCAGAAGATCGAACGGACGAACGACTTCGGCCAGGCCGGCGAGACGTACCGCTCATTCGAGGACTGGGAGCGCGACGAGCTGATCTCGAACCTGGGCAGCGCGCTCGCCACCTGCCGCGCGGACATCCAGGAGCGGATGATCGGCTACTTCACGCAGGCGGATGCCGACTACGGCAGACGCGTCGCGGAAGCGATCCGCCAGGCCGGTGGGGATACCAAGCCGCAGGGAACCGGCGCCGACCCGTCCAAAGCCGACAGCAAGGGACACGAAGCCGGGCCTTATTGATCCGCCGCGCCCGGGTCCGTGTCCGGAGAGACGGAAGAAGGCCGCAAGCACACTGCTTGCGGCTTTTTTGGCGCTGAGTGGGAGAAGATAACAAACCGGCAGAGGAACAGGCATGTGCTATCCCCTAGGCGTCCGACGGTGTACGGCAGGATATGTCGGTATGGGGGCGACAATCACGCCCCGGGCCCCTTGCTCCCCCCTGCTTCCCGGTGTATGATGACCAAAGAACCATACTGCGGCAGTATCCATATACAGAGCAGCCTCCGGACAACCCGGGGCGCACACGGAAGGGTGGATTTATGTCTTACAAAATCGTGTTTTTCGATATCGACGGTACGCTGGTCAACGAAGAGAAGGTTGTGCCGCAGGACACCATTGATGCGGTCCGCGAGCTGAAGGCAAGCGGCGTGGAGCCGGTCATCGCGACGGGACGGGCCCCTTACTTCTTCCGCCCGCTGCTGGAACAGCTGGGACTGGAGTCGTTCGTCAGTCTCAACGGCGCCTATGTCGTGTACAAGGGCGAAGCGCTCTACTCCCGCGTGATTCCCAAGACAAGCCTGCAGCTGCTCGTCGAGCATGCGGCGAAGAACAATCATGCGCTGGTATTCCAAAGCCATGAGGCGTTCTTCACGAACAGCCAGGAGCACCAGCATGTCTTCGACTCGGTCGCATCGCTGAAGGTGAACCAGCCCGGCTACGATCCGGACTACTGGAAGACGGCGGATATTTACCAGGCATTCCTGCACTGCAGCGCCGAGGAACGAAGCCCTCTACAAGGATGTGCTGGCCGACCTGCAGCTGGTCCGCTGGCACCCGTCCGCGATGGACGTGCTTCCGGTGGGCGGCTCCAAGGCCCAAGGCATCCAGGCGCTCCTCGCGCATCTCGGCATCCCGCCGGAGGAAGCCGTGGCGTTCGGCGACGGCCTCAACGACAAGGAAATGCTTAAGTACGTAGGCCTCGGCATTGCCATGGGCAACTCCAATCCGGAGCTGCTGCCCTATGCGGACTTCGTGACCGCCCACGTCGACGAGAGCGGCATCCGCAAAGGCCTGGAGCATGCGGGCCTGCTACCTGCTGCGAGCCGCGCCTAAGCCCCCGATTCGACAAGCATAGAAGCCCTGCCCCGGGAGATCTTCTCCAGGGCAGGGCTCTTTGGCATGTAAAGCGGGCACCTGCGACGGCCGTTTCTTCCGGCGAATATCGTTAACAGCCGATCTTCCCCTACTGTCCCGGGAAGGGACAGCCATATCATAAGAGAGTATGGAATCCTATAGAATGATCATTCACGGAGGAATGCCTTATATGAGTCTCGGTGCTTACGGAACACTCTGCACGGAAGTTTATGATCTGACGAAGCCGGTTGGACAGTCGATCGGCGGGGACCTTGAGTATTACAAGGAACGGCTTCGCTCCTGCCGGGGACGCATTCTCGAAGCCATGTGCGGCTCCGGGCGCCTGCTGATCCCGCTGGCCGAGGCCGGCCTTGCCGTCGACGGTATCGACGAATCGCCTCAGATGCTCGCCTCCTGCCAGGGGCGCTGCGAGGAGAGGGGCCTGACCCCCCGCCTCTTCCAAGGGAAGCTCCAGGAGCTGTCCCTATCCTGCCTCTATGAGGCCATCATAGTGCCTGCGGGCTCCTTCCTGCTCATCGAGGACCGGGAGGAGTCGGTGGACGTGCTCCGCCGCTTCCACGACCATCTGATGCCGGGCGGCCGGCTGATCCTGGATCTCGAGATGCCGGACCTCCAGAGCCTGAAGACCGGCTCGACCGGCATGTCCACGTTCCCTCATCCCGACGGTACGGTGATTACGATGGAGAGCCGTACTGTGGAGGCCGATCTCTACCGTCAAGTGGTAGTGACCCACCTCCGGTACGAGAAATGGCGGCAGGGCTCCCTGGTCGCATCGGAGCTGCAGCGGCTCGCGCTGCGGTGGTTCGGGATCGAGGAGTTCCGGATGCTGCTGGAGAACACCGGCTTCTCGAAGGTCACCGTCTCCGCCGATTACGAGTACGGCAGGGCTCCGTCCCACCACCGGCAGATCTTCACCTACGAAGCCAACCGGAACTAGCGGTGCCGGGGAGGCCGCTCTCCTCTCCAGCCGACAGAGAAGCTCCCGAGCCCACGCTGTGCAACGGAAGGAAGCTACTCGGCCTCCTCCGCCGGAGCCGCCAGGGTGCCGAAGAAGGCCAGGTCGCTCAGCTTGTACGTCTGGCCCGACTTCACAAACTTGAATTCCACCGATACCAGGGTACCGGCCTCGTCACCCGTATGCACCTGGTAATGAAGCGTTACTCCTTCGGTCGCATCATAGCCTGACGTCCTGTCCGGGAAGTCCCTGCTGTTCAGCACGGCCAGTACCTCTTCCGTGCTCTCTTTGACCTCCTTCAAGGGCATTCGCCCGCGTGTCAGCTCCAGTCCGCTGCTCACCCGCCGGTACACATCCGCAGGACTTCCTGCCGCTTTCCCTTCCGGATAAACCTTGTACACGTACTCCCTCAGCTTCTCATCCGTATTCATCGTCCGCAGCGCATAGATATAGGTGTCCAGCCCTTCCCTGGCTGCGGTCTTGTACTCGTCGAAGATCTTCGACGGGGCGGTATCCGCCGGATACGTGACCGGAGGCTCGCCGGCGGATTTCTCTTCGGTTGTCTTCTCCACCTCATCTGCTCCATTGTCGCTTTGAGGAGACGGCCCCTTTTTCGGTGCTTTCACTTCGGAAGCCTCAGGCTCGTCCAGCTCTGCCGGGCCCGCCTCCTTGGCCGCGGAGGTAATGACCACCGTCTCCGTCGCCTCCTCCCAGCGCACCTTGGCGCCGAGCGCCTCGGCGAGCGGCTTGGCCGGCACATAGGAACGGCCTTGATAGACGATCGGCGCGAGCTCCTCTTTCCCGTCAGGGTCGGAGAGATCAACAGGAGCTCCATCCACCTCCAGCTTCATCTTCTGGTTCAGATGGGCTGAGATTTTCTTGATCGCATCGTCAGCATAGGCTCCGCTCACAAAGCCCAGCGTCAGGGTCAGAGCCAGCCCGCCTGTGATGACCATGTTCCGCTTGTTCACCTTACTCCTCCTCGTATATTACATTTTATGGAATTATACTTATTTAGTGTAAAATAATCCCTCGGACCAGGCAACCCTAAATTGAATGGATAGGTTCTCCTTCTGCCGATCCCCCAATCCTGAGCCATGCCGGAGATACGAAAAAAGCCCCTCTCCTCCCGGGCAGGGAAGAAAGGGGCTGCACTTCTGTCTTATCTTACGGCAAGGCCTTGGGAGGCGCATGTACTATACACTCGAGCTCAGAATCTTGCCGAGAAACGCCTGCGTCCGCTCGTGCTTCGGGGCATCGAACAGCTCGGAGGGAGGCCCCTCCTCGAGAATATAGCCGCCGTCCATGAAGATGACCCGGTCGGCCACTTCGCGGGCAAACCCCATCTCGTGCGTAACGACCACCATCGTCATTCCCTCGCGGGCGAGCTCTTTCATAACGAGCAGCACTTCGCCGACCATCTCGGGGTCGAGGGCCGAAGTCGGCTCGTCGAACAGCATCACCCCGGGGTTCATGGCCAGCGCCCGGGCGATCGCCACCCGCTGCTGCTGCCCGCCGGAGAGGCGGTCCGGATACTCATCGCGCTTCGACTCCAGGCCGACCTTGCGGAGAAGCTCCATCGCCTGTTTCTCATTCTCGGCTTTGTCCCGCTTCTTGACATACTTCGGCGCGAGCATGATATTCTCCAGTACCGTCAGATGGGGGAAGAGGTGAAAATGCTGGAACACCATGCCGACCTGCTCCCGCAGGGTATCGATATCCGTTTTCGGGGAGGTGACTTCCGTCTCTCCGATGCGGATCGTGCCCGAAGTCACTTCCTCGAGCAGGTTCAGGCACCGCAGGAAGGTGCTTTTGCCTGAACCCGAGGGCCCGATGACGCATACCACTTCCTTCTCCCGGATGGTGGTCGAGATATCCCGCAGCACCTCAAGCGAGCCGAAGCGCTTCTTCAAATTCTGCACCGTAATCATTTGACTGCGAACCTCCTCTCCAGCCTGCGGGCCAACCAGGACAGGGCGTAAATGATGATGAAGTAGAAGATCCCGACCACGCCCCATATCTCAAACGCGCGGAAATTCTCGGCGATGATGATCTCCCCGCTCTGGGTCAGCTCCCGGATCCCGATGACCGACAAGAGGGACGTGTCCTTGATGCTGACGATCACCTGGTTCACGAAAGCCGGCGTCATCCGGCGGATGGCCTGAGGCAGAATGACCAGCCGCATCGTCAGGTACCTGCTCATCCCAAGCGATCGGGCCGCCTCCATCTGGCCCCTGTGGATCGAGTTGATCCCGCCCCGGAAGATCTCCGAGATGTAGGCTCCCGCATTAAGCGAGATGGCGGCAATACCGGCGGCCTCCGCCGGAATCCGGATGTCGAGGAACACCGGCAGTCCGAGGTAGATGAAGAACACCTGCACGAGCAGCGGCGTCCCGCGGATCAGATCCACATAGAACAAAGCCGGCACACGCAGAAGCTTGTTGGATGAAGTGCTCATAAGTCCGGAGATCAGGCCGATCACAAAAGCGATGGCGAGTGAGATCGAAACAATTTTGAGGGTAATCAGCGAGCCTTCCAGCAGTACGGGGACTGCATCGAGAATCACCTGCCATGACGACGTCATCCGCTATCCAATCCCTTCTGTAATGAGATGCTGCCCATGGCTGTTTATTTGGATTCGGACTTCATGTACTTGTTGATGATTTCGTCGAGCTTGCCGCTGTCCTTCACTTTCTTCAGCCCGTCGTTGATTTTCTTCATGAGCTCGGTGTTATCCTTGCTTACAGCGATACCGTAGAAGTCGCCGTTCAGCCGGTCACCGACGATCTTGAGCTTGGATGCCGGATCGACCGCAATCTTGTAGGAGACCACCGGGTAGTCTTCGATCGTGACATCGGCGTTCTTGTTCACAACCTCCTGGAACATCGCCGGACTGTCATCGAAGTATTTGACCTGCGCGCCATGTTTCTTCGCCAGTTCGTCCGCCTGCTTGGCACCGGTCGTTCCCTTCTTGATCGCGATCACTTTGCCCTTCAGATCATCGGGCCCTTTGATCTCCGTGTTGTCTTCCCGTACGACGAGGGACAATCCGGCTTTGTAGTAAGGCTCCGACAGGGCGACGACCTGCTTGCGCTCTTCGGTGATGCTGATGCCGGCAATGGCTCCGTCGAGCTGCTTGGCCGTAATAGCGGGAATGATGCCCTTGAAGTCCATCGGCTTGAGCTCCACCTCAAAGCCTTCTTCTTTGGCGATGGCGTTGATCAGCTCGACGTCGATGCCCACGTACTTGCCGTCCTTCTCAAACTCGAACGGAGGATACGTGGCGTCCGTCCCGAACACATACTTCTTCGTCCCTTCACCGCTCTTCGCTGCATCCGGCGACGTTCCGGCTGTCTGGTCCGCCGTTGTGCCGCAGGCGCTGATCGACAAGGCGAGAAGTGCTGTTACCAATAGAGACCCGATTTTTTTCATCTAAATAATCCTCCTCTGTAATGACCGCAGGGAATCCCCCCCGGAAATGCTGGGATTGCAGCCTTCCTTGATTCCGTATGATAAAGGTTTACCATAACGGACCCGGCGCAAGCTGCCTACTTGTAATGTTACCTCACATGAATGTCCCTCATTCTAGTAGATAACTAACCAAGTGTCAATATTATTTACACAATAGCTAGGGTTGACCGCACATCTACCTCCCCATCTTTTCCATATGGTGGGTCCATACCATACAAGTGTAAAAGAAAGCGCTTCATCAAGCAACCCTTTCCTTTTCGCTATGTTATCTGCCCCCTGTCTCTTTCGTCACAGCCTCCCTCCGGCCTGTTATGTTATAATGCGGTCGACCTGGGGATAGTAGGACGGATATCCTCTATTCCGCTTTGGAGGCCTGATCCCATGAACCGCATTACAATCCTGCTGATCCTCGCCATCGCCATTTCGCTGTGGCTCCTGAACCACCATTATTTTCACTTCACTCCCCAAGGGGTCCGGAATGCCATTCTCGGCTTCGGTGTCTGGGCTCCCCTGGTCTATATCGCGGTCTATACGGTAAGGCCGCTCTTCTTCTTTCCGGCAACGGTCCTCTGTCTCGCCGGCGGACTCGCCTTCGGTCCCTTATGGGGAACGGTCTATACGATCCTCGGCTTCACCGGGGATTCCATCCTCGTGTTCCTGCTGGCCCGCCGCTATGGGACCCGGTTCCTCCGCGCTCCCGAGGGGAACATCCGGCAGTGGCAGGAGCGCCTCGCCAGACGGGGCTTTCTGACAGTCGCTTCTCTGCGGCTCATTCCCATCGTTCCGTTCGACGTCATTTCCTTTGCCGCCGGGCTCTCGCCGATCCGCTTCCTGCCCTATCTTGCCGGCACGGTGCTTGGGACCATCCCCGTCACGTTCGCCTACAGCTTCCTTGGCGACCGGCTGTCCCACGGCGTCAGTCCGGCCCTGCTTCCGGCCCTCCTGCTCGTGCTCGTGCTGGGCGTGATCCCGGTCTGGTGGGCACGCCGGCGGACGGCCAGGTAATACAGATACAAGGTTCCGCCTCCCGGCGGATGAACGCTCTTCTCAACACAGTCCACGGGCCGCCTGCAGCAGCGCCATGATCTTCTATGTACAAATTCAAGGGGCTCTGCAAAAGCCCCTTATTTTTTTACCCATCCCTTACCGAAGCGACCCACATCCAAAACTCCCATATTGTTGTTCCCCGGGGAACAATTTCCTGCAGGATCAAAGAATCCGCCGGCAGCCTAAGCCCGCCGATCCCGCTTCCTCCTGCCGCCCTGAGTACATGCAGCACAAAGAAGACTGCCCGATGCCGGTTAACGGCTTCAAGCAGCCTGAAGATCGAGAGCAGGTCTTACCGGAGAGGGAGTTTATCGTACACATTGCTCTCTGCCGGCTTCCCTTTTGCCCTGAACATTAGACCGTTCTGTGCTTCCACAGCTTGTATAGAGCAAGCACCATACCCAAGAAAATCACATACACGCCGAGCGTCACGAAAATCTGCTTCGGGTCACCGGCAAGATGGTCGCCCACCAGCGCGAACAGCAGCATGGCCGGCAGCTTGCCGAGCGCGGAAGCTGCGGCGTAGGCGGCGAAGGAGATCCGGCTTAAGCCCGAATATACATTGACGACGATAGACGGGACGAAGGGAATCATCCTTGCAAAAAGTACCGCCAGGAAAGCATTCTTCTCGAAGTATGCCGTCAGCCTGGCCAGCCCGCCCTGTCCCTGCAGCAGTCTTGACCCCCATTCGCGGTACCCGTAACGGACGAACAGGAACATGATCAGGGAGGCCAGCGTCGATCCCGCCCAGGTCACCGCCCCGCCCATCACAGGTCCGAAGGCGGCGCCGATCACACCCCCGACTACCGGATAGGGCAGAACCGGGAACAGCGCGATCAGGGCGGCCATACCGGTCACCAGCAGGGGATTGCTCTCCTGCTTCAGCCAGGCCAGGATACTGTCGCCATAGAAGTAGAACAGACCCGCCGCACCCAGGTAGATGAGGGCCAATCCCCACGTTTTGAACATTGGACGAGGCTCCCTTCCCTACCCGCGCCGGAACCGGCGGATGAGGTGATTGATGACTTCCGAGAACACGAGTCCGATCGCGATAGCCCCCGACATCATGAAAGCTTTGGCAGCAAGCGGCACCGCCAGATCGTAGTGGTTCTGCACGGCATTGCGCATCGCATCATAAGCCAGCCCGCCCGGGACGAGCGGAATGATGCCCGATACGCTGAAGACGATCACCGGCGTCTTGTAGATCTTCGCGAACACCTGCGAGATCACCGCCACGAAGCAGGACGCCAGCAGGGTGGCCACCACGGGGTCTACAGCCACTTCCAAGAAAGCAAGATAGAGCGCCCAGCCCAGCATCCCGACGAACCCGCCCTGGAGCAGGGTGCCTTTGGGCACGTTGAAGAGAATGGCGAAGGCGGCCGTCGCGATGAAGCTGGTAATCAGCTGTTCGATGAGCATCACAGGCCTCCCTCCCCCGCGAAGAAGGCGAAGACGAACGCAATCCCCGCGCCGATCGCAAAGGCGGTCAGGAATGCTTCCGCCCCCTTGGATAGGCCCGATACGAAGTGGCCGGCCATGAGATCCCGGACGGCATTGGTGATGAGCAGCCCGGGAACGAGCGGCATCACCGAGCCGATGATGATCTTGTCGAGATCCTGCCCGAGCCCCAGCCTCAGCATGAGGAAGGCCAGCGTCCCGATGAGCAGCGAGGACAGGAATTCCGCAAAAAACTTGATCGGCACGAGCCGGTGAAAGTAGAGCAGGAACGCAAGGCCCGCCCCGCCGGTCAAGAGGGCCGGGATGAAGTCATGCCACGATCCCCCGAACATGATCAGGAAGCAGGCGCTGGCAATCGCCGCCGCCGCAATCTTGACCCCGACGGGATATCTCGGCTGCGCCGCTTCGATCTCCTGGAGCTCGCGGTACGCTTCGGCCGGGGACATCTCGCCGCTGCTGATCCGCCGGGAGACGGCGTTGACGTCCGTCACCTTACGCAGGTCGGTCGAGCGTTCCGAGATCCGCACGAGCCGGGTCGTCTGGCCCGGCCCTTCGACCGAGAAGATGATCCCGGTCGGCGTCACGAAGCTGTGGGCGTTCGGCAGCCCGAAGGCATCGGCGATGCGGGTCATCGTATCCTCGACCCGGTACGTTTCCCCGCCGTTCTCCAGCATGATTTTGCCGGCCAGCAGACAAACCTGCACGACCTCGTAGGCGGGATTCGATTGTGATTGCTCCATGGGGTTCTCCTAGCTGCACCCGAAGCCTTGTTCGGCATCCGGGGGTTGTCCGTAGTTGGTTTCCAAAAAGTATAGTATAAGGGGGAGCGCCATTTCAAGGCCGCTCCCCCTTCCCTCACCTCAGCAGCCTGAGCAGCACCGAGGGATGAAAAAACACGCTCTGGGCATGCGTCAGATTCATGGCCTGCACCAGCCGCGTATACACGAGTTCATCCCTCGCCGACGTCCGGTAGATCCTCGTCGTCAGCCACTGCTTCAGCCGGAGGCCCGGCGGCCGGTCACCCGGGATCGCCGGGTGCCGGAACGCTTCCGTCAGCGCGGCCTCCCAAGGATAATCCGTCAACTTGACGAGCCCCCGGTAATAGATCCGGTGCAGCGTATCGAGCCCGCTGCCGTTCGCAAGAGCAGCGAGCTCCCGCTGCAGCAGCTCCGCTTCCATCGCCGCCACGGACATTCCCTGGCCGTAGATCGGATCAAACCGGCAGTAGGCGTCTCCGAGCATCACGAGCCGGCCGGGCAGGCCTGCGATGCGATCCGGACGCCGCCGCTGCTGTGCCGGAAACCGGTAGGTCCGGATCTCGCCGAGGGGCTCCGCCTCCCGGATATAGTCGTAGATATGCGGCTGGGGAAGGGACTGCGCCAGCTTCAGGAACGCTTCCTCGGTTGCAGCCGGTTCGCCGAGGTAGGTTCCCAGCGTTACACCGACCTTGCCGCCCTCAAAAGACAGGATCGCTCCGAAGCTCGGCAGCTCGGGAAGCTGGGCCGAGACCAGCAGGTTCTTCCACGAGCGTCCCTTATCCTCGGGCCTGCCCTCGTAATACCGGGTCGCATAGCTGAGACCGATCCGGACCGATTCGGTGGTATGAGGTGCTGGCTCCCTGCCGGTCAGCCACTGCAGGGTCTGCGATCCGGCTCCGCCGGCATCGACGAAGAAGTCGGCGGAGAGCTCCTCCGTCCCTCCCCGGCTTTCCCGCAGCTTTACGGCGCTGACGTGATGGCCTCCCGGGGACAAGACCAGTCCCTCGACGATGGTGCCGTACCTGACGGCCACGTTCCCGTACTCGCCAAGCCGCCTGCGGAGGTGCCACTCCAGGAAAGGCCGGGTCTGCTGCAGGTTTTTCAGGCCGCCGCGGAACCGCCGCTTCCACTCCCCGAAATGAAACCACTCCATATCTTCCGTAAAATCCGTCTCGACGCTGCCGTCCGCCACCAGCTCCCCGGTGAACCCGGGGAACAGCCGGTCGAGCACCTGCTGCCCGCTCATGAGCAGCAGATGCGAATGATGCCCCTGCGGCACCCGCTTGCGCGGCAGCTTGCCTTCCGGCCGCTGGTCCGCCTCCAGCACGATCACCTCGCCGAAGGTCTCCGAGAGCACCCTTGCCGCCAGCATGCCGGCTACACTTCCGCCAATGACGACCGCCCTGCGGCCCAGCTGCCTCGGCACAACCGATTGCTCCATCACGCACACTTCCTCCATCTCTCTCCGGTTACCCTGAATATGAATATATTACCAGCAAGTTCCTTGTGCTTCTACAATCTAAAGCACTTTTAAGGCTTGGCGGCTTGACCGTTCCTTTTATTAAATCTGGGTCATCCCGTTCTATTGCGGCAAAAGCCTAATACAATCGTGGGGTAATGGATATTTTGGCGTATAGGCCCGCCTGCCGGCGGATAACGGATGTGAAGGCCTCCGGCGGCGGCCTTCCTAAGGAGGAACATGAAGGAATGGTGGATCAACGCAGTATTGGGTTGACCCGGCAGCGGGTCTGTGTGCGGCTTCTGCTGGTCTTCCTCTTGACGGCAGTGCTGCTGCTTCCCGCGGGACGCTGGACGGTGCAGGCCGAGTCTGCAGCCGTGATGGACCCCAGAGTCCTGGCCGATACGAACAAGCCCGGCGTCGTGATGATCGCCACACTGTACAAAGCCAGCATCTCGGTACCCGAGGTCTATATGTCCCAGGAGGCCCTGCAGGGGCTTCAGAAGAAGCTTGCAGGGGATATCCTGAGCGGGGCGGTCGCGAACAACCCGAACGCGATCATCGATGCCCTGCTGCTCGAGCTGTTCAAGGACCCCCTGAAGTATCTCGTGCCTACCGATACGTTCACTTCCCGGGAAGTGCAGACGGGCTCGGTCGGCACCGGCTTCATCGTCACGCCCGACGGATATATCGTCACGAACGCCCACGTGGTCTACACCCCGGAGGAGACGCTGAAGGTGGCCCTGATCGAAACCGGGCTCAAGGAGCTCATCGACAAGGACGTAACGGATTTCCTGAATGACGTCAAAGCGAATAACTATAAGCCTTCGGAAGAAATCCTGAACGGCCTCCGCAAGGCCGCCGCCCAGTTCTACGTCAACTATGCCCAGCTGAGCCATGTGCAGACCCAGATCTATACGGAGATGGGCGTGGCCATTCCCGGCATCCAGGTGATGCAGAAGGGATTCCCCAGCGAGCTTAAGCGCCGGGGCGAGCCGACA
This sequence comes from Paenibacillus mucilaginosus 3016, assembly GCF_000250655.1. Taxonomy (NCBI): domain Bacteria; kingdom Bacillati; phylum Bacillota; class Bacilli; order Caryophanales; family Paenibacillaceae; genus Paenibacillus; species Paenibacillus mucilaginosus. The sequence goes on from NC_016935.1 coordinate 8,670,953, forward strand.
CCCGGCAAGGACGTGGCGATCCTCAAGATCGACAAGACGAACCTGCCAACGGTGACGATCGGCGACGACACCGGGCTTCGGACCGGAGACAAAATCTATGTTGTCGGCTACCCGGGAGCAGCGACCTTCAACCCGATGCTCGCTACGGAGAGCGTCGTGGAGTCCACCCTGACCTCGGGTCTGGTCAGCGCGCGCAAGACGATGCCCGGCGGCTGGGACATTCTGCAGGTGGATGCCGCCATGAGCGGAGGCAACAGCGGCGGACCTGTGTTTAATGAGAGCGGCGAGGTCATCGGTATCGCCACCTTCGGCAGCATCAATACCGGGAGCGGCACCGAGGTGCAGGGGATGAATTTTGCGATCCCGATCAGCATCGCGAAGCAGTTCCTGAACGAGAGCAACATTACGCCGTCGGAGAGCCAGCTGACCAAGATCTACAAGGAAGGACTGTCCCTCTACAACAGCCGCAAGTACAGCAAGGCGCTGGAGAAATTCAGGGAGGTCAATGAGCTGAACCCCGGCTATCCCTATATCCAGAATTTCATCTCGGAGTCTCGCCTGGCAATCAACAACAATCAGGATGAGTCGGGGCTGTCCCTGACCGTGATCCTCTGGATCGCCGGCGGGGTGGTGGTCCTTGCCCTGCTGATCATCCTGATCTTGTTCGTACGGCGCAAATACAGCTTTACCGTGGCCCGTAAGCCCGCGGACAGTCCCCCTCCCCCTTCGGCTGAGGGACAGCCGCCGGGCTCCGGACCCGAAGCCCCCGGGGAGCCGGAAGCTTCCCCCGGCAGCAGGCCGAAGGAGTAACCGGATCGCAGACGGCAGTCCCCCAAGAACCCTCTCCTTCCGGGAGAGAGTTCTTGGGGGCTTCCGGCCCGGTCTCCCGTTCCCCGGACAGACTACTGCACCGGATAACGCCAAAAAGCCTCTCCATCCCTATGGAGAGGCTGGGGTACCACCGTTTCACCCGATGCGTCCTTCGTCCCACACCCGCTTCAACAGCTCGTCAGCTGTCTCCTCCGGTGTCCAGGGGGAGGAATCGAGCCACAGCCCGATCCTCGGGGTTTCGTCCCGCAGTACGCCGTCGAGCGCCGCCGGCGTCCAGAGGCCGTAGCCCTTTTTGCTCCGGGCCGCCTCCCGCTGTTCCACAGCTTCCACACTCGGGCACAGCACGGCCAGGTAGAGCGGCCTGCTGCGGATATAGGACAAGAACTCGGGAAGCACCCGGCCCACAGCCACATCCTGCACGATGACGGTGAAGCCAGCTTCGAAGTAAGTATCCGCCGCCTGGGCGGCGAGCCGGTAGCGCAGACGCAGCTGCTCCAGCCCGTCTCCGGCGTCGTCCGGGCGGACCTCCCTGCGGTCCTGCACGATCATACGGCGGAATAGATCTCCCCGCAGGTGCACAGACCGGGTGAACCGCTCCGCAAGCAGCTGGGCTACGGTGGACTTGCCGCTGGCCATGATGCCCGTGACAAGCAGAATCCCGGGCCGATCGATAAGCTTCATTCTTCCCGCCTCCTCCCTCAAACTATAGATCTTCCTCCAGTTTAGCTACCCGTTTCCGTTCCCCATAGGGCGAAGATCCTTATAAGAAGAACTCGCCGGGATCATGCCGGTACCGTTCCAGGTCGATACGCCCGTCCGCCCCTGCTTCCACTCCTTCGCCCGCCAGGTACAGGATCTGCTTCTCCCGCGACTCCTCATCGCGGAGGGCAATCTCCCCGCTCGCATTGACGACCCTGTGCCAGGGGAGCTGATGAGTGCGGCTCATGGCATGCAGGATGCGCACAACCTGTCTGGCCCCCCGCGGACTTCCGGCGGCGGCCGCAATCTGGCCGTAGGTCATCACGGAGCCTTCCGGGATGCTCTTGATGATGCTGATCACCCGCTCAGTATAAGGTGTCACCGGTACTTCCCCCTTTTTCACCTTCATGCCGGTTTCTTGATATGCCGGTCTTGTCACTATATCTCCAGTGTAGCATACAGCTGGGACAGCAGCCCGGGAGACTGATCCTGACGGGAATTGCGTCACGGTCGGAGGGAACGGACTCCTGATCTTCTTCCTGCTGCACCTGCATCCCCCCAATGGAGAGGGTGGCCTGATCGAACGTATAACCTGCGGGTAACCGGCAGTTGACGGCCCTGTACGTTTGGGAGCTCCCTCCGCCGGGTAATAAGAAGTAACCTTACCCCAAGGAGATGATACCCATGAACAGCAGTCAAGGACTCAGCGACAAGATCAAAGGCGCAGTCTCCAAAGTGAAGGGCGAAGTCAAAGACCAGATCGGCAACGCGAAGAACGATGCCTCCCTTCAAGCGGAAGGCAAGATGGACAAGCTCAAGGGCGAAGTCCAGCAGGGCATCGGCAAGCTGAAAGAGTAGACGAATACGGTTAACGGCACCCCGGCCTTAGGCTGGGGTGTTTTATTGTATAGAGAGGCCGGCACATCCGCATACCGCTGAGGACATGGCCGGAGATCCTGGCGTTAGCTATTTCCCGCGCCTCCAGCATTACCCCGTTTCCCTCTGTATCCCCAGTTCCATATTCTGGACAGACATGTTCGTGTCGTTTCCTGCAACATAATGCCGAATCCGCCCGTCTAGGGAGGTGAAATACAGATCAGCATTTCCTATTACAGCATGAGAGGAAGAACGATGATGAACTCCAGAAAGAACGCATCGATGAAAAAAAGCCTGGCCCTTCTTACCCTGTCCACCGCCCTGATGGCGACGGGAGCCGCACACGCTTCGACCGGCAGCACGCCCCAGCCGACAGCCGCCGTGTCCGTTCCGGAAGCAGCTGCCGCCCCGTTCTTGATTAAGATCAACGGAGAGACGCTTGTCGAAACCGGCTACCAGGTGCCCGGTTCCTCCGAGCCGATGATTCCGCTGCGCAGCACGGCCGAGAAGCTCGGCTATGCGCTCGAGTGGAAGCAGGAGACCCTCTCGGTCGATCTGCAGAAGGGAAATCTTTTTACAACCGTAAAGACCGGTGAAGACCAATACGTCATCAACCGGATGTACACCACGCTTGGCGCGGCACCGGCTCTCGTCGACAACAAGCTGTATGTGCCTGCCTCCTTCGTAAGCAAGGTGCTCCATACGGAGGCGTCCGTGCAAGGCCAGGCGGTTGTCATCACTCCGGAGGCGGAAGCGCAGAAGAACGTGGTGACGACAGGCGTCGTTACGGCCGTGACTTACAAAGAAGATCACCGTTCCCTGCAAATTCAAGGGACAGGCACCAACGGCACGGTGCTCCATATCAGCGAGGAGACGGTACTCGAGAAGAAGGACGGCGCTAAGCTGGGCTTCTCCGATCTGCACATCGGCATGACCGTGGAAGTCGAGCACCCGAATCGGATGACGCTCAGCCTGCCGCCGCAGACCTCCGCCTACCGGATCACAGTGCTTGATGCCGAGAAAGGGACGGACCTGCTGGCTACAGCCGGTGAAATCCAGGAAGTGCGCAGCGGGGATTCTAAGGACGACTTCTCCGTAGTGCTCAAAGGTACCGGATTGACCGACCGCTCGCAGACGGAGATCGTGCTCCGGGTCGGCGCAGAAACACCGGTCGTGAACCTGAAGGGCGAGAAGGTTCCGGCAAGCACGCTGGTGAAAGGCACTAAGATCATCGGTGTCTACGGTCCGGTGATGACGAAGAGCCTGCCTCCGATCGGCACCGCATGGAAGATCGTCGTGGATGCTTCGGCCGAATAGTTTATCGCTTGATCCAAATGCACCGCCTCTGCTCCAAAACACGAAGAAGACCTTTCCTCCAACTGGGGGAGAGGTCTTCTTTACTTGCGCCGCCTGCGGGCATGGAAGGTGCCGGAGCCGCGTCTATTGTCATACCTTTGCCGCTGAACCGTACTCCTATGCACCCTCACGGTACCGCGTAGACATAAATCTTCGTGCGGTGCAGGTCCCCGCAGGTGACGACCCGCTCAGCCTGTCACCCCGGCAGGGCAAAGTAGATGCTGACAATGCGTGCCCCGGGCCGCATCCGGTTCCGGAATATGCCGCTGAGCCGCTGCATCGCGCCCGGGAACAGGTAGCAGACGACGAGGTCGGCCTCCTCATAAGGATACCGGTACAGGTCGCCGCGGAGGAAGGCGATGCGGCCTTGACCGGCTGCCCCATAAACTCCGGGCTGCAGCCGGCAGAGCAGGGCTCCCGCGGCCCGGGAGAACCCGTACGGGATCGGCGAATTCTCGATCCCGACGAGCTGCCGGACCGGGCACTCCCTCGCCAGCTGCAGCACGAGCTGGCCCCAGCCCGAGCCTGCTTCCACGATGCGGAGGTGCTCCGGGTACCGGCTCACTTCCCGTACCACCGCATCCCGGACCACGGCGGACGAAGGCATGGGCGTAATGCCGTTCCTCCAGCTCACCCAGACGATCGACAACGCAGCGAGCAGCACCGCGCCGACCAGCACCACCGACAAAGCATCCGTCACGCGGATCGTCCCCTCCCCGTTTCATCTACCTCTCCATGACGCTTCGCCCTACCTCTTTTTGACCGCTTCGTGCACCTTCAGCTGCTTTCCCTTGACCGTCATCGTCTTCATCGCCTCAATAACCATCGGCCCTTTGCCGTTGAGAATATCTACGTACGACACATTGTCGAGGATGTTGATGATCCCAATGTCGCCCGCCGTCATTCCATCAATCTTGGTCAGCGTGCCGACAAGATCGACGGTCCGGATTTTCTTCTTCTTGCCGCCGCTGAAATACAGCTGCATGATATCCCGGTCGACCAGGCCCTTCTTCTCCTGCTTGGGAGCGGGCTTCAACTTCATCTTGGCCTCGAAGGCGTCTCGGGAGGCCTCCACTTCCTCTGCCGAAGGAGCCTCCCTCCGGCGGATCTGCTGCCCGAGATATTCCTCAATCGTACGCAGAGCGTGCTCATCCTCCGGTGTCACGAACGATATCGCGATCCCTTCCCTGCCCGCCCGGCCCGTTCTTCCGGTCCGGTGCACATAGCTCTCTTTGTCCAGGGGCAGATCATAGTTGATCACGTGCGTAATGTTGTCGATATCAATGCCCCTGGCCGCCACATCGGTCGCTGCCAGGATGCGGAACTCCCCCCGCCGGAACGCATGCATTACCGCGAAGCGGTCGTCCTGTTCCATGCCCCCGTGAATCTTGCCGCAGGAATAGCCAAGACCGTCCAGCTGATCGAAGACGCCATCCACCCCTGCCTGCGTCCGGCAGAAGAGAATGCAGGCATCCGGGTTCTCCGTCACCAGGACGTCCTGCAGAAGCTTAGGTTTCTCTCCCTCCGCTGCGAGGAACAACGAATGGTCAATCCCCGCCGTCGTCCGTCCTGCCGATGCGATCTCGATATCTACCGGATTCACCATATACCGGTGACACAGCTCCTCCACGCCCTTCGGAAGCGTAGCTGAGAACAGCATCGTAACGCGGTCCTCCGGCAGTTCGCGCAGGATCGCCTCCACCTGCTCAATGAATCCCATGCTCAGCATTTCATCGGCCTCGTCCAGGACCAGCATACTCACCCGCTCGAGATTGAGAGTACTTTTTCGATATGATCCATCACACGCCCCGGTGTGCCTACGACGATATGAACCTTCTGCATGAGCTCGGTCTTCTGCTTGGCAAAAGGCTGCTTGCCATAGAGCGCCGTCACCCGAATCCGCTTGAAGCGGCCGATGTTCGTGAGATCCTCCTTCACCTGGTCGGCCAGCTCGCGTGTAGGCGTCAGCACCAGCGCCTGCGGCCGGTTCTCCTCCCAGCGGACGCGCTCGCAGATCGGAATGCCGTAGGCGGCCGTCTTGCCGCTTCCCGTACGGGACTTTACGGTGATGTCCTTCCCCTGCAGGGCAGCAGGGATGACCTCCCTCTGCACCTCCGTCGGCTCCTTATAGCCGAGCGTATCGAGCGCGCGGAGGATCTCTTCACTTAAGCCGTACTCCCTGAAATCCGCTGTCATCCTACCGGCTCCCTTTCTTCTGATGCAGGCGGCAGTACGCCTTCCATCGACTTGTGGTTCAGGATATTGTCTTCGAGCACCGTGAACTTGTCCCCGTATTCCCGGATGATATGCCTCTCGCCCCAGGCACAGAGGGAGTCCAGAATATGCCTCAGGCTCCACCCGTACTCGCTCAGCTCGTACTCGACCTTCGGCGGCACCTGATTGTAGCTGATCCGGTTGACAATGCCGTCGTCCTCCAGCTCCCGGAGCTGCTGGGTCAGCATCTTCTGCGTAATGCCGGGCATGAGACGCTTCAGATCGCTTGTCCGCTTCTTCCCGTGCGTCAGGTGGCAGAGGATCACGCATTTCCACTTGCCCCCGATGACTTCCAGGGTAGCCTCCACCGAGATATTGTACTTTTTGCCGCTCTTCTCTTGGGTTGTCATGCTCCATCCCTCCTGATCTATATGGGTACTTTTTAGTACCTATAGTACTTCGCAGTACCTATAGTACTTCAAGGTACGTACTGTTCATATCCGTCAGAGTACTTCATAATACCACTTACCGGCCGGTGATTACCATATAGGAGTGAGAAACATGTCCCTGGATTCCAAAAGAAGCACCCTCGCGCTGCTGGCGCTCGCCGTCAGCGCCTTTGCGATCGGAACAACCGAGTTTATCAGTGTGGGCCTGCTGCCCCTTATCGCTGAAGACCTGCACATATCCCTGACGACGGCGGGGCTGACCGTCACGCTGTATGCGCTCGGCGTCACGCTGGGCGCCCCCATCCTGACGTCACTGGCGTCCCGGGTCTCCCGCAAGACCCTGCTGATCTGGATCATGATCGTCTTCGTGGCGGGCAACAGCCTGGCCGCGATGGCCGGAGGGATCGCCCTCCTGCTGACCGCACGGGTCGTATCGGCCTTCGCCCACGGGGTCTTCATGTCGATCGGCTCCACGATCGCGGCGGATCTCGTGCCGGAGAACCGCCGGGCCAGCGCCATCTCGATCATGTTCTCCGGACTCACGATCGCCACGGTCACTGGCGTTCCCCTCGGTACGCTGATCGGTCAGCAGTGGGGCTGGCGGTCCGCCTTCATCGCCATTGCGGCCGTAGGCCTTCTCGCGCTCGTCGCCAACCTGCTGCTCGTTCCTTCCGCGCTGCGGCAGGGCAAGCCTACCCGGCTCTCGGATCAGCTTCCGTTGGTCCGAAACGGCCGTCTGCTGCTCGCCTTCGCGATGACCGCCCTCGGGTACGGCGGCACCTTCGTCGTGTTCACGTACCTGTCGCCGCTGCTGCACGAGATCACCGGCTTCCGGGAAAGCACGGTGGCCGCCATCCTGCTCCTCTACGGCATCGCGATCGCCATCGGCAACGTTGTGGGCGGGAAAGCGGCCAACCGGCAGCCCCTTACCGCCTTGTTCTACATGTTTGCCCTGCAGGCGGTAGTGCTCTTCGTCCTGTTCTTCACGGCGCCATTCCAGGCGGCCGGGCTGGTCACACTCTTCTGCCTCGGGCTGCTCGCTTTCATGAATGTCCCCGGCCTGCAGGTATATGTCGTCACCCTCGCCGAGCGCTTCGCCCCGCGGGCGGTCGATGTCGCTTCGGCCGTGAATATCGCCGCCTTCAATGCGGGCATCGCCATCGGGGCTTACCTGGGAGGCATCGTAGCCGACACGATCGGCCTGATTCATACGACCTGGGTCGGCGCCCTCATGGTGCTCGGTGCAGTACTGCTCACCGCCTGGAGCCGGTCGCTTGAGCGCCGGGATCACTCTGGGCAGGAACACGCTGAGGCGGGAAGCATTCCCGTCCGCTGACCCGGCCCTGAGCTTGCTCCGGCAGGGGCTTGTGCTTCATTCCGGCCCCAGCGGCCAACCGGCTTTTTGCACACCAACCCTTATTCTTCTATCATCCATTACTCAGGAGGTTTCCATTCCATGACTGCATTCATTCATCCCACCACTACCCTGAATAACGGGGTAACCATGCCGGTGCTTGGCCTCGGCGTCTTCCAGGTCGAGGAAGGCCAGGAGCTCGTACAGGCCGTCAAGACGGCCATCCGGCAGGGCTACCGGAGCATCGACACGGCGGCCATCTACGGCAACGAGGCCAGCGTCGGGCAGGGCATCCGCGAAGCCCTGCAGGAAGGCGGCCTCTCCCGGGAGGATCTCTTCGTTACCTCCAAGGTGTGGAATGCCGACCTCGGCTATGAATCCACCCTGGCCGCCTATGAGGCGAGCCTCGCCAAGCTCGGTCTGGAGTACCTCGACCTCTACCTCATCCACTGGCCTGTGGCCGGCAAATACAAAGAAGCGTGGAGGGCCCTCGAGACCCTCTACAAGGAAGGCCGGGTCCGGGCGATCGGCGTCAGCAACTTCCAGATTCACCACCTCGAGGACATCCTGCGGGATGCCGAAGTGAAGCCGATGGTGAACCAGGTCGAGTTCCATCCGCGGCTCACCCAACAGGAGCTGCTGAAGTTCTGCTGCGAGCAGGGCATCCAGCTTGAAGCCTGGTCCCCACTCATGCAGGGCGGGCTGCTGGAAGATCCGGTGCTGAAGGAGATCGCGGCGAAGCATGGCGTCTCCGTCGCTCAGGTGATCCTGCGCTGGGACCTGCAGCAGGGCGTCGTGACGATCCCGAAGTCGACCAAGGCGCACCGGATCGCCGAGAACGCCGATCTCTTCGGCTTCGAGCTGACCGCCGGAGAGATGGAGCGCATCAGCGGCCTGAACAAGAACCAGCGGATCGGCCCGACCCGGACAACTTCGACTTCTAATCCGCCCTGCTGATCAGAAATTGATCCGTAAACAAGAAAGAGACCTTCCATCAGCCCTATGGAAGGTCTCTTTCTTGTGTTATGGCGCGCTAGCCGGCTCCGCGGCGTCGCTGCTGCCCTACGCATGCTGCGCCGCGGAGCCGGCTTCCGCCTGTGACTCGGCGGCCGGGGCTTCCCCTGTTCCCGAGAGGAACAGGTTGAGCACGATCGCCGTCAGGGAGCCGGACACGATGCCGCTCTGCAGCAGCATCTTCGCGAAGCCCGGCAGCTGGTCGAACATCTGCGGCAGCGTAGCCGAACCGAGTCCGACCGCGATGCTGCAGGCCGCAATCAGCAGATTGCTGTCCTTGCGCAGGTCGACTGCCGACAGGATCGAGATCCCGGAAGCCGCGACCGAGCCGAACATGACGATCATCGCGCCGCCCAGCACGGCACTGGGAATCACCGTGGTCAGAGCCGCCAGCTTCGGCAGCAGACCCAGCACCACCATGATCCCGCCCGCGGCGAAGATCACATCCCGCGACTTCACGCGGGTCAGCGAGATGAGCCCGACGTTCTGGGAGAACGCCGTATACGGGAACGCGTTGAAGATCCCGCCTAGCATGATTGCCACGCCTTCGGAGCGCAGGCCGTTCACGATCTGGCCCTTCTCGACCTTCTGGTCCGTTGCCTTCCCCACCGCAAAATAAACGCCGGTGGATTCGACCATACTGACGATATTCACCAGTATCATCGTGATAACCGCCGTAATGCTGATCTGCGGCACGCCGAAGTAGAACGGCTGGGCGATGCTCACCCAGGAAGCCTGTCCGACCGACGCAAAATTCACGATGCCCATCGCGTAGCCCGCTGCCGTGCCTGCCGCCAAGCCGACGAGCACGGAGATCGAACGCAGGAACCCGGTTGCGAAGCGGTTCACGAGGAGGATGACAACCAGCGTGCCGAAGGCCAGCAGCAGATTGCGAGGTGCACCGAAGTCCGGAGCTCCCTGCCCGCCGGCGGCATTGTTCATCGCCACCGGAATCAGCGAGAGGCCGATGATCGTGACGACCGACCCGGTGACAACCGTCGGGAAGAACTTCAGCAGCTTGCCGTAGAGCGGCGCCGCCAGGACGACGAATAAGCCGGACAGGATGATGGCTCCATAGGCGGTTGCAAGATTCGAGGTCGAGGCAATCGCAATGATCGGCCCTACCGCCGTGAAGGTACATCCGAGGATGACCGGCAGCCGGCTGCCGAACCATTGGGTCCCCATGACCTGCAGAATGGTAGCCAGACCGCAGGTGAAGAGATCGGCCGCGATCAGATAAGCCATCTGTTCGCCGGTCAGCTTGAGGGCCCCGCCGACGATCAGAGGCACGACCACCGCACCCGCATACATCGCGAGCACGTGCTGGAAGCCGAGGGTGAACACTTTTTGTCTGCTTAACATGAGGTACGCTCCTTAGGATGGTTGATATACGGTCTCGTTCCCGATGAAGTGCACCTCGCCCGGCGCCATCGACGCGATCCGGGCCAGCGAGTGGATCTCCACGCCCTTGTTCTCCAGCAGGCTTCGTCCCTCCTGGAAACTCTTCTCGATGACGCAGCCCACACCGGCCAGCTTCGCGCCGGAAGCTCTGACGATGTCGACCAGGCCGACAAGCGCAGCGCCGGTCGCCAGGAAGTCGTCCACGATCAGGACGTGGTCCGCGGGGCCCAGGTATTTCTGCGAGACGCTGATTTGGTACGTTTCCTGCCGGGTAAACGAATGAACAGGTGCCGTATACACGCTCTCCGAGAGCGTAACGGCTTTCTTCTTCTTGGCATAGACGAACGGTACGCCGAGAGCAATGCCCGCCGCCATCGCGAACTGGATGCCGCTGGCTTCAATCGTCAGCACCTTGGTGATCCCCCTGCCGGCGAAGATACGGCCGAATTCCCTGCCGATCTCCAGGGCAAGCGCCGTATCGACTTGATGGTTCAGGAAGGAATCCACCTTGAGGACCGTATCGGACAGGATCAGGCCTTCTTGGCGTATGCGTTCTTCCAGTAATTTCATGGGGTAAGCTCTCCTTCTCTGTGCAAAATCAAAAAAGACAGATCTCCTTGAGCATGTTTCTCTCAAGTGAAATCTGTCCCGGGGCGCTAATAACCTCATGGTGCCGATACATATTCGTACGCATCGTTATGCGAACGTCATCCCTCATGGGGAGGGACGGACACGGCCACCGCTGCGACTTTCACTCATAGTCGGATGATTGCATTGGTCATCCGGTAGAAACTTATGGGCCATATCCCCAAAATTATACGAGTCTTATGAAGTTATTTGTTTATATTACACGGTCTGTCCATGGGTTTCAATAGCAATTTTGTAGAAAAATATTCCTTCCCCCCTCTGCCTATAATTAACCAATGGATAACTATGCGTTAGGGGAATACTGACAAAATAATAAGAATAGTAAGATAATTCAATAATGATTGACAACCATTTACATAACCTTTTTGACAATGGAAATGCCAAAGTCGTATGATATTAATAGAACAGGAGGGAACACCATGAAAGGTTCAGATAAACAAAGCATCATCGCAAGCGTGCCTCAGCAGGGGTTCTTCGGGCATCCCAAGGGTCTGTTCACGCTCTTCTTCACCGAATTCTGGGAGCGGTTCTCCTACTACGGCATGAGGGCGATCCTCGTGTTCTATATGTATTATGAGGTGTCCAAAGGCGGCCTTGGCATGGACGAGGGCACTGCTCTGGCGATTATGTCGATCTATGGCTCGCTTGTCTATATGTCAGGTATCATCGGCGGCTGGCTGGCCGACCGGATCTTCGGCACGTCCAAGGCCGTATTCTACGGCGGGATTCTGATCATGCTCGGGCACATTCTATTAGCAATACCTGGAAGCGCTGCCATTTTGTTCGTCTCAATGGCCCTGATCGTACTCGGGACAGGACTGCTTAAGCCCAACGTCTCCAGCATCGTCGGTGAGATCTACAGCGAAGGCGATCACCGCCGCGACGCCGGCTTCAGTATTTTTTATATGGGCATCAACCTCGGCGGCTTCCTCGCTCCGCTCATTGTAGGTACGCTCGGAATGAAGTATAACTTCCATCTGGGCTTCGGTCTCGCTGCCGTCGGGATGCTGCTCGGACTCACCGTCTTCATCCTGACCAAGAAGCGCAATCTCGGGCTGGCCGGCACATTCGTCGCGAACCCGCTCACTCCTGAGGAGAAGCGAAGCGCGTTCACCCGGCTGGGGCTTGGTGCGCTGATCGCTGCCATTCTCGTCGCGGTCGCCATTCCTTCGGGCCTGCTCACATTCCGCAGCTTCATTGCGCTTGTAGGGCTTCTCGGGATCCTCATCCCGACGCTCTATTTCATCGTGATGTACCGCAGTCCCAAAACGACCGCCGTGGAGCGCTCCCGCATTCTCGCTTACATTCCGCTCTTCATCGCCTCCGTCATGTTCTGGGCGATCCAGGAGCAGGGCTCGACGATTCTCGCGAACTATGCGGATAAGCGGACGCAGCTTGACTTCGCAGGACTGCACATCTCGCCGGCCTGGTTCCAGTCGCTGAACCCGCTGTTCATCATTCTCTTCGCCCCGGTCTTCGCTTGGCTGTGGGTAAAGCTGGGCGACCGCCAGCCGACGATCCCCCGGAAGTTCTCGCTGGGCCTGCTGTTCGCCGGCCTGTCGTTCCTGGTGATCCTGCTGCCGGCCTACTTCGGCGGAAGTGATGCGCTCGTGAACCCGCTGTGGCTCGTGCTGAGCTACTTCATCGTCGTTGTCGGGGAACTATGTCTCTCACCGGTCGGTCTCTCGGCTACCACCAAGCTGGCCCCTGCCGCGTTCTCCGCACAGACCATGAGCCTGTGGTTCCTCTCCAACGCCGCGGCGCAGGCCATCAACGCGCAGATCGTCAAGTTCTATACGCCGGAGACCGAGATGGTCTACTTCGGCGTCATCGGAGGAGCTTCCATCCTCCTCGGCATCCTGCTGTTCCTGCTCTCGGGCCGAATTCAAGGCTTCATGAAGGGTGTCAAATAAGCATTTGCCGCTGACACAGCAATCCCCCTGACCGGATAACCCGGCGGGGGGATTTTTGTTCTTATTAGCTATGCTGTTCCTGTGCCGTTCAGCTTAAGGCCGATTCAGCCGCCGGCCGATCTTCCTTGAGCTGCTTGCTCCGCAGCTGGCCGCAGGCGGCATCGATGTCCGTCCCGTGCTCGAGACGAACGCTGCAGCTCAGCCCCTGCTTTTTGAGCGTATCGTAGAACGCCCGCACGGATTCCTTCTCCGTCCGCTGGTACTGGCTGTGTTCGTCCACCGGGTTGTAAGGGATCAGGTTCACATTCACGCTCTGCTTGCGGTCCGCCAGCAGCTCCGCCAGCTCCAGCGCATGCTCCGTCCGGTCGTTCACGTCCTTCAGGAGAATATACTCGATGGTCACCCGCTGGTTCGTCTTCGCCCAGTAGTAATCCATCGCCTCCATGAGCTTCTCGATCGGCAGCGCCTTGTTGATCTTCATGATCCGCGAGCGCAGCTCGTTGTTCGGCGCATGCAGGGAGATCGCCAGGTTGACGCGCAGGTTCAGATCCGCGAATTCCTTGATCTTCTGCGTCAGGCCGCTGGTCGACACCGTGATATGCCGGGCGCCGATCGCCAGACCCTTGTGGTCGATGACCACGCCCAGGAAGTCGATCAGGTTCGTGAAGTTATCGAACGGCTCGCCGATGCCCATCACGACGATATGGCTCACCCGCTCGTCGTTCCCTGCCGCATCCAGGTGCAGCTGCACCTTCATGATCTGCTCCACGATCTCGCCGCTCGTCAGATCCCGGCTCTTCGCCAGCAGGCCGCTTGCACAGAAGCTGCAGCCGATGTTGCAGCCCACCTGAGTCGTCACGCAGACCGACAGGCCGAACTTGTGGCGCATGAGCACCGTCTCGATCAGGTTGCCGTCCTGCAGCTGGAACAGGAACTTCACCGTGCCGTCGGCCGACTCCTGCTTCGTATGCTCGTTCATCGTGCGGAAGACGAAGTGCTCCGCGAGCAGCGCGGTACACTCCGGGTGCACATCCGTCATCTCGGCGAAATCCGTCACCCGCCTGCGGTACAGCCAATCCCACACCTGAGCCGCGCGGGACTTCTTATGCCCCCGCTCAACGAGCCATGCGGTCAGCTGCTCCAATGTCAATCCATATATAGATGGTTTCATCATTCGTTGTCCTCTTTTCGGTACGTGGAAGTCTAGTCTACAGGGACCAAGATCGTTTGCACTCTCTCTCATTATTGTCCCAGATTGTTTTTAGTAAAACAAGGGGAAAAACGAGGAGGCTTCCTTGCCCGCATCTGCCGGAGGCCAACCGTGAAGAACCGATCCGGGGAAATCGTCCTTGCCCCGCTGCTTTATTTTCGGTAAACTACTTGATTATACATTCAGCCAGAAAGGTTGCCGCTGACATCATGGAGTTATCTGAACGTATTGCCCGCAAACAAACCGCCAAAGAACCGTTTCCCATCTCTATTCTCTCCCTTACCGCAGGTGCCTTCGCGATCGGCATGACCGAATTCGTCATCATGGGCCTTCTGCCCAATGTCGCCGAGGATCTGCAGGTCAGCATCTCCTCGGCCGGCCAGCTCATTACCATGTATGCCCTCGGTGTAGCCGTCGGGGCTCCCATTCTGACGATCCTCACTCAGCGGATTCCCCAGAAGAAGCTGCTGTGTCTGCTCATGCTTCTGTTCATTCTCGGCAACGGCATCTCGGTTGTCGCTCCCAATTATGCTGTCTTAATGATTGCCCGTATGATTACAGCCTTGACCCACGGAACCTTCTTCGGGGTCGGTGCGGTTATCGCCTCCAGCCTGGTACGACCGGATAAGCGCGCCGGGGCCGTCTCCATTATGATGGCGGGCCTCACCATTGCCAATATCATCGGTGTACCGCTCGGCACTTTCATCGGACAGCACCTGGGATGGCGCGCCTCGTTCGCTGCCATCGCCATCATGGGGATCGCCGCCTTGATCGGCATCCTGATGTTCATTCCGCAGCTGCGGCAGGACAAGCCGGCCAGTATCATGCAGCAGTTAACCGCACTGGGCAGCCCGAAGCTGCTGCTCTTCCTGCTCATCGGGGCGCTCGGCAATGCCGGTCTATTCGCCATATTTACGTATATTGCTCCGCTGCTCATCCAGGTCACCGGCTTCATGGAGCACAGCGTCACCTGGATCCTCATCCTCTTCGGCTTCGGGGTGACCTTCGGCAATATGGTGGGCGGGAAGCTGGCGGACTGGAAGCTCATGCCTTCCATCCTCGGGATTTATTGTGCGGTGTGCGTGATCCTCGCGCTCTTCACCTGGACTGTTCATAGTCCCGTCGCGGCCGTTATCACCATCTTCCTCTGGGGTGCCGGCTCCTTCGCCGTCATGCCGGGTCTGCAGGTACGGATCATGGGCCTGGCCCAAGCCGCGCCTGCCCTTGCTTCCACGTCCAGCCACTCGGCCGGCAACCTGGGCAATGCGGCCGGTGCGTTCATCGGGGGCTGGGTGATTACGCATCTGTCCCTGACCGCTCTGCCTTGGGTAGGCGCCTTACTGGTTGGCCTGGCTCTGCTTCTGGGCTTCGCGTGCTATGCCGCGGAACGCAGGGCCCGTTAAGGACAACACGCATTTATTTTTACAAAAAAGCAGCAAGCACCAGCCCCTCGGGGACGGTGCTTGCTGCTTTTATGTTTCCGCCGTTAATTGCCCGACACTTTGTCCGGATTGTACTTGGCATTGAGCTTGTTCGCGATATACGTTTCGTAGATTTCCCGCTCCACCGGATCTTCCACGATGTATACCTCGATTTTGGTCACTTCATTGCGGTGATTCTTGATCGGGGAGACGGTATCCTCGAAGTGCTTCTTGATCCGCTGGCGCAGCTTTCTGGCTTTGCCGACAAAGAGCAGCTCGTCCTTGTCGTTGTAGAACATGAAGAAGCCGCCCTTCTCCCGGGTAATCAGATGAAAATCAGTGAACCCGTAAATGTGGCTGAGCTGCGGATTCTCCTGCTTGGTAATCGTAACCTCCGGTGCCGGGATGGTTATGCTAATCGTCACGATCAATCACGTCCTTTGTCCATGTAAGACTCCATCGTATCACAGATTCCCCTGTAACACCATTTGCTTTCCTTATATCTTTTTCACAAACTCCGATTTTAATTTCATCGCGCCAAAGCCCTCGATCTTGCAGTCAATATCATGATCGCCGTCAATCAGACGAATATTCTTGACTTTGGTTCCGATCTTGACGACCAGAGAAGTTCCCTTCACCTTGAGATCCTTGATCACGGACACCGTGTCTCCGTCCGCAAGAATGTTCCCGTTGGCATCTTTTACGATCTTGTTCTCTTCGCCCGGCTCGCTCTCCGCCCCCGGATTCCACTCATGGGCACATTCCGGGCAGATCAGCAGAGTTCCGTCTTCGTACGTGTATTCGGAATTGCATTGGGGACAGTTCGGCAGGACCGCCATGGTATCACTTCTCCATTCATGACTTCGTTACGGGATTGCTCAGGACCTGGTCCTCGATAAATTGGGTGAGCTGACGGACACAGCTGCGGATATACTTGCTGTCGTCAAACAGCTTGCTCAGCATAAGGCCGCCCTCGATCACCGCGATCATATAGCTGCTTACTTCCTCCGGAGACAGTTCTTTGTTGAACTCTTCATTCTCCATGCCTTCGATAAGGATAGAGGACAGCTTCCGGATAAACACCGTCATGGCCTGCCGGGCCCGTTCTTTCAGCAGCGGATGCGCGTCATCGCTCTCCACGGCGGTATTCAGCAAGGGGCAGCCCCCCTCCAGGGAGCTGCGTTCGATCAGATCGATATACACTTGGCCTATCGCAAGCAGCTTCTCTTTGGAGGTCGCCGCGCTTCCCAGCGCTTCGGACAGCAGCCCCTGGATCTGCCCAAACGAATAATCGAAAGCGGCCAGAGCAATCTCGTCTTTATTCTCAAAATGATTGTAGATTCCGCCCTTGCGCATACCGCAGCGCTCCATAATATCGGATAAGGAAGCTCCGGTGTAGCCCTTGGTATTAAATAAAACCGCCGATTCGCGTATGATATGCTCTTTCGTCATTTGGCCTTTGCGCAAGATGGCCCCCCTCCCCCGTTGCCCAAGATAAACGGCTTCGCCGTCCTTTGATGACAGTGCGCAAATTGTTCAAAACAAACCGATTGGTCTTAACGTATCATACCACGGCTGCGCAAAACAAGCTTGGAAACCTCTGTCCACCGCTTGTAAAAAATAGGTTGCGGTCCGGCTGCCGATCTGTTACTTTTAAAAATGTACGACCGGTCGGTTTTTATTTGTTAGTTACATAAGCTGGGAGGATGCTGTTCATGCCGCTTACAATCCAACATATCCGTAACGCCACGTCGCTGATCACCCTGAACGGGAAAGTGATTCTTGTCGACCCTATGCTGAGTGCTGCCGGGGAGCTTCCCCCTGTTCCTTTTACAAGAAGCTTACGACGCAATCCCATCACGCCTCTTCCCGTCCCTTTATCCGCTTTTGAGAAGATTGATGCCATTCTTCTGACGCATGTCCACTTTGACCACTTCGATCAAACGGCCAAGAACGTGCTGCCCAAGGATATCCCCCTGTTCTGCCAGCCAGCCGACCGCAAACAAGCGGAGTCCTGCGGCTTCCGCAGCGTTCACCCTATTGAAGATGCTCAGGAGTGGTGCGGAATCAACTTCAAGCGGATCCGCGGCCAGCATGCGAAGGGGATCGTGTCCAAGCTGCTCGGCCCCGTATCCGGGTTCATCCTCAGCACACCGGGCGAAGGCTCCCTGTACATCGTGGGGGACTGCATCCTGACGGAGGAGATCCGCCGGACTGTCGAACAGTACCGGCCTGACGTTTGTCTCGTCAATGCCCCCCGGGCCCAGATGCTGCTCGGATCCATTATCACCATGACCCCGCAGGATATCGTGAAGATCCTGGAGCTGTCCCCGGCCTCCCGCATTGTAGCCGTCCATATGGAAGCCATAAGTCATTGCACGTTAACGAGAAAAGATTTGTCCCGGTACCTCGAAGCCCATCATGCAGCCGAATCGGTAATGATTCCCGAAGACGGCGAATTCCTGTATTTCTGACGGAGCTTCGCCGGTCTCTTTGTCAAGATGCCGTTCCCTTTAGCCCGCTGTTACATACCTTAGGGTATACAGATTACGTCAATCGGGTAAGGGGAGCCGTATCGTGAAAGCAAACCCTCGTTACTCTCGATCCGGGCAGGGCGTCTCCGTGATTACCTGCACGAATCGGGCAAGTTATATCGTGAACCTGTTCAGAAACTATCTGCGCCAGCGTCACCCGAAAAAGGAGCTTATCATCGTGGTCAATCACGATCGTATTCCTCTTTCGGCTTACCGGAAGCTGGCGGGCAGGCTGCGCAATATCCGGATCTACCGCGTGCCCCAGCACCGGTCTCTGGGTGCATGCCTCAACTACGCCGTGAAAAAAGCACAATACCGCTATATAGCCAAATTGGACGATGACGATTATTACGCCCCCTATTATTTGACGGACAGCCTCCGGGCCATGACTCGAACCAAGGCCGATATCGTCGGCAAACGGGCCCATTATATGTACCTGCGCGGGTCGAAGACACTCATTCTGCGGTTCGCCCAAGATGAACACCGACCCGTTACTCGGCTGCCAGGTGCCACGCTGTTCTTCAAACGGGACGTATGGAAAAGGGTGCCCTTTCCAAACCGAAGTATCGGCGAGGACGACCTGTTTTGTGTTAGAAGCAGGAAAAAAGGGTTCAAGGTGTATTCTGCCGGGAAATACAACTTTGTCGCCGTCCGCCGCAAAAACTCGGCCAACCACACATGGATCATCAGCGATAGAACACTGCTTACCCACCATAGAAGAGTGCCCCATGTCCGGAATTACAAACGGTTTGTACAGAGAAAGCCGAAGGCCTTCCGGCCATGATCACGGGCAGACGGAGCAGACAGGGCAGGGGTATCGGTCCTTACCTGCTCCTGCTGCTTGCCAGGCAGGCCCGCGCAATTCCGGTGCGGCGGTTCATCCGGCGGTTCCTCAGTCGGGGCTGGTCGGAAGTTGGTGTGCTTGTGTGATATGAAAAAAGCTGCCCAAAGGGAGGATTTATCCCCTTAGAGCAGCTTTTGGTCTTACATGGATGGCTTGTACTGCCGTCTCGTCATTCGTTACTCAGCAGATGCTTCGGACTGAAGCACACCCGCCCGTGCCTTGACGATCGCCGGTACTTTCTTCGTCTCGTCCACAGAGGTCACCAGCGTCGGCTTCCAGCTGACAGCCTGCAGTCCGCCGTAGCTCTTCGCAATCTCTACGGCCGTGCCGTTGAGCATCGATCCCACGTCCGTGAACTGGGTGCCCTTGCTGACCTGAATGAGCGCCGCAGGCTGGGTACCCGCATCATTGACGAAGTAGTTGTTCTCCGCATAGATCTGCGACTGGTAACCTACTCCGAGCGAATAGACATAAGGATTATTCGGATGCTGGAACGATCCTTCGTAGTAGTTGTTATATACGTGCACTTGGCCATAACGCACGCGCGGAACACGCTGTCCGGTATTTTGGAAATAGTTATGGTGAAGCGTCACTCTCAGCCTGCCGGCATCGCCGGCCGCTTCATCGCTTCCGCCGATCAGCGATGTTTTGTCATGATCGTGGAAGTGGTTGTACGATACCGTCACCAGGTCGGATGCGTTCGTGATATCCACCGTGCCGTCATGCTGCTGATACTTGCGTCCGAAATACGTATGGCTTGGATCATCCAGACCGCCGGCATCGCTGAAGACGTTGTGGTCGATCCAGACGTGCGTGGACCCTTTGACCGAGATGCTGTCATAAGCGGAGTTCCAGTTGCCGGACTCTCCATCCGTCGGGTCCCACTGCGGGAAGTGATCGAACGTATTCTCGAACTGGATGTTGCGGATGATGACGTTGTCCACTTTGTCCAGATTCAGGCTGCCCCCGAGAATCTTCGCGTTCGACCCCGGAAGACCCACAATTGTAGTGTTCGAGCCGACCGTGACCTTAATTCGGCTGCCTTGGTTCGCCTGCGATTTGGCGCGCGCGTCCTCAAGCGGACCGGTCGGGGTGTTCTTGCCCCATACGGCCGGGTCATACGTCTTCAGGTATGCTTCGAAATCATACGCCGGATCCTCATAGAACTCGCGGCCCACCGGATTGTTGTTATCATCCACATTCATATCGATCGTGCCTTGAACGTAAATGATCTTCGGCGTATTGCCCGCTGCCGCTTTGACAAGCTCGCTCCGATTGCTTACTACGAAGATATTGTCCGCATTGGCTGCAGATCCGCCGGTCGTGCCTGTTGTATAAGAGGCCCAGCCGTCATTGGCCGCCAGTACCTCCCGGCCGATCTCCGTGCTGCCCGTATTCACTACGCTGATTCGCAGCGGCACGGAGATGCCTTCATACTGGAAGGTGAGCACAGCCGTCCCTTCCGGAAGACCGGAGAGGTAAGACTTCCGGATGACATAGCCGCTGCCCGTCGCTTTATAAGCCGACTCATCGAGCACCGTCTCGCCGTTCTTCACACTCGTCAGGGTATACCCGCTGCCATTGCGTACGGTTACATAGAGATCGTTCGCTTTGCTCTTGTCGAAGCTGGCGTACGCTGCCGAGATGGCTGGTCCATACTGCACCTTCGGCATATAGACCGGTGTGGACGGATCCCAGCCGTCGAACATGGACGGAATCGTCACGCTTGCTTCCAGACCCGTAAGCTGTGTGGCCATGGTTCTTGCACTTGCATTCGCGCCCGGGCCGTAGCTGTTGTATTCGGAGAAGTAGCTCGTTTTGCAGGTGCCTGCGCACGCCGCAACCCATCCGCCCGGAAGGAACTTCTTCGAGTCGATGAGCGTATTGACGAAGCTGACCCTCGCATAGTCCTTCCATGGACGGCCGAGGTCATACGCACCCTGCGCCGATGCGTCGTCAATGACCTGCGAATGGAGGAACAGATACCCTTTGTCCGTTACATTCTTCTGGGCTCCCGCCGTAATATGGCCGCCGCCGCCCGTATGGCTGACAAGCACCATTTTGACATTATCCATCACGACCGCCGGGGCTTCACCAAAAATAAAGTCGACGTCGCCTTCAATGATGCTGTTGTGGAAATACTGTCGGCCCTGACCCTTGGCGTTCAGGCCGTTGTACAGCGTATCCTGGTAGCCCTTCAGTCTCACGGATTCAAAGACCGCCATATCGCTCTTCAGCGACAGGGCAACGGCCTGTGCCACCTGGGAGCGGGGACCGGAGCTGTTCTCGATGGTCAGGTTCGCCGCAGTGAAATAATCTGCATTGACTTCCACCGTCTGGCTCAGGAACGTGTTGCCGGTATGGCCCGGCTTGCCTGTGGTTGCGGAGGTGCCGGCATAATCGCCGTATACGATCGTCGTCACATCCATGCCCGCACCGACCAGGCTGACATAAGGCCGCGTGACCTTCAGCTTCTCGGTATAGGTTCCCGGCGCGATCGAGATGACCGTTCTCACGCTGTTATCGGCCGGAATGGCATCGACGGCGCTTTGAATGGTGTTGAATACGGTGGCTCCGTCAGCCGCCGCCTGCTTGTCCACGGTCAGTACCTTGGCCGGCAGCGCAGCAATCACGTCACTCTCCGGTCCTTCCCCCTTGGCCTTCGCCGCGGAGACCGTGTAATAATACGTCGTGCCGTTGGTTACTGCCTTATCCTGATAGGCTGCTGTGCTGGTGACAGCAATCGTCGTATAGGTTCCGTTCGGGCTGTCCGCCCTCTTCACGTTATATGTCTTGGCTCCGGCTACCGGATTCCAGCTCAGCGTCACTTCCCCATCATTGGCCGCGGCCCTCAGTCCGGCCGGCTTCGACGGTGCCCCTGAAATCAGGGCGGCATGCTTCACACGCAGCTGGTTGGAGATCCGGCTCTCCTGCAGATCATTGGCCGCAGTCACCACGTAGAAGTAAGTTCTGCCGGCTTCAGCCGTCGCATCGGTATAGCTTTTCTCAGTTACCGAGGCCAGCGTCGTATAAGGCCCGCCGTTCACTTCACTTCTCTGTACTTTGTAAGAAGCTGCCTTCGGGACGGACGACCAGGCGAGTTCAACCCCTTTACGGGCCGCTTCGGCACTGAGCAGCGTTGGAGCCTGCAGAGGAGCTGCCGGAGATACGCCTTCAAGCAGTACCGGCTGGCCCAATCCGCCGACATTACCTGCTGTCAGCTTATAGTAGTACTTCGTCTGGGCATTCAAGCCCATATCGAGGTAAGAAACAGCTGCGATCTTCGGCTTGCCGTTCACCAGCAGGGAGACGAACGGTCCCGCCGGGGTCGTGCTTCGCTCCAGTGTGTAGTAAGTGGCGCCCTCCACAGGGTTCCAGACCATGGTGAGCTGGCCGTCTCTTACGACGGCATGCAGTCCGGTCACCGGTGCGGATGGCGGCGGTACGTCGTTCGGGTAGGCTTCCGCCGTATTGGACGGATCGCTTTCTCCGCTGGTGTTGACGGCCGTCACTTTATAGTAAAAATACGAGTTGTTGATCAGGCCCCCAGTCGTATCCGAATAGCTGTTCGAAGGCACGCCCGCGGCCACCAAGGTATAAGGGCCCTCCTTCGATGTGCTGCGGTAGACGTTATACCCGTCTGCACCGCCCGCCGCATTCCAGTTCAGCTCGACCCGCAGATTCGCACCTTCGGCTGTCAGGCTTTGCGGCGTCGTCACTTCCTGCGTATAGGCGATCACATCGTCCACGTACGCATGGCCCGTAGAGGAGCCGGCCATCCGGAAGTTCACCGAGGCGATATCGGTTACCGGCGTCGAGAAGGCGACATTGCCGTAGTACTCGCCGTTCACGAAGAGATCCGCGGTATTCGCGCTGACATCGGCGACATACTTCACCGTATACCAGGTGTTATTGGAGATGGCAATGGGCGAAGAGTTAATGTTAAAGGAAACGGCGATCTTCTTATTGCTGTCGAGCAGCTCCAGCACGTAGGAATCCCCTACCCGTGCCGTTTGCATGAACCGCAGCTGCGCAGTGATGCCCTTCTTGCTGTCCGCGGTTACCGGAGCGAAGGCCTTGTTGAAGCCGCCTCTTCCCGCTCCGTCATTGATCCACAGCACATTCGTAGCGTTGTCTATCACGGCTGCTGAAGTGTTGCCGTAGCTGTTGGCCAGATGGCTGTTGTTGATGACGCTTGTATTGTTGGTGCTCGAGAAGGCGCTGATCACCCCGCTGCCATATGGCGTCGTGTATCCTGACGGAAGGGCTCCGAGCGGGCTGTTCTCGAACGAATCGTTGATGAGGAAGCTGCCCGGCTTGCCCGCGGTTTCCGCAGAATCCGGACCTGCCCCCGCAGCATTCACCGCGTGAACCACGTAGTAATAAGTCGTGCCGTTGGTCAGTCCCGTGTCCGTGTAGCTTGTGCCGGTCACACCTGAGGCGACGGACGAGTAAGGGCCGCCTGAGGTGGCGCTTCGCTTTACTTCATAAGCCGTCGCTCCCGGCACGCCGGTCCAGCTCAGTGTCACTTGGCCATCGCCAGGTGCTGACGTCACGTTCGCCGGTGCTGCCGGCAGGCCTTGTCCGAACGGAGCTGC
Organism: Paenibacillus mucilaginosus 3016; assembly: GCF_000250655.1. Classification (NCBI taxonomy): domain Bacteria; kingdom Bacillati; phylum Bacillota; class Bacilli; order Caryophanales; family Paenibacillaceae; genus Paenibacillus; species Paenibacillus mucilaginosus. Next base: position 8,694,315 of record NC_016935.1, read on the forward strand.
CTGCACTTCCGCGGATGGACTGCTCTCGCCAGAAGCATTCCCTGCCGTTACGACATAATAGTATGTCGTGTTGTTGGTTACGCTGCTGTCGGTATAGCTCGCACTCGCGGCACCCGCATCTGATTGCAGCTGTGCAATCGTGCTGTATCCGCCGCCGGAGGTCTCGCTGCGCTTGACGCTGTAATACGTGGCGTCGGTCACAGTGCCCCAGGTCAGCTGCACCTGCGCGTTACCGCTCTCCGCCTTCAAGCCGCTTGGTGCGGCCGGAATGGCTGCACTTACAGGCAGTGCCGGCGTCAGGGCCGACACATCCGTTGTCGGCGAGTTCGTGTAAGCGTTAAGCAGCGTGACGCTGTCAAATTGAGCTGTGCTTCCCGCCTTGGCAGAGGCCAGTCCCACATACGTAGTCGCTTTGACATCGGTAATCGTCTTGCCGTTGATCTGCGTCCATGTGATGGTGGTTCCGGATACCGTCCCCAGGTCGAAATAAAACCCTCCGCCCTGCTTCCGGACTCTCATGTATTTGGGTGCGCTTTCAAAGTCATAAAGAACGTTGGTATTCGAGGCATCCTTATATCCCGAGTTGCTTGGTGCTTTAGCCGGATCGGAGGTTAATCTCGAGGAAACATAAGGCTGATATTGGCTTCCCGTACCGTAATAATTCCCGAAGAAAAAGGAGCTTCCCTTCTCCAGGCCGGTCCGTGCCATGATCCCTGCCATCGCTCCGGAGACATAGGGGTACGAAGTCAGCTTGGCCATCAGCGTAAAATCACCGGTGACCGGCGTATACGCGTATTGGAACTGCTCCTCCACCTGATTCGGAACCCCCGTTCCGGTCGAATCGGTTATGGTGAAAATCCCAGCCGAAGCATCATACGTGCTGGTTCCATTGGACCCGTTAAAGCCGATGCTGCTCCAGCCGGTTGGAAAACTGGCCGCTTCGGTCTGCCCTGTGCCCGCCCACGGTACGTAGGTCAACAGCAGGAGCAGACAAAGCAAAATGCGAGAGGTTTTTCTCATCTGGTCTCTGTCCTCCATTCATGTGCTTTCCCTGCTAATTATGTGGCCTGCCTGGCGTTACCGCTATAATCATCTCTTTTGATTCGACTCCAATTTGGATTATGGGACTATGGGGAGAAAAAGCACCGGAATTACAGTCGTATGCTGAAATCAACTTTAGAAGTCAAATTTTTAAAATAAACGTTTCAAAGACAAATAAAATAAAAAAAGACACCGGAAACCCGGCGCCTGGACTGGCTCTATTTAATGGCTATGTAAATCTGCACTTCCATATGATCGGGGTTCCCGTTTACGGAATCGTAAAGCTCATAATCTCCGGTATAGGCTCTTTGTTCCGGTGATTCTTTATAATAGGCCCAGATCTCCCCCCAAGCTTCGGGCACTACTTCAAACACGGGTCCCCTTCTCGACGTGAATACTCTGTACTTCCCTGCCGGAATAACCGCATACTCATAACTCGGACCAGCCTGAGCTGCTTCGCCTCCGGTTTCATGACCGATTAGAGTCGTGTACGCTCCATTCACATCGCTCTCATAATCCGTGTACAAGGCGTAGATCCGATGGGGGTTGGTGACGCCCGGATTAGATGCCATACCGCTCTTAAAAAAGGCTTCCCAAAGCCCCGGCAGACGTCCGTTCGGTCCTGCCTCCTCCGCATTGGTTGTTCGGGTGCTTACCCCAATCAATTGGATTTCCGGCTGTTCCGTCGTATATGTATTCATGGGTCATCCTCTTTTCCTGAATTTGAACCTATTATATCGGGGAAAAGTGGACACCTATATGTCCAGATTCGCGTACTGCTCCATAATGTTTTGGGCCCTCCGCTTGATCTCGACAGCCGCATACACGGGCTGCTCTACCTTGACCCCATCGCCATAGCTTAGAAGATTACCATAGAACCATTCATCCACTATGAGTTTGCCCTTTACCTGCACCCTGCCATCCTCCAGAATCGTGATGAAGTCCGGAGGATACGTATCTTCCACCCGGTAGCGCACCTTTGAATGGAAAATAAGGACCATCTCCTGCTCCTTGTCTTTGGACCACTCCGAATCCCACGCATATCGATCTACCGGTGGAGCCTCACGAAGTACGAAGGGTTCCGTCAATAACCGCAGCTCCTGGATCCGGGAAATCCGAAATACACGAAACTCCTTTTTGGACGTACAGAACGCCTGTACATACCATAAGTACCCTTTCAATATCAGATTGTACGGCTCAATGACCCTCTCGCTCTCCGACCCGTCTCTGTTGGCATACTGAATGCTTACCCGGAGGGAGTTCTCAATAGCCTGCCTTAGCTTATTAATTTTGTCCCGCGCGGCGGCACTCTGGCCCCAAGGGTTAAAATCAAAAACCATCCCCGTTCCTCTGGATGCTCCGTCTATTCGATCCGATTTGCGAAGCAGGGTCTTCACCTTCTCGAGCAGCTGCTCCAGCATTCCGTCATCTACCGCAGAGGTAACCCCCTTGACGGCAGCGATCAGAGCAGCGATCTCTTTCAGGGAGAGGAATTGGCGGTTGATCGTGTACTGCTCCATGATCTCAAACCCGCCCGATGTCCCCTGGTGTGCGGCAATGGGAATGCCCGACTGGCATAAGGTGTCGATATCCCGATAGATCGTCTTCGTTGAAACCTCAAAGCGATCCGCCAGCTCCTTAGCGCTGATTCGTTCGCGATTGAGCAATAGAACCGTTATCGCTAACAAGCGATCTATTTTCATGTGTTCTCTCCCGATTCTCTCTAGTGGACAGCGCTGGACTGCTATAGGAGTATTTTACATGACAAGCCGGTCTCCCGCATCGCCCAGCATCGCAGCCGCGATCTTCAGAAAGTCCTCCCGCCCGATCTCCACATGGCCAAAGCGGAAAGTATACCCCCAGTTTCGCTTCCCTTGGGTAAAGCTGAGTTCATCCAGCAGGCTGGAGATCTTGACTTCTCTGCATGGAAGATACCTTATATTCCGGCGAAACGGCACGAACGAGTCTGTCATACGATATTCGTAGACCCTATCGTCTGCAACCTGTCCAATCGCCGTGAAGGCCTGAAGGGATTCCCCCTTCGCCATATCCGTCCGTGGAGAGTAATAGATGAGCCAATCACCGGCACGCATCCGCCGCAAGGGCCCTGCCTTGCCGTGGCACAGCTGGGCGAAGCCCCCCTCTACCCCACGCCGCACATGGGAAGCCGATACAACTCCAATCCAATAGCGGCTTTGTCCGTTCATGGCTTCTGGTAGCATTGTTTAAGTCCCTTCCTTCTGGATATTCCGTTCTCTAACTGGAATATACAAAAAGACTCCTGACAGCCTTATGTCAGGAGCTTACTCTCTACACTATAAATTTAAAGCAAATAGGGCTCGTCTTTGTCCAGCTTACTTTCCAGCATGGGGTCGCCGTCTGCGGCGGCCGCCGCCGGATTTGCCGCTGTGTCCGCGAGCACCGTCCTTGGATGGTGCACCATTGGCTCTGTCCGCCCCCACCGTCGCCGGTACCGGCTCCGTCATCGTCATCGGGTAAGGATGATCTGTAACTACTGGGATTTTCTGCTTCGTCAGCTTCTCGATATCCTTCAGATAGGGAATCTCCTCGTTCTCGCAGAACGAAATCGCAATCCCGCTTAAGCCCGCACGTCCGGTACGGCCGATCCGATGGACATACGTCTCCGGAATATTCGGCAAATTATAGTTAATCACGTGCGACAGTTCTTCAATGTCGATGCCCCGTGCCGCGATGTCCGTCGCCACCAGCAAGCGGGTCGCACCGCTCTTGAAGTTATTCAGCGCTGCTTGGCGGGCATTCTGCGACTTGTCGCCATGAATGGCCTGCGCCGTAATCTTCGCCTTCGTCAAGCCGCGCACCACCCGGTCCGCGCCGTGCTTCGTACGGGTGAACACGAGCGCACTTGCGATCGACTTGTCCTGCAGCAGATCAATCAGCAGCAGCAGTTTATTCGGCTTGTCCACATAGTAGAGCATCTGCTTAATTCTCTCCGCCGTTGAGGAAACAGGGGTAATCTCTATTTTCACCGGATTCTTCAGCAAAGAGTTTACCAGGGACGTGATCTCGGGCGGCATCGTCGCAGAGAAGAATAACGTCTGCCGCTTGACCGGCAGCTTGGCAATGATCCGCTTCATATCATGAATGAACCCCATGTCGAGCATCCGATCGGCTTCGTCCAACACCAGAATCTGCACGTGACTCAGGTCGACGAACCCTTGATTCATCAGGTCGATCAGCCGACCCGGTGTCGCAATCAGAATGTCCATGCCCTGCTCCAGCAGCTGCTCCTGAGGCCTCTGCGAGACGCCGCCCACGATCACACCATAGCGCAGATTCGTGAAGCATCCGTAAGCTTTGGCGTTGTCGGAAATCTGAATAGCCAACTCACGCGTAGGCGTCAGGATCAGCGAACGAATGACGCGCTTGCCGTTCGGGCGCCCCTGCTGTGTGCTCAGCAGCTGAATGATCGGCAGCAGGAATGCTGCTGTCTTGCCGGTCCCCGTCTGGGCGCAGCCGAACAAGTCACGGCCCGCCAGCACCGGCGGGATTGCCTGCTCCTGAATAGGCGTAGGCTGCGTATAATTTTCCTTGGCCAGCGCTTTAATAATAGGGGGAATCAACTGTAATTGTTGGAATGTCATAAGATCTCCTTCTTCAAGTCGCCGTCAATGCGCGGCTTCCATACTAGTATTATACCCTAGAAGAGGAGTAGAGCCATACCCCCGCTCACATTCTGATTTATACGAATATATTGGCACACCAAAAACCACTTCGCTGTGACGGAAGTGGTTTTCCCTTCAAGATGTGAAAAACGCTACGCTAACGATTCATTGCCCAAAAAGGCGTTCATCATCCACACCTGCTTTTCTAGACTCGTGCGAATGGCCAACAGCAGATCCCCGGTTGTCTCGTCTCCCGCCGATGCTGCGATCTCCATTCCTTGTTTCAACCCCGTGATCATCCGCGTATAATCGCCTGCAACGGCCTGCACCATATCCGCCGTGGACTCGTTTCCCGCGGCTTCCCGAATGGAAGCCAACTCGAGATAACCGGTCATGGTAGAGACAGGTCTTCTTCCCAGAGCAAGCAATCGTTCCGCCAGTTCATCGACGTGAACGGCCGCTTCGCTATATAATTCCCCGAATTTCGTGTGCAGCGTGAAGAACTGCTTCCCTGTGACATTCCAATGGTAATGGCGCAGCTTCACGTATAAGACATTCCAATCCGCGATGTGTTTGTTGAGAAACGCTTCGATTGTCAACGGCTTTCCCTCCCTATTTCGACTTCCATTGGCCGTTACTCCCTTACGGTTTCGCGGAACCGCGCTCCTGCGTAACGCGGTTCCTTCAGTCCTGCTAGCCGTTCAAGAATTGCAGCAATGCACTGTTGAATTCCTCGGCATGCGTGGCATTGAACCCGTGCGGTCCGCCTTTAATAATGAAGAGCTGACTGCCGGCAATCCGCTCGTGCGCCCTCTGTCCGCTGATCTCTACCGGCACGATCGCATCGGCATCGCCATGCAGAATAAGTGTAGGCAACTTGAATTTCTCCAGATCCCCGCGGAAATCCGTATAGCTGAATGCCTTGATGCAATCGATCGTTCCTTTTGGCGATGCGAAGGCCGCAATATCGCGATTGTACAAGCGGAACGCTTCGCTAACCAAGTCGGTTCTATCCCCGGAGGCGAAGAAATTCGTCATGAACCCATCCATAAACGCAATCCGATCTGCCTTCACCCCGTCTAGGAACCCTCGGATTGTTGCATCGTCGAATCCGCCATCCGGGTTATCTGAAGCTTTATACAAGTACGGCGGAATGGCACCGGCCAGAACCGCTTTCGATACCCGCTCCGTGCCATAGGTGCCGATGTAGCGCGATACTTCCCCTCCGCCCATCGAGAACCCGACCAGCGTCACATCGCGAAGATCCAGATGCAGAATCAACTGGTGCAAGTCTGCTGCGAACGTATCGTAGTCGTAACCGTTCCATGGTTGGGAAGACTGGCCGAAGCCTCGTCGGTCGTATGTGATGACGCGGTACCCGGCACCTACCAGAGCAGGCACTTGCTTCTCCCAAGACCTCCCGCTGAGCGGCCAGCCGTGAATCAGCACAACCGGTTTGCCCGTTCCTGCGTCCTCGTAATGAAGCTCGATCGAATTTCCATTTTCCTGACCAACTGTAATCTTTGCCATTGGGCATTCCTCCATTTTTAGTTTTGTAAATATTATTTCGATCCCTGAGGCAGCTGAGGTATTCACGGGCGCACCGTTTACGTCGTAAACAGCGAAGCCGCCATGCCGCGGGAGATCCCCACCATCATCAGATACCTCTTGACTCCCTTCTTTCTGTTTGGAGTCTTTTTCAATCCACATTATACAGATGGAGGGCGAAGAAATCGGTAATGTGCCCCGAAACGAAAAAAAGAATCCCTGAACTGCATTACGCCGGGGATTCTTTGGCTTGAAAAGGTAGAAAGACCATATTATCAAACATATGCGAGCCGGTTTCAATCGTCATGTGTCCACCGTATTTCTCACAGATTCGCTCGATGTTAGTAAGCCCATAACCATGATGATCCGGGATCGCCTTTCGACTGCGTAAATCGGTTACTTCCCTGTCTACATAATTGCGAACGCGAATATAGAGTGCAGAGTCGCTTGAACGGATATAAATACGGATGTGCCGATCCTCGGTTATTTTCACTCTTTTTGAAGCCTCGATGGCATTATCCAGCATGTTTCCGAGTGCCACGCAAAGGTCATAGCGCTCAATAGCAGCTTCATGATCCAGCATATGAAGCTCCGTATCGATTCGGATTCCGTTAGCCTGACCGATGTTCAGTGCGTTTGTCACCAGAGCGTCGATCACCAGGTTGCCGGTGTTCACCCTGTGGTAGGCAGCTTCAATCTTGTTCATCGTAACGCGAATATGCTCGCTAGCTTCGGCCGTCCTCCCCCGTTCGATGCATTCCGTCACATACAGGAACTGCTGATTCGTGTCGTGGATAATGCTTTTGACTTTTTTGAAGCTGTGCACTGTTTTTTCGTAATTGGCATTCTGGTAATCCATCTGCTTCTGAAGCTGATTATTTTCATTCAATAGCTGGAATTTGGCGATGACTGTATCGAGAACATAGACGACAAGGATGTTTAAAACGATGAGACCGAAGATCGAAAGGAAGAAATGTAAGTTTTTCTCGCTATAGATAGACAGCACGTTTACCTGATAGGTGCTGATAACCGGTACGCTGATAAACAGCAGAAAATAACGGAGGTTCAACGTATATGTTCTGTGCTTGGCCAAAAAACGGATGATATAAACAACGGCAATCATGAGGATACAGCTCAATAGAATGACTAGCTGCCCGTTTCTTCTCAATGCAGTGCTGTTTTCCTCCAAAAACATCGAAGGGTCGATTAAGGATATGCATATGGAATTGATGAGCGTAAACAGCACCGTGTACAGCAAGGAGAACATGATTTGCAGTTTAAGTTCCGTTTCATAGCCAAGCGACAGGCAGAATATGAAGGCCAGTGCAATCAGCGAAGATAATATTTCTGAGAGGGACACCGTCAAATACAATACATCTAGAATAATGAACCCAATGATATACATCGATTTCGCCGGCTTGCTGCTTTCCTTGCCAAAGACAGAGTTGAAATAGAAATTCGCCTGCAAAGCCATCGCCACCGCCACACCCGCGTTTAGCATCAGCAGCGTAAAGTCCATCGCTTTATTCCGCCCTCATAATCATATATTTCGTGCAGGTATCCTTCACTTCCTTGATCTTGGATCGCCCGATTGGCAATTCCATCCCATTGGACATGACCACTTTGCTGCCGGTAAATTTATGAACGCGATGCAGATTAATCAGAATGGAGCGATGAATCTGCAGGAATTTGCTGTCCTTCAGTACCGATGCGTAACTTGAAATCAAGCCCTTGCTGTCATATACGGCATTTACTGTCGTGATTTTCAGCCTACTCTTCACCGTCAAGCTTTTAGCTGCCTCGATAGCGATGATATCCTCCTGCAGGAGTACAATTTCTTCATACGCAGATTTAATAATCAGAATTTCCTTTTCGCGTTCCTCTATGTATCGGCAGAGTTTCAACATCCTCGCCTCGAATACTTCGGTTTCGATCGGCTTTAACAAGTACTGAAAGGTAACGACATCGAAGCTTTCCAGCATATACTCGGCATAACTCGTCAGGAATACAATCTGCTCGTGATGCCGCTTCATTTCCCTCAGCTTCCGAGCCGTCTGAATCCCATTCCATCCATTCATTTCAATATCAAGGATAAGAATATGGAATGAAGCCTCCCATTCCACATAATGCGCTATTAATTGTTCGCCGGACTCAAACTCCTCAACTTCAAAATCGATCCCAGTCTTCACCGATAAAGCGAGCAGCATCTGCCTTACTCGTTTCCTCTGCTGCTCCTCGTCATCACAGATCGCAATTCGGTACATAGGTCGCTCCTTTCTTTACCGCTGCCGCAGCTTCACTTGTAAGACGGATCAGGTATTCATCTGCGGATTTCCGCTAAATATTATAAATACATACACAAAGAAGCCACTCCTGACAATGGAGTGGTTACTTAGATAGAACTCCCCGTATATTCCCTTTACTTACACATCCTGGCACAAGTGTAATCATGCACCATACCTGCCGTGCTTGGGGGATTTGTCCACGATTTCATTTTACTTCCTCATTGCTTAGCTGTAAACGCGTTTTATTTCATTGTTTACCCCTTGCTTTTTTCATTAAAAGCCCCTGTAACATACTGGGAAAACCGGCAAGTTAGACCCTATTTCGGTAGTATTCAATTCATGTTTTATAAAGCGGTTCTAATATTATAATCCGTTTCATTTATGATACGGTTCCCCCCGCATAATCCGAAACGCCCTATACACCTGCTCCACCAGCACGAGCCGCATAAGCTGGTGGGGCAGCGTCATGCGCCCGAACGAGAGCTTGAGGTCCGCGCGCGCGAGCACCTCGGGGGCGAGGCCGAGCGAGCCGCCGATAATGAACGCAACGGAGCTGCGCCCGTACGTGGCGAGGTCCTGCAGCTGCCGCGCGAGATCCTCGCTCGAGAGCGGCTTGCCGTCGATCGCGAGGGCGATGACGAAGGCGCCTTCGTTCACCTTCGCGAGGATGCGCTCGCCCTCGCGCTGCTTCACCTGCGCCTCTTCCGCGGCGCTGAGGGTCTCGGGCGTCTTCTCGTCGGGCACCTCGACGATGGAGATTTTGGCGTAAGGGCCAAGCCGCTTCGTGTATTCGGCAATTCCCTCGACGAGGTACTTTTCCTTGAGCTTGCCCACCGTAATCATCTGGATATTCATCCTCAGTCCACTCTCCTTGTCCACCTGCTGTATAAGCAAAAAGAAGGCCGCCCCAGGCCAGCCCTCTTCCATTGGTATGTGCTATATAGTTTTGTATCAGACCACCAGGAACCGTCCCGGACCGGCGCACCGCTCGCAGTGGGAGGGTGCCTCCCATGCCTTGAACTCCACTTCTTCCAGGTCCACGATATCCGGTGCATCCTCGTACTCATCAACGAACATATCGATTGCCAGTTCCAAATGCTCTTTACAAACCACGTGCATAACCGAAACCCCTTTTTCTCTCTTGTGCTGCGCATAGGCAGGCTGCAAACCTTATGTTCTTAGTGTACCCCAAAAGGGGATATCTAACAACCGCCAGATTGAGCCTACGCTCTCTTCATGCCATGTTTCAAACAGGGAGCAAAACGCTCGCATCCACAATCAGCAGTGCCCCCGCCGATCACCCCAAAAAAACTTACCGATCTTTAAGCTCCTCGAGCTGCAGCTGGACGGAGTTCTTTTTGGCGCCGCGGTAATAGGTTACCTGAATCTGCTCCCCGACCCGCTTCTGGCTGTAGATGTACTTGCGCAGCGCCAGGGTGCTGTCCACCGGCTTGCCGTCCAGCTCGACGATCACGTCGCTGCTCTTCAGCCCCGCATCCTTGGCAGGTCCAACTACATCGAGGACGAGCACGCCCTTTTTCACATCCGAAGGCAGCTCCAGACCCTCCGTGCCCTTATAGGCCTGCAGATCCTGCGTCACCACGCCCATGTAAGGCCGCGTCACCTTCTGGTCCTTGATCAGCGTGTCGATGACACCCTTGGCCTGGTTGATCGGGATGGCAAAACCAAGGCCCTCCACGCCCATGTCGGCCACCTTCATCGTGTTGATGCCGACGACCTTGCCCTCGAGGTTCACGAGCGCACCGCCGCTGTTCCCCTGGTTGATGGCCGCATCCGTCTGGATCACGTCCATCTCCCAGTCGAACTCCCCCTCCTGGCCAAGGGTCACGGGAATCGTCCGCTTCGGCCACGAGATGATGCCCTGGGTCACCGTCGGCGCGTAGCCGATGCCGAGCGGGTTGCCGACGGCAATCGCCGTCTCGCCCGGCTGCAGGGCATCCGAGTCGCCGAATTCGGCGAGCTGCTTAATCCCCGCGCCGTCCATCTCCAGAACCGCGAGGTCCGTGATCTGATCGCGTCCGAGCAGGGTCGCCGGACGTTTTTCGCCGGAGATCGACACGACGTCGAGCTTCGCAAAGCCTTCCACGACGTGGTTATTCGTCACGATCCGCACTTTGTCGCCGGAGCGGGCGAAGATGACGCCGGAGCCGAGTCCCATCGCCCCGCTCCTCGCCTCGTCCTCTCCGCCGCCGTCCAGGTTCGAGCCGACAATGCTGACCACCGTCGGCGCGACCTTGGCCGTGGCTCCCACTACCGTATCGCTGCGGCGGCGGTCTTCACTGACCCCATCCGTAACAGCCGGGGCCATGGCGCTCATCGCCTCAGTACCGTAGAACGCGTGATCCTCCGCTTCCTGAACGCTGCTGTACCCCAGGATCAGGGCAGTGAAGGCCACGGCAGCTCCTGCGGCCGGCAGTGCCCAGACAGGAAGGGGCCTCGGCAGCTTCCATCCGCGCCGGCGCTTCGGTCTCCGCCAAGCATCCCGAACCGGCGAAGATACCTTCGCCGTATAGAAATCGTCATCATCGAACAAACTCACTCCGCCGCCCCCTTAGGCCGTCTGTTCGCCGCTCCCACCGCGTCCATCCGGTTCCATACCTTGTATATTCATTGTACCGTAACCCTAGCAGTACAAACAATTAGAGAAAAGAGGAATGATTCTCCTCCTGCTAGACTAGACTAAGAACATGAAGAAGAATCCCCCGAGCGAAAGGAAGAGGACGCATGACCACGAGCAATAACCGTGTACACAGCCATCTCGACGAGATCGAGTGGATCGGCAAGATCGCCGATCTCAAGGAGGAACACTACCGCCAGACGCTGGTGCTCAGCGCACTGATCGAGCTGCTGGCCGACAAGGGCATTCTCTCCGTAGCGGAACTGGCCGCCAAAGCCCAGGGGCTCGAAGTCATCGATACGCCGGCCGAGCCGACCATCGCACGGGCCCAGCCTGACCTCGACTCGCTGGAGATCCCTCCAGCTGCAGCAGAAGCCTAAGGCCTAACGGACAGCTTACAATGACAGCATCAGCATTTTAAAAGCCAGCCTGCTCACCCGAATCCACATAGAAGGGGCTCCGGACTCCTCTTGCTCTTCCCGGCCTAGTCTTCACCCACCTGATCCCACTCCGTAGCCCGGTTGTGGTACGTCCCCATGAGCTTCGCCCGGTGATCGTCCGGCTGGAGACGGTCTTCTACCATGTTATTCACCGTCAGCTTGGCCAAGTCGAGCATGTTGTGATCCAGACTCAGGTGCGCGAGGTACACGCGCTTGGTCTTCGTCGTCATGACATCGACCAGTCCTTCGCCCGCCGCTTCGTTGGACAAGTGTCCCGTATCCCCGAGAATGCGGCGCTTGATATTCCAAGGGTAGCGCCCCATCCGCAGCATCTCGATATCGTGATTCGATTCCAGGATGAGCACATCGCTGTCCTGGATTTTTTCTTTGACCTTGGAGCTCATGTAGCCGAGGTCGGTGGCCAGACTGAGCTTCTCTTCCCCGTGATAAAAGCAGTACCCCACCGGCTCCGCCGCATCGTGGGAGATGCCGTAGGACTCCACCTGCAGGTCCCCGAACTCGCGCATCTCTCCCGTCTGCATCACACAGCGGTTGCCTTCGGCAATCTCGCCGATGCTGCGGTCAAGCTCCTCCCACGTCTTCTCGTTGGCGTAGACCGGCAGGTCATACTTGCGGGCGATCGCCCCGAGCCCCTTAATATGGTCGGAATGCTCGTGTGTGACAAGCACCGCATCCAGCTCGTCCATCGACATGCCCTTCTCTTTGAGCAGCCCCTCCACTTTCTTCGCGCTGAGGCCAGCGTCGATGAGCACCTTGCCCTGATCGGTTGTGACGACCATGGCATTTCCCGTCGATCCGCTGGCCAGCACCGTAAACCGTATACCCATGAATCATTTCCCCTTACTGCCTGCTTTTTGGATTCAGCGGCTCTTCCACCGCCCCGTTCAGCGCGTGGACGTAATACGTCAGTCCGTTGCCGAGCGATACCCGCCACGACGGCCACATGTTGCGGGTCTGCGAATTCGATACCTGCTCGTGATAGCCGAGCTGTACGCCGCGGATCACCGAACCGTTCGGCAAATAGTTCTCGATCAGCCGCCGCAGCGCAATATACGCCGTGATGACCTTCTGCTCCTTGAGCTCGTCCCCTTCGGCCTCCGGCTGCACCTCCACATAAGACTGCGTGTACGAGGTCACCATGCCGTTCTGCTCAAGCAGCTTCAGCTGCACATCGAACATCGGCAGCCGGCCGTACATCTGCTGGAACACATAGGTTCCGCCGGTGCTTCCTACCGGATCGTATTCGTACGCTCCGGTCTTCGGGATGCCCGTCTTCGCCAGGATGTCCCGGAACCCGCTGCGGTTGATCAGCGGATCGAACCGCAGCGGCTCCGCAACCGGCTTGGGCACCTCCACCGTCAGGCTCTCGTCGAACTTCACGACGATCTCCCGCAGCTTCGGCACGTCCTTCGGAATGTCCGCCGGCACCTGGATGTTTTTGAGCTTCACAAGCTTCTGCAGCTCTTCCGCCACCCCGCTGTTGTCCGCTTCGAACTCCAGCAGGTCCGCCCGGCTCGTCAGGAGCTGGAACGCCAGCAGAATATTCAAGATCAGAAACGATAGTATCAATATGGTCTTGGCCCGGCCCCAGTCCATCCGCCGAAGACCTCCCCTCTTGGGATTGCAGCTTATGTCCGGGGCTGACCGCAGCCCCTAGTCGATAAATTCATAGGATCCGTCGCGCAGCTCCGCCGTCCATCCCGGGATCAGTTCCAGGGTCCGCTCCGTTACCACGGGACGGTACGCCGGGAACACCGAGTACACCTGGGCGATCCGCCCGTACTGCTTCAGCTTGGCATCAAGGGCCTCGCCCCCGGGCAGGATCACGTCCCTGCGTACGGCACTGCGCACATCGGGCATCATGGTGGAACGTTCGTAGCTCGATACGATGCCTTTTTGCACGACAATCTTGACGAACCCGATATTCTCTCCGCGCTTGCCGATCACAGGATACCCGTCATAGTATTGGCGGAACACATAGGCCCCGCTGCTCGGCAGCAGCTGCTGGGGCACCTTCTGCAGGCCGTAGGTGCCGTTCCATCCCCCGTGCTGGTTGATGAACTGGACGGCCGAGCGCAGATTGCCCTTCAGATCCTCCTTGTTGTCCACCGAAGGAGCAACCGGATCCGAATACGTCAGCCACCGCTGTTCGCCTCGCATCTGCAGCCCCCGGGTGCCGTCCATATAAATATCCGAGCCGTCCCACTCGGTCAGGGAACGGGTCAGCGCCGGGTCGACGAAGAAGGTGCGCTTCAGCTGGTCTTCCGTCAGCTGGGTATAGTTCATCGTCGGACTGGAGACGGTAAGGTTTCCTTCCGGCAGATAATAATCCTGCGGCATATACCGGTATGGTGGGTAGCCTTCCTCCACCTTCACGAACTTCTCGACGTCCTTGACCGAGAAATTCGCCTCCGCCTCATACAGGGTGCTGGCCGTATCCGTGAACAGGATGGTCCGCACCTCATTGTTCTCCTGGACGAAGACCCAGATTCTTGTGATCAGGTCCCCTTCGGCCGGCAGCTCGCCTTTGATCTGCATGACCTCCTGCAGCACATCCAGCGGCAGGCCGTCCCGGAACCGGACCTCAAGGCCCGGGCGCTTGCTCCTCACTTCATCCCAATTGAGACCAAGCGCACCCAGCGTCGTTTTATGAAAATTCTGCATGTACCGCTGATTCACGATATTGATGATCTCCCGGTACTGCGGCTGCTCCAGGTTGGCATACAGCACCGTATGACGGTCATTGCTCAAATGCAGCACAAGCTGGTCCGGGAACAGCATATCCGGCAGCGGAATCTGCCTGCCGAGCGTATCGGTCTTGATGTATTCATCGGGTACGACCGGATCGTACTTTGGGTAGCTGTAAGCCAGCATATAGCTCAGGAGAATGCTCAGCAGCACGAGGAAGGTAAGCAGCCCGGTCTTCAGCTTCTCGATCATAGGGCCACCTCCTCCTCAGGAAGATACGGCAGGGTGAAGGTGACCCGGGTCCCTTGGCCCAGCTCGGACTCCAGTTGGATCGTCCCCCCGTGCGCTTTGACTATTTCCCGGGCAATCGAAAGTCCCAGTCCCGTGCCTCCCGCACTGCGGGAACGGGCCTTGTCCACCCGGTAGAACCGGTCGAAGATGCGGCTGAGGTCCTTCTTCGGAATCCCGATGCCGTTATCCTGTACGGAGATCTCCAGCACGGCCGCATCCGGTCTTCTCGCATGAATGCGGATGTGCCCGCCTTCCGGCGTATACTTGATGGCGTTGGAGATCAGATTGTCCAGCACCTGGTCGATCCGGTCCCGGTCGAGCGTGATCTCGTCCACCTCTGGGTCCACATCCACGGTGATGCCGATCATCCGCTGCTCGAGCTGGAACGAGAACCGGTCGGCCGTCTCCTCCAGCATCTCGGTCACATCGGCCGTATCCTTGGAGATGATCGCCTGCTTCGAATCAAGCCGTGAGAGCTGCAGCAGGTCCGTAACGAGGCGGATCATCCGCTCCGTCTCGCCCCTGGCCACGCTGACGAACTTGCCTGCCAGCTGCGGCTCCTCGAGCGCCCCGTCTTCGAGCGCCTCGAGATAGCTCTTGATCGTCGTCAGCGGCGTCCGCAGCTCATGCGAGACGTTCGCGACGAACTCGCGCCGGGACTGCTCGAGCTTCTCCTGCCCGGTCACGTCCTGCAGCACGGCGATCGTCCCGGCCGCGCCCTTGCCCTTGCTGTAGATATTCGTGTACGTCACCTTGACGTGCAGAGGCTCTTCTTCGCCTTCATGGAAGAACTCCATCATCGTCGACAGGTTCCCGCCGCCCTCAGTCCGGGTCATCGGCTCCTGCGAGCCCAGCAGCTCGCTGAGCGGCATGCCGAGCGTCGTGTCCTCGTTCACCTGCAGGATCTGCTTCGCCCGCCGGTTAATCACGATCACCCGGCCGTGATCGTCGGTGGCGACCAGCCCGTCATTCATGTTGGAGAGGATGGAAGCGAGCCGCTCCTTCTCCTCCTCGTTGAGCGAGAGAGCCTCCCGCAGCCGCTCCATCATGAAGTTGAACGTGTTGCCGAGCTGGCCGATCTCATCCTGCCCCATGATCTGCACCTTCTCGTCGAAGCGCCCCTCCGCCACTGCGGTTGCCTGGCGGGTCAGCGCCTTGATCGGGTTCGTGATCGTCGATGACAGCAGGACGCCCAGCAGCGCCGTCAGCGCCAGAGCGATCAGGGTGCCGGAGAAGAGGAACTGGTTGATCCGGTTGAGCGTGTTGTACACATCATCCATCGACGAGATGAGATACACGGCGCCGAGCACCTTCACCCCGGAGCCGATCGGCTTGGCGATGATCATCTTCCGCGTCCCGTCGAGGTCCGTGAACATCCGCTGGTTGTCCTTGATCCCCTGCAGGGCGCGCGTGACCTCCGTCTGCGTATTTTTGCTCCCGATGACTCCTTGGTTCGAGGCCAGCGAAGTTGTCAGCACCTCACCCGTCTCGCTGATGACCTGAATCTCACCCTTCGATATCGTAAAGAGGCTGTTGACGAACTTGTTGAGCCGATCGAGCGACTCTTTGTTATTCTCCGCATTATTATCGAGCGTCCCGATCATGTAGCTCTCGACCCACTGGGCGAGCAGCAGCGCCTGGTCGTCCCGGTTCTTCACGAAGTCGCTCTTCAGCGAGTCCTCCAGCGTCTTGATGAAGTACACGCCGATCATCTGCATAGCGATCAGGATCAGGAGCACGTAGATAATAATGAGCTTCATCTGGATCGATTGAAAAAAACGGACGCCCTTCATCTCCCGCTCACTCCGTCTCCGTTTAGAAGCTGCCAGCATTCATTTTCGGGTTGCGCATCATGTAGCCCAGTCCCCGCCTCGTAATGATGTATTCCGGCCGGCTCGGGTCATCCTCGAGCTTCTCGCGCAGCCTCCGGATCGTCACATCCACCGTCCGCACGTCACCGAAGTATTCGAATCCCCATACCGCCTGAAGCAGATGCTCCCGCGTCATGACCTTGCCGCTGTTCTTCGCCATGTACTGCACAAGCTCGAACTCCCGGTGGGTCAGGTCAAGCGGAGCGCCGTCCTTGTACACCACGTACATGTCCGTATCGATGAACAGGCTCAGGATACGGATACCCTGCCGCTGCTCTTCTTCGGCTTCCTGCGCAGGTGCGGCCTGTGACTTGCTCTGGCGCCGCAGATGCGCCTTCACCCGGGCCAGGAGCTCCCGTGTGCCGAAGGGCTTCGTAACATAATCGTCGGCGCCGAGCTCCAGGCCCAGCACCTTGTCGATCTCGTTGTCCTTGGCCGTAAGCATGATGATCGGCGTGTTAAGCTTCTGCCGCACCTCCCGGCAGACATCCATGCCGTCCTTCACCGGCAGCATGAGATCGAGAAGAATCAAATCCGGCTCCTCCGCATACGCGAGATCCACGGCGGTTCCGCCGTCATATGCGCAGATGACCTCGTGCCCCTCTTTTTCGAGGTTGAACTTCAATATATCGGCAATCGGTTGTTCGTCGTCCACTACCAGAATTTTGGCCACTGTTCCGTCGTCACCGCCTATTTCCCAAACTCGTCTTCCTGCCCTGGAATGCGGCAGGCTATTCTATTATTTTACCATACTCGGGCACAAAAAGAGACACGGAAGCCGCAGTCCCCTGCTTCTTCCATGTCTCTATAATAGGGCTTGTGCCGCCCTCCCGATCTACAAATGGATATCCGGCTAGTCAGGTGTCTGCCCTCTTACCGGTTCAGGAACTTCAGCGGATTCTGCGGGCTCTCGTTCACCTGAATCTCAAAGTGCAGATGCACGCCCGTCGAATGGCCGGTGGAGCCCATATAGCCGATCTTCTCGCCCTTCTCGACGATCTGGCCGACCTCCACGTTAATCTCGCTGAGATGGCCGTATAGCGTCCGGTAACCGTTCAGGTGGTCGAGGATGATGCATTTGCCGTAGCCGTCCTTCGTGCCCGCGAAGACCACTTTGGCATTATCCGCCGCCATGATGTTGCGGTTGCCGGTCAGGTCGATCCCCTTGTGGAGAGCGCCCCAGCGCGTACCGAAGGTGCTTGTGATGTTGGCCGAAGCCACCGGCCAGGCGAACTTGCCTGTACCTTCGCCCTTGACGACCTTCGTGCCTTTTCTCTGCACCTCTTTGACCGGCTGCTTCACGATCTCTTCGCTAAGAAGGGTCTCGTTCTCGAGCATACCGTTGACCTTGGTGAGCTCGAAGGTTACCTTCTTCATGCCGTTCTGGCCCGGAGAGATGACTTCCACCGTACCCAGACGCATGCTGTCATCCTGCTGATACTCGATCTCATGCTGGATCTCCTGGCTTTCAACCACCTTCTCCACCGTCCGTACGGACAAGGCAGGCTGAAGGACGGTCAGGTCGAGCACCTGGCCCACTTTGATCATATCATCCGTTATGCTGGGGTTATTCTGATAGATGACCTGCTTCGGGATGCCGAACTGCTTGGCAATGCAGCCGACGCAGTCCCCTTCCTGCACCGTATATTTGGTCGGGGCCATATTGCCTGTCTCGAGCTTCGTCTGCAGCTCCTCCGGCTTCATCAGATCCTTCGGATCGATCTTGACCTCCTGGAATTCCACCTGCTCCACGAAATCCGCCTTCTGCAGCTCCGTCGATACCGGAACCGAGGAAGGAGCGGAGAGCACGGTCACTTTGCCCGGCTCTTTCTTACCGGCAACGGAAGCTACAGCCTTCTGCTTGATGTGCTCCAGCACCTGCTTCGCCGTCGCCTCGTCTTTGACGACGCCGGCCGGTTTGCCGTTGACGATGAGCTGTACCCCTACCGGATAGCTGCTGAAGTAGCCTTCCAGCTCCTTCAATACGCCCGCTTCATCGCCCTTGGGCTTGAAAGCCTTTTCAGCCTTAAATTCGATCTTCGGCTCGACGACGACCATCTTGGCTTCGCTTGTCGCCTTCGAGAGCTCTTCGCGCTTCGACTGCTTGAATGCTTCGACCTGCGACGGGTCCACCACCCTGCCGATCTCATCCCCGTTGGCGTAGACACGATAGGTATCGGCCATACCGGCCTCCACGTAAGAATGCCCGCCCCACACGACCGCAACCATGAATGCTGCAGCCGATACCGTCCGGAATACCATTCCTTTATGTACTACAACCGTTTTTTCTGTATGTGAAAGCGGAGTTCCCGCTTCTTGTCCATCTTCGGAGCCTGCTGCTGCGACCTCATCTGCAAGTACCATGCTGTCGGAGCGCTTCTCGGATCCTCTAAGCTTGTTCATCAGGTCCTTGAACCGTTCCATGCCCTTGAAAACGTTCATCTTCTTCTCCTTTTAAGCCGTTTTTTGCCGCACTCGACAATCAGCCGCAGGCTCTTGGCTCATACGTGAACCCCTGCGCTGTCTTCCTGACCCCTTCGTACGAAACTGCCGCGGCGCTGTTCTTTGCAAAGAACAATCTACCGTTTGGATAGAAGCCGGGCTCCCCGCCCACTCCAATCAGCTGCGCACAACAAAGAATCCCCGGGCCTCCGGGTCTCAGGCTGCTTACGATTTGCACATAAAAACACCTAAAATTAGGGACGATAACCATAGTTCCAAACTTCTTTACATACTGTACCATAGGAAGTCTACCATTTTCAACAAAACGTGAATTACCACACAGTTTGATAGATTATGGCGAAAGGGGACAGCATCGATGGAAAACTTAACAGCCTCCTTCCGAAGCCCGGCCGACAGGGAACAGGCGGCGGAGGCACTCCGAAAGCAGGGTGTCGTGGATCTTCAGTTTGAATCCGGCACGGCGGAAAAAGCCTTCTCCCCCTCCGCTCTGGCCATGAGCCGCGGAGAGACGGACAGCGGTTCCCACGGGAGCTGGACTATGCAGATTCTCGTGGAATCCTCGCGGCGCCGGCAGGCCGAAGACACCGTCGTTCACTTCGGTGGACAATACTAGAAGATTCGCAGTGCAGCGGATTCCTATGAGGGTATGAGGGGGAGGAAACATTATCCACCAGGTACGCTGTCTTGGTGAGATCTACATTCTTATAGGTTCAAAAAAACGCCCTGCGGCTCAAATGAGCCTCAGGGCGTTTGCGTGGGCGCTTGCTTCTCGATGATCCCGAGCAGCAGCTGCTTGTATTCCTCTTCCTTCAGATGCCTCTGCAGCACCTGTTCCAGCTCCTTGATCTCGGCTGCGGTGATGCCGTCCTCCAGCAGCAGCGAGATCTTCTGCATCTCTTCCGGCGGCACCCGGTTATACAGCATCCCGAACACCTTCGTCTTGTCGCTTTCGGATAGGGCGTCCTTCAGCTTGTTGAATTCTTCGCCGGACACGACGACCTTCTTGTCCGCCTCCAGCGCTGCCTCCCCGCTTCCCTGCAGCTGTGAGGACGACTGCCGGCTCCAGACGGCTACCGCATCGTCCGGCTTCCGGTACGGGTCGGCCGTGCTCTTGTCGCCCGCGCCAGGAGCGGTCCCGCTTCCAGTGCCGCCGCTTCCTCCGCTGGTGGTGCCGGATTCCGCTGCCGGAGCTGTACTTGCCTGCGGCTGTGCCGCCACGGCCAGGTCCTTGCCGCTTGGCAGTGCCTGCTCCGAAGCTTCCGAACCCAGGCCCAGCTGGGCGCTGAACCGGCCGGCAAAGCCGCCCCAATCGATCTTCTGCCCGGCCGGCCGCTGGATATGATACTGGTCGAGGAGCATCTCGACATACGTATTCACGGCCAGAAACGTCAGCGCCACGCAGCATACCGAGGTCACTGCCGCCGTCAGCCCCAGCTTGATCAGGCTTTTCATCCACTTCATACTTCCTACGCTCCCTCCCGGATCAGTCCCTCTTCCCTATCAGTATGGACCTATTTGCGGGAACTCAACCGCGGGGAGCCCTAAGCAGACCAAAAACCCCGGAGGTCCGAAGGACCATCCGGGGTCTATATGCCGCTGCCTATGATGAAGGCGGCGGCAGGCGTATCGATCTCTTAGTAGATCGGCGCTACGAGATTCGTCTGCTCACGGTTGCGGCCGACGGAGAAGATCGCGATCGGAATCCCTGTCAGCTCGGAGACACGCTCCAGATACTTGCGGGCATTCTCCGGGAGATCCTCCATGCTGCGGACATTCGAGAGGTCCTCGGACCAGCCTGGAAGCTCTTCGTACACCGCTTCGCACTCTGCCAGCATCTTCAGGGATGCCGGGTAGTGCTCGATCACCTCACCGCGGAACTTGTAGGCGGTGCAGATCTTGACGGTCTCGAGACCGGCCAGCACGTCGAGGGAGTTCAGGGACAAACCCGTAATCCCGCTGACACGGCGCGCATGGCGCACGACGACGCTGTCGAACCAGCCGACGCGGCGCGGACGGCCGGTGACCGTACCGTACTCGTGGCCCTTCTCACGGATCCAGTCGCCGGTTTCGTTCGTCTGCTCGGTAGGGAACGGACCATCCCCTACGCGGGTCGTGTAGGACTTCGCCACACCGATGATCTGCTTGATCTTCGTCGGGCCTACGCCCGAGCCGATGCAGACCCCGCCGGCCGACGGGTTCGAAGAGGTAACGTACGGGTACGTCCCCTGGTCGATGTCGAGCATGACGCCCTGTGCGCCTTCGAAGAGCACCTTCTTGCCATCGTCGATCAGGTCGTTCAGCACAACGGAAGTATCCGTAACATAAGGACGGATCTGCTCGGCGTAGCCCAGGTATTCCTTGATGATCGTATCGGCATCCAGGCCCTCGGAGCCGTATACCTGACGGATCAGCACGTTCTTCTCGGCGACGAGGTGGCGCACTTTGCGCTCGAACTCTTCCGCGTCCAGCAGGTCGGCGATCCGGATGCCGTTGCGAGCAGCCTTGTCCATGTAGCATGGACCGATGCCCTTGCGCGTCGTGCCGATCTTGTTGTCGCCCTTGCGCTCTTCTTCAAGGCCGTCGAGCACGAGATGATACGGCATGATGACGTGAGCGCGGTCGCTGATGCGCAGGTTGTTGGTCGTGAAGCCATTGTCATGGATGTAGCGGATCTCCTCGAGCAGCGCGCCCGGATTGATGACCATGCCGTTGCCGATGACACAAACTTTATCTTCATAAAAAATGCCCGATGGAATCATCGTCAATTTATACTTTTTATCGTTGATAATGATGGTATGCCCTGCATTGTTTCCGCCCTGGTAACGAGCTACAACTTCTGCGGATTCCGCCAGAAAATCGGTAATCTTTCCTTTTCCTTCGTCTCCCCATTGGGTACCGACAACTACTACCGTTGACATGTTAACCTTTCCCCCTGAGAGGTGGAAACCACCTAAGTTTTGCCTTTAGGCATCCTGGACGGGCATCCGAACCTGAGACATCGGAGCCGCTGCCAAAGCACCATGATCAGTTTAGCAGTACACCGCGGTAAAGTCAACGAAAACGAACAATTTATAGACCCATTAGCACATCGTTCGGAAAATGTTCAAGGTCAGGCACAAGTTTCCCGCATCATCCTTCCTAATCCGTTTGCAGTCCGCATAATCACGCGGAAAAGGTCCCAAGCCGGCGATACAAGGGCAGCCCGATATCTATGTTCCAGCCATGGACTTCCTCCCGAACGGCCGTCCTTATTTCTATTGTTACCAACATCCGGTCATTCTTCCGTTGAGCAACGTGATTGCTTAGGCCTCCCCGCCCTTTTATGGCGTCCCCCTACTTTCTCGTCCAACAAAAAAAGAAAAACAGCCGGGCCTAAGCCCAGCTGTTCTCGTGGTGTGCTTTTGATGATTTGTTCCTCGTGCAACAAGCTGAATGCCATTAAACATCTGCCCTATGCCGCTATCTGGCCGCACCGGCCGGCTCCTGGTGCGTCCGGTCGAGCCCGACGAACTTGTTGTAGTTCTTCAGGAACGCCAGCTCTACCGTGCCTACCGGGCCGTTACGCTGCTTGGCAATGATGATCTCGATGATGTCCTTCTTCTCGGATTCCTTGTCGTAGTAATCGTCACGGTACAAGAACGCGACGATGTCGGCATCCTGCTCGATCGAACCGGATTCCCGGAGGTCGGACATCATCGGACGCTTGTCCTGCCGCTGCTCTACGCCACGGCTGAGCTGCGACAGGGCAATCACCGGCACGTTCAGCTCTCTGGCAATCTGCTTCAGCGTACGCGAGATCTCAGAGACCTCCTGCTGCCGGTTGTCGCCCTTCCCGCGGCCATGGATGAGCTGCAGGTAGTCGATCAGGATCATCCCGAGGCCCTTCTCCTTCTTGAGCCGCCGGCACTTCGCACGGATATCCGCCACCGTTACCGAAGGGGAGTCGTCGATGTAGATGTTCGCTTCGGACAGGGAACCGATCGCCATCGTCAGCTTCTCCCAGTCGTCGTTCTCGAGGAAACCGGTCCGCAGTCGTCCCGCATCCACGTTGGCCTCGGCACAGATCATACGGTTGACGAGCTGCGCCGCCCCCATCTCGAGCGAGAAGATGGCAACGGTCTCCTTCTCGCGTACGCCGATGTTCTGCGCGATATTGAGGGCGAAGGCCGTCTTACCTACGGAAGGACGGGCCGCCACGATAATGAGGTCCGACCGCTGAAAGCCCGAAGTCATCTTGTCGAGGTCGGCGAAGCCGGAGCGCACACCGGTCGTGCTGCCCTTCTGGTTGTAGAGCATCTCGACCTTGTCGAACACTTCCATGAGCACGTCCCGGATGGCATGGAAGCCCGAGCCGGACCGCGACTGCGAGATCTCCATGATGCGCGCTTCGGCATCGCTGAGCAGGCTGCCGACGGTGTCTTCTCCCGAGTATCCGTCGGTAACGATCTGCGTGGCCGTCCGGATCAGTCTCCGCAGCATCGCTTTTTCTTCGACGATCTGTGCGTAATAATCGACGTTCGCCGCCGTCGGAACCGCGTTAGCGAGCTCCGAGAGGTAGGTGATCCCCCCTACATCCTCGAGCTGCTTCTTGTTCTGCAGACGCGCGGTCAGCGTGATGAGGTCGACCGGCTCGTTCGCTTCGGCCGTCTCGATCATCGCCTCAAAGATGAGCTGGTGGGCGCCGCGGTAGAAATCTTCGCTCTTCACCCGTCCCATCGCTGTCGCAAGCGCATCACCGTCGAGCATGATAGCTCCGAGGACGGCCTGCTCCGCTTCCACATTCTGCGGAGGGATGCGATCCATAAACATTTTCTCGTTCACGTTCATCCGTCTTCCTCCCCTGATGTACACTGATGCCTGGTAACCCGGGATCCCCTAACGCCTCCCGCCGGTGCCAACAGCCGGTACTTCGAGGCGCAGGACGACGAAGAGCAGGCATCTGGTTCCCGCCCGCTCTTGCGCCGCCATCCTTATGACTTCCTACATGGTATATCGACTAATGGGAACCATTCCAACAGCGGATTCCCCATCCACTTGTTCCCTTCCTGTACTACCGGACCGTCTTACTCTTCCGTTACGTGCACCTTCAGCTTCGAAGTCACTTCCGGATGCAGCTTCACGACAACTTCGGTTACGCCGAGCGTACGGATCGGCTCATCCATGACAATCTTGCGCTTGTCGAGCTTCACGCCCAGCTTCTCGAGCGCTTCCGCCACCTGCTTGTTGGATACGGCGCCGAAGAGACGTCCGTCCGCACCCGACTTCGCTTTGACGCCTACCGTCATCTCGGCGATCTTGCGTCCGAGTTCCTCCGCTGCCGCTTTTTCTTCGGCTTTCTTGCGGTCTTCGGCTTTCTTCTGGTTATCGAGAACCTTCAGCGTCGAATTGCTTGCCGGCGCCGCCAGGTTTTGTTTGAACAGGAAGTTGGCTGCATAGCCTTCGGATACTTCTTTCACTTCACCTTTCTTGCCTTGGCCTTTCACGTCTTTCAGGAGGATAACTTTCATTCGAATAACCCCTCTTCCGCATGAATTTCACTTAAAATTTGTTTGAGCTGCTGGGTCGCCTGGGACAGCGTGCCTTCGATCTGGGTCGCTGCATTCGTCAGGTGGCCCCCGCCGCCCATCCGCTCCATTACGACCTGTACGTTCATCTGGCCGAGCGAGCGGGCACTGATGCCGATGCGGCCGTCCGGACGCTCCGAGATCACGAAGGAGGCCAGGATGCCGGTCATCGTAAGCAGCGTGTCGGCCACCTGGGCGATCAGCAGCTGGGAATACTTGCGTCCCGGCTCGTTCACCGCCAAGGCGATGTGATCGTAGATCACGACCGCATTCTTGATGATCTCGGCCTTCTGGATGTACTGCTCGAGGTCTTCCTTCAGCAGCCGCTGGATCAGCGACGAATCGGCGCCGTTGCGGCGCAGGAACGATGCCGCCTCGAAGGTCCGCGCCCCGGTCCGGAGCGAGAAGCTCTTCGTATCGACCACGATGCCGGCCAGCAGCACCGTCGACTCCAGGACGCCCATGGTGAGCCGCTCGTGAAAATACTGCAGCAGCTCCGTAACGAGCTCGCACGTCGAAGACGCATAAGGCTCCATGTAGACAAGCGTCGCGTCTTGAATAAAGTCCTCGCTGCGCCGGTGATGGTCCACGACCACCTTGCGCTGCGTCATCTGCAGCAGCCGCGGCTCCGGCGTCATGGACGCCTTGTGCGTATCCACGACGACCGCGAGCGTCCGGGCATTCGTAATCTGCATCGCCTGCTCCGGCGTAATGAACCACCGGTTGAGCTTCTCGTCCTCGTAGATCGTCTCCATCAGCTTCTGAATGGACGGATTCACGCCCTCAAGGACGATATAGCCTTCCTTCGTGCTGACATGGGCCATCTTCAATACGCCGATGGCCGCACCGATCGCATCCATGTCCGGATTGCGGTGGCCCATGATGATGACCTTGTCGCTGTCCTTGATGAGATCGCGCAGCGCATGCGAGATGACCCGGGCTCTCACGCGGGTCCGCTTCTCGATCGCATTGGTCCGCCCGCCGTAGAACGACAGACGCTCGCCGACCTTCACGGCTGCCTGGTCGCCGCCGCGGCCGAGTGCCATATCCAAGCTCGTCTGGGCCCAGTGACCGAGCTCCACGAGGTTCTCCGCCCCCGAGGCGATCCCGATGCTGAGCGTCATCGGCAGCTTGTTCTCGATGGTGATGTCGCGGACCTCATCGAGCAGCTCGAAGCGTGACTGCTCCAGCGCCTTGAGGCCCTTCTGGTCCATGAGCAGCATGTACCGGTCGGACGACGTCCGGCGCAGGTACACCTGATGCTTCTGGGCCCACTCGGTAATCTCGCCGGTGACCTTCGCCATCATGATGCTCCGCGTCTGGTCATCGAGCCCCTGCGTCGCTTCGTCCAGGTTATCCATCATGACGATGCCGATCGCCAGACGCTCTTCTTCATAGCGCATCTGCAGCGACTTCGCCGCCGTAATGTCGGTAAAGTACATCAGACGCTCATCCGGCTTGATCTGCACTTCGAAGATTTGGCCTTTGCCCGCCGTGATTTCCATACGAAGGTCTTTTTCCTTGCGGTTCTTGAGCTGAGGAAACTTCTCATAGAGCCCCTCGCCAATCAGCGAGTCTTCCCCGAGCATCTTGGCCACGAACGGATTGTGCCACTCGATCACCTTCTCCTCATTATAGAGCAGAATGCCAAGCGGCAGTTCATGAATCACCTCGCTGCCCGCCCGCTTCACGCGGTGGGACAAGGTCGATATATAATCCTGGAGCTCTGCACGGAACGCCCGCTCCGCTTTGAAGGTAAAATAAACAAGCAGACCGGACAGCAGCAGTGCAATCACGCCAACTTCCCACTGATACAGGAACATCAAGAAGATGAGCGCAGTCAGCAGGGCGAATATCCATACGATATGCATCCCCTGCCAACGCTTTAACAGGAACTTGGGCATTTCACTCGCTCCTACTCCCTTGGGTTATGTCACTTCCGGGCCGTCAACCGATCCCGGAGCGGAAACGCCACATCGAACACACCCAACAAGCTGAACAGAAAATAAGCCGGCACCGGGAACATCAGCAGAATAATAATCCCCGCGATGGGCAGCGTCTTGTTCCATCCTTTGATATGCGCCACATAAAAAAGGAAGGCAATCGCCTGCACCGAGAATGCCATCATCAGCAGCGGCAGCAGGTTCAGAATGACAGAGAACACGACCGAACGGGAATCCCGCACGAACATTTCGAGCAGCAGTCCGATGAGATACAGCCAGATGAAGGATCTTGGCAGCATCCAATCTTTGACCGCCCGGAATGCCGGCAGCGACTCTCCCATACGCACCAGCGCTTTGCGTGCCAGCCAGTGGGTTACGATGATATAAAAGAGCGAGAAGCCGATCATATACAGCGGAAGCAGCTGGACCATGATCTGGACCAGTTCATCCACATCAATCCCCATCAGCCCCTGCAGCTGCGGAGGCAGCGTCTCGACGCTCTCGATCATGAACTGCTTCATCCGGCCGACCGGATTGAGTCCCATCAGGTGAATGACGACGAAGCTGAGCAGCAGCTCGGCAAGCAGTGTAACCACACCGGCGGTCAGTACGGTTCGGGCCGTGGCCCGCTTCTTATATAAGTTCCCCATCTGGATGACCGGCGGCAGGAAAAATACCGAGAGCGCCACCAGGAATACACCCAGCCAGGGGGCCAGCCACAACGATGTAATGAGATACACCACAGCCAGCGAAATCGCGTAATGCGCAACGAACGGCTTGGTGCCCAGCCTCACGTACATGACCAGCACGGGGATCATCACCAAAGCGATCGTTAGCAGATTCACAAGGGGCAGCATGGTGGAGAGTAATATCAGGATATAGGCTATGCTCCAGCCGAGCATGCGGGGGATGCGCTTTCCTTCCAAACCGTTCACCTCTTACGCAAATGATCTTCCAAAACGGAGATGTCTCCGTACCATTCCTCGAGCTGATGCCCTTCTTCCCGGTGCTGCTTCATCTTGTCGAGGATTGCCTCGTCCAACTTGCGTGGAGAGATGCCGAGACGCCGGCCGAGGATATAGCAGGAGGCAATGAGGCTGGCGAGGCCGTCAACGATTTTGTGCTGGCTTCCTTCCCACATGCCCTTCAGCAGATGGGATAACTGATCGACAAGTTCGGTCTTCAGCCATTCGATGATTTTGGCCCGTTTGGCCAAATCCACATCTCTATCCATAGGTGACCCGCCGCACTCCCCTCTGCCCAGACACTTTTAACTATTATATCATACTTCGCTTACCTTTTGTTCGGACTGCCAGAGCTTGAAGCAGTAATCAATGATTTCTCTTCTGCGGATAATGCCGATGAAGACGCCGTTATCATCTATGACGGGTACGTAGTTCTGATTGGTGGCGAGCGTAATCAGGTCCTGCATCTGCTGGTCGATCCGAACCGGCTTGATGGCCATATGCTGCGGCACGTCCTTCAGCTGCACTTTATGCGCCCCTTCGAAGCCGATCTCCGGAGAGCGCTTCAACTTCCACAGCAGATCCCCTTCCGTGATCGTGCCCACGTATTTGCCGTGTTCGTCGATCAGCGGCACAGCGGAATACCGGTGATACTCCATCCGCTCGAGCGCCTGGCGCATCGTCGAATGGGGCGACAGGTAGATGACCTGATCCTTCGGCACGAGGAAAAAAGCAATATTCACAGTTCTCCCTACCTTTCTCTACTCCCGCGCTGCTGCGCGGGCGGCTTGCCTTCTCATCATATCATGATACGCACCCCAATGAAAAATAAGACGTACCTGGGGCACGCCTGCATATCGGAAGAGGGCCTGGGACAGCACCTTCGTAAAAAAAAGAAACAGCATCCCTGCGGGCAGGGTGCTGCTCTTCTCGGCCGAAGCCTATTCCGTTGTATAAGGCAGCAGGCAGATCTGACGGGATCGCTTGATTGCGATCGTCAGTGCACGCTGATATTTAGCGGAGGTACCAGTCACACGACGCGGAAGGATCTTACCGCGCTCAGAGATGAACTTCTTGAGCGTTTCGATGTCCTTGTAGTCGATGTGCTTGATTTTGTTAACGGTGAAGTAGCAAACTTTACGGCGCTTGCCGCCTTTTTTGCCACGACCGCTGAACTTTCTTTCGCCGCGCTCACCGCGGTCTTCGGAACGTTCTCTTTTCTCGAATGCCATTTGTCTCCATCCTTTCTACGTGGATTTGTTCCTGCCCTTCTAATTAGAACGGCAAATCATCATCGGAAATATCAATCGGTCTGCCGTCATCCTGGAAAGGATCCTGTTGCTCGCGTCCTCCGCCATAGCTGCCACGGTTACCGCCTCCACTGCTGCTTCCACCACCGCTGCTGCCTCCCATGCCGGAGCCGTCTTCACGGTTCCCGCTGTTCGGCGATTCCAAGAAACGCACATTGTCGGCAATGACTTCCGTCACGTATACGCGGCGGCCTTCATTGTTATCATAGTTACGCACTTGAATGCGGCCTTCCACTGCAGCGAGCCGGCCTTTGCGAAGGTAATTCGCACAGGTTTCCGCGAGCTGGCGCCAAGTCACGACCGGAATGAAATCCGCTTCGCGCTGTCCTTGGTTGCTCGAGAACGGCCTGTCTACCGCCAGAGTGAACTGGGTAACAGCCACGCCTGCAGGCGTATAGCGAAGCTCAGGGTCACGTGTCAGTCTTCCGATCAGAATCACACGATTCAACATCCGTATTCCCTCCCGGATCCGCTGATGCACTTCCAAAGCCCATAGGGCTTTGAAGTCAACAGCATGCTCAATTACGGCTTACAAGCCTTAGGCTACGTCGCGAACGATCATGTAACGAATGACTTCATCAGAAATCTTCATTACGCGGTCAAGTTCCGTGATAACTTCATTCGTTGCGTTGAAATGAACCAACACATAATGACCTTCACGAATCTTGTTGATCTCATACGCAAGACGGCGCTTGCCTTGCAGGTCTTGTTTCGTAACCTCGCCACCGTTGTTGATGATGTTTTGGAACTTCTCCACCGTAGCTTGAACAGCTTCCTGCTCGAGATCCGGACGGATAATGTACATCACTTCGTATTTGCGCATGTTGCCACCTCCTTTTGGACTAACGGCCCCTAGCTCGGCGATGCCGACAGGAGCAAGGAGCAAGAATGAATACTCAAACTCGCACCAAAGTAGTATACCAAATATAGAAGCCCAAAGCAAGCTTTGACTGGACTAGATTTATAGCAGTACGGCCTGCCATCCTTGGTAATTATTAAGCCTCATGCTTCCTGCAGCTCATGGAAAATCTAACATTACATCAACTGTGCAGGAGGTGAACTTTCATGGGAGAGTGGACACAGTTTCGCCCCGGCGATCACGCGCCGAATGACGGCGAATATATGGAGATCGGCGAAGACGCCTTTCATATGGGCATTAACAACCCAAAGATGATTACTCTGAAGAAGGGCGACAAATTCCCGGAGACAAGCAATCATAACCGCAAGTGGAAAAAAGTATTCCGCGGCTGATCCTGCCGGCCTCATCCGTTCGGCGGACTCCGGTCGCCGGACGGTTTTGCTTCATCAGCGGCGACGACGAAAGGAGGCGCCCCAAGTGCGCTACAGATATACGCTGCTCATGACCCTGATCGGTGCAGTCCTCAGTTTGGTTCACTACATCGGGCATGAGAATGATGCGATTTACCTTCTCTTCTATTCGTTTAGTGTACCGGCTTGGTTCTACCCCATCTTCCAATACACCGACGTGAACCCCCTGATCCTCTACCTGCTCACCATCGCATCTTGGACGGTGATTGGATATGCGATCGACCGCTTTGCCGTATACCGCCGGACACGCAGCCGGTAATCCACCAGCCCTCCTGACCAGACAAGGAGGGTTTATTTGTTTGAATTGTGGACAATGTAAAGATATCCAGTTATCCACAACCCCATTTGTGAATTATGTGAATTGTCAGTCTCTTTAAAGTATCCCCATGTTGATAAGTTGGCGTTATACATGGGATTATGCTTGGTTTTTACATAGCCCAGTTATCCACAGCTCCATTCTGGTCCTGGCTTTGACTGCTGTCATTTGGACTGCTTGAAGTCATGCCTTGCCCAATTCATTCAAAATCCCGGTGACCACCAGGATGACCGGTTTCACTGGTCATGTTATGTTCCCCGGGCCGGAACACTTTCTTTGGAGCTCGAGTCGGTGCGGCCGGGCTTTTTCCTTTTGTTTGGCAATGAAAAAAGGCCCTCTGCATCAAAGATACAGAAGGCCTTCTTATTAAACCGCTAAACAGCGTTTCCATTCGATGGTGGCGGAAAGAGTGGGATTCGAACCCACGCACGGCTTGCGCCGCCTAGCTGATTTCGAGTCAGCCCCCTTGGGCCTCTTGGGTACCTTTCCGCATTTCAAATATCCAAAGGGACAAGTAGTATAATATCATAGAACCTATCCGCTTTGCAAGTCCCCGCTCAAACTTTTTTTTGAAACCAGATCCTTTGCTCCGGAGTTTCGTATGCAAACCGTGCACCGTCCCATTCAGCGGGAGGCTTCCTTGAAAGTGCCCCTCTAACTTTCGTTTTGCGACGGGCTGCCGCCGGCTTCTTCAGGGGCTGCGGAGCGAAGCACTTTCTTCAGCTTGCTTTCGAACTTCGGCCGCGGAACAAGGACACTGTGCTTGCACCCTACGCATTTGATCCGGATGTCCATGCCCATACGGATAATTTCCATTTCATTGGTGCCGCAGGGATGCGGCTTTTTCATCTGCACAATATCGCCGAGTCCGTACTGCTTCTTTTCCATTACAACTCCGCCTTTTCGTTTCGATGATACGTTACTACTCTGGGATAAGGTATCTGGATGCCGCTGGATTCGAACGCCTTCTTGATCAGGGAGTACAGGTCACGGGACACGCCGAACTGCGCGTTCGGTTTGCACTCTGCGGTCAGCCGCAGCGTAATCTCGGATACACCCATCGTCTGGACTCCGAGCACCTGGGGTTCTTTTACAATATCCATGCTCTTCTCGTAATAAGCATCCGCCGTTTCCCTCAGAATCTGAATCGCCTGATCGATGTCCGTTTCATATGTGACATTCACGTCGATCACAGCGAGCGAGTTATTGACCGAGAAGTTCGTTACCTGATTGATCGTGCCGTTCGGGAGAATATGGATTTCGCCTGTCCAGCTCTTGATTCTCGTTACCCGGAGCCCGATCTCTTCCACGGTCCCTTTGTACGTACCAACCTGAATCACATCGCCTACGGCGAACTGATCTTCGAAAATAATGAAAAAGCCGGTGATCACATCTTTAACAAGACTCTGTGCACCGAAACCGATGGCAAGCCCCAATACCCCGGCCCCTGCCAGAACCGGACCCAGGTTCACGTTGAACTGGCTTAGGATCATCAGAATGAGAATAAAGTTCACCACATAGGTAACGATGTTGCGAACGAGTTTGCCGATCGTCTCCGTTCTGCGCCGGCTGAAGTGGATGGGCCCCTTCTCGCGCGCCTCCAGCATGCCGTCGATGATTTTATCGGCAAGCTTGATAATCAGTCTTCCCACGATGAGGAGAATCAGAATTTTGACCACCGTGAACAGAATGGCCATCCACATGCCCGGGTCCGAGACATAATCGACCGTTTTGTTCTGGAACCTGAGCCATGTTTCCTTCCAGCCCTCCGCATCCAGTACGTCAACGCTTGCTGTTTTTCCCAATAACGGTATTCTCATTGCCTCTCCACCTTATTTCACTATCCTTGGTTTTCTCTATTCCTATGATTCTATCGTAACATACGCGCCTTCTTTCTTACAAAAGATCCCGCGGATATCTACTTTCTCATCCTCTATGATCTGCAGCACTTGTCCCAGCGCCTCTTCCGGAAACTCCAGCGACAGGGCGCAGCCCGCCGTAATCTCCTTGGGTGTCGGGCACATATCGTTCTCTATGTCGGCATACTCCAGCAGCATCTCTGCTCTTAACGCCTGCTGTGTCGAGTCGAAAGCCATGAGCAGCAAATCGGTCCACCTCGGCTCTGTTTTTTGGCGATCTACGTATAAATCTTCCCTATCAACCGTATACTAGTAACACCTAATTTCGAAGAAGGGCAGAGCCGTTCTTCACCCAATTCCTCTACGCGGGAGGCCTTTATATGAAACTGCCATTTCATAGAGATTCACACAAAGAGAAAGAACCGGATACCCTCAAGATCATGCACTCGGAGAACAACTGTGTGGAACTGCTCTCTGAACGCCTAATCGCCTCCCTGCAGCATGTGCCTCCCCACCAGCCTATCGTATTGGTCTGTGTTGGCACAGACCGATCGACCGGTGACGCACTCGGTCCTCTCGTCGGGTCCCAGCTTCGCAGACTCAATGTCGACGGGCTTCATTTATACGGTACGCTAGATCACCCCGTTCATGCCATGAATCTCAGCGAGACCTTGAACACGATCCATCAGCATTACAACAATCCGTTCATTATCGCTATCGATGCCTGCCTCGGTCAGTTGACCAGTGTCGGCTGCATCCAAATCGGCCAAGGTCCGGTGAAGCCAGGTGCCGGTGTGAATAAGGAACTGCCCCCGGTCGGCCATATGCATGTCACGGGAATTGTGAATGTGGGCGGATTTATGGAGTATTTTGTACTGCAGAACACCAGATTGTCCCTGGTCATGAATATGGCCGAGATCATCGCCAAATCGTTCTACAGTGCTCTTGCCGGCAAACAGCGATGGTCGACTACCCCTTTAGCAAGGATCGAGTAATCGCCTCTTTCTCCTCCGGTGTCAGTACATATTTGGAGGTGCCGCTATCGATGGGTTTGGCATACAGATAGGTGTTATCCCGGCTGTGAATTCCGCTCAGGACCACACCGCTCCGGCTATCATCCAGGATGGCTACCGAGAAGCTCAGATCACTCCCGGTTTCCGCAAAAGCATTATATCGGTAAACTCCGACATTGGACTTCATGCTTGTCATGCGCTGGCGGATCCGTTGCAGTTCCTGCTCCATCGCATGCGACCGTTCAGCCTGTCCTTCCCACTGATCCTGAAGACGGGCGACAATGGTTTCCATATCCATATCGCCCATACCGCCCATCATCCGGGTGTACTTTTTACGCAGCTTATTCAATTTTACCCATAATGCAATCAGGGCAACCAAAAATACAACGATGACAAGGGAAGCCATCAGCAGTATGACTTCTGTCGGTATGTCCAGCACTCGCTCTCCCACTTTCCATCCTCCTGCTTACTTTGAACCGATATGCTGTGCAATCTCGCCCACAGCCTGAACCAAACGATCGACCTCAGCCTCGGTCGTAAAGCAGCCGACACTGGCTCGCACAGCGCCCCGCTCGGTTGTACCGGCGCTCTCATGGGCCAGCGGCGTACAGTGAAATCCGGCCCTGACGGCAATCCCGAACGATTGATCCAGGATAAAAGCGACTTCCGAGGAATCCGCATTCGCCATGGTGAACGACACAAGCCCGGTTCTCTGTTCCCCGGCGGCCGGGCCAAGCAGCTGGATCCCCTGGATCTCATTCAACCCTTGCATCATCCGCTGGGTCAAACTCCATTCGGCTGCGTAGATCGCTTCGACGGTTTTTTCTTCGATGTATTTCAATCCTTCTATTAATCCGGCGATTCCCACCGTATTTTGTGTGCCTGCTTCATACCGGTCCGGCCGCACATTCGGCTGCTCTATGGCTTCCGATTGACTTCCTGTTCCTCCGTGAAGCAGCGGTTCGAGGACAAGATCCGGATGCAGATACAATCCGCCGGTTCCTTGCGGACCAAGCAGACTTTTGTGGCCCGGGAAGGCCAGCATATGTATACCCATGCGTCCGACATCAATCGGCAGAACCCCGGCCGATTGAGCCGCATCGACGAGCAGTTTGATGCCCTTGTCTTCGCACAGCTGCCCAAGGCTTGCAATAGGAAGAATGCTGCCCAGCAGGTTCGAACTGTGGCTGCAGACGATCAGCTTCGTCTGGCTGCGGACTTCCTCTTTGACCCGGTCCATATTCAAATTCCCCGCAGCATCCGTTTCCACATAGGTAACCTGAACCCCATGTCTTCGTTTCAAATATTCCAGGGGCCGCCGAACCGAATTATGCTCCACGGAGGTACAAATGACATGATCACCTTCCGAGAGAAACCCTAGAATGGCTTGATTTAATGCCATGGTCGTATTTAGTGCATACGAAATATCATTCGGGTTACGGACACCGAACAGCTTGGCCAGCCGTTTGCGGCCTTCGAATAAGGTCCGGCTTGCTTTTACCGCCATACTGTGGCTTCCCCTGCCCGGATTGGCAGCATAGTGCTCCATACAATCCTGCATGGCCTTCCATACTTGAAGAGGTTTGGGCCAAGAAGAAGCCGCATGGTCCAGGTATATCGTCTCCATCCTACTCACCTCAATCATCTTTTATCCAATCCAAAAAGATAGCACCCCTAGTGTGCCTGAGTGCTTCAGGCGCTATCCCGGGTATGCTATCCGTGGGCGGTTTCTAGGACGTTTTACCTTGCAGCAGTTCCAGCAGTCGATCCAAGTCATCTTTGGAATAGTAGAGCAGCTCGATCTTGCCTTTATTGCTGCTGCCATGTCTGATCTTTACGGTCGTTCGGTACGTCTCACGCAGCGTTTCTTCCAGCTCGTTGATATACGGATCCTTGCGCTTTGCCTTTTGCTTCGCTTTTTTGGAGTCCGATTTTTCTTCGAGCTTTTTCACTTCCTCTTCAAGCTCCCGGACACTCCATTGTTCCTTAATGGCCGTATCGGCTAATGCCTTCATGAGCTTTTTATCCTTCAACCCGGCAATCGCCTTCGCATGTCCCATGGATAGTGTTCCACGTGAAACATAGTTTTTGACTTCTTCCGGCAGCTGAAGCAGTCTCAGAAAGTTCGCGATATGGGAACGGCTCTTCCCCACTTTAACAGACAGTTCCTCTTGGGTAAGGGAGAACTGATCGATCAAAGCCTGGTATGCAATCGCAATTTCCATGGCGTTTAAATCTTCACGCTGTACATTTTCAATCAAGGCAATTTCCATCACCTGCTGATCGGTGAACTTTTTAATTACAGCAGGCACGGTTGCCATTCCGCATTTTTGGGAAGCACGGAAGCGACGTTCGCCGGCAATAATCTCATATCCTTTAAGAACGCTGCGCACGATAATCGGCTGAATCACGCCGTGTTCTTTGATCGAGTCCGCCAGTTCCTGGATTGTCTCGTCGTTAAAATTACGACGCGGCTGATATGGATTCGCTCGAAGCTGCGCGAGTGGAATCTCAACAACCTTATCATCTTCGTTAATACTGAGGGCAGGCAATAGTGCATCCAATCCTTTTCCAAGAGGTCTTTTACTCACAGTGCGATCACTTCCTTTGCAAGCTCCATATACACTTCTGCCCCTTTGGAACGCGGATCATAAGTAATAATGGATTGACCATGGCTTGGTGCTTCGCTCAAACGGACATTGCGCGGAATAATGGTTTGATACACTTTTTGCTGAAAATATTTTTTCACTTCTTCAATGACCTGCATTCCCAGATTCGTTCTCGCATCGAACATGGTAAGCAGTACGCCTTCAATCTGAAGGTGGGTGTTCAGATGCTTCTGCACCAAGCGTACCGTATTCAACAGCTGGCTTAAGCCTTCAAGGGCGTAGTACTCGCATTGAATCGGGATAATGACGGAATCCGCCGCTGTAAGTGAATTAACGGTCAGAATACCGAGTGAAGGAGGACAGTCGATGAGAATATAATCGAACATCGGCTTAACGAGCTGGAGTGCTTTCTTGAGGCGAACTTCACGGGAGATGGTCGGTACCAATTCAATCTCCGCCCCGGCCAGTTGAATCGTAGCCGGTATGATCTTGAGATTCTCAATGGCCGTATTACACATGGCATCCTTCGGATGGATATCATTGATGAGAACATCATAGATGCAGTAAGCCACGTCCGCCTTGTTGACTCCGATGCCGCTCGTCGTATTTCCCTGAGGATCGATGTCCACGAGGAGCACTTTTTTCCCCAACGATGCTAAGGATGCGCCGAGATTGACCGAAGTGGTTGTTTTTCCCACTCCGCCTTTTTGATTCGTTATGGCAATTATTTTGGACAACTAAATTCACCTCAAATAAACAAACTGGGTAGAATCCTCACGGAGTGTATGACAACCAAGTAAACTGAAAGCGTATCACCGGCAAATTGTCGACAAAAAGAAAAATCATCAGAGAGTTCGAATCGTGCTCTCCAATGACCGTTAAACACAAGGAGACACAGATATCCTTCATCTAATGTGTCTCTTGGAATACTCAGCGTTCCATCTCTATATCTCTACAAGATCGGAGGCCGGTATTCCTTATCTTCTATTCTATGCAAACGGGTACTTCTATTCTATCGTTTTGGTATTCGAATTACAATCTCGTAATGATCCTCATGATCCTGTTCCGTCGTATTAATTGGAAGACCGGAAGAGGTGACCATATCTACCGATTGGCGGATCGTATTGAGCGCCAGTCGGACATCCTTCGAATATGAAACTCTCTTTGATTTATTTTTAACCTTGGCTGCTTCTTTGAAGAAGGCTATGCGGGCTTCCGTCTGCTTGACATTCAATTCCTTGGTGATGATATCTTCAAGAACTTTTAATTGAAGCTCCTCTTGATCCAAGGAGAGCAGCGCACGGGCATGACGCTCCGTGATTTTGCGGTCCATCAAGGCTTGTTTTACTGGGTCGCTCAGCTGAAGAAGACGAATTTTATTGGCAATCGTGGATTGGCTTTTTCCCAGCCGCTGGGCCAAACTCTCCTGCGTAAGGCTGTGCATATCAATCAACTGCTGATAAGCGATAGCTTCTTCGATCGCCGTCAAGCCTTCACGCTGCAGATTCTCGATCAAGGCGATGGAGGCTGCCTGAGAATCATTGAAGTCACGAATAATAGCAGGGATCGTCTCGTAACC
The DNA here is from genome assembly GCF_000250655.1 of Paenibacillus mucilaginosus 3016. Taxonomy (NCBI): domain Bacteria; kingdom Bacillati; phylum Bacillota; class Bacilli; order Caryophanales; family Paenibacillaceae; genus Paenibacillus; species Paenibacillus mucilaginosus. The sequence continues at coordinate 8,731,732 of NC_016935.1, forward strand.
GAGTTTCTTCCCCGCTCTCCATCTTCGTTCGCCAGCAATCAGTTCATATTTATTATTTCGAATGCGAACAACAATAGGCTGAATGAAGCCATGCGTTTTAATCGTTTGGCACAGTTCGTCAATCCGCTCATCGTCAAAGATCGTTCGAGGCTGATAGGGACTAGGAACGATGTCATTGACAGGAACATGTTTTACTTCGTCCGCAGACGATGCTTTTTCAACAAATCCAAACAGCTTTGAAATGTGTTCCTTCATTACGTTAACCACCCGATCTTTTTCACCGATAAGTATCCTGCTACTAAGTAATTCTCCAAATCCAACCTGAATTCCTGCTTGCCGTATGTACAAGTTTGTTGTAGGTTTCTACAATTTGGTGACAGACGGCTGTCTTCTGCTGCTCTGTTCCACGTGAAACACAAAAAACCGCTGCTAGGACAGCAGCGGTTCTTTCATAGGAAGTCCGGCTTTGCGGGGATACTTGGCAGGAGTAGAGTCAATCTTCTTGGTTATAACCAAGTGCCTGACCGATTCTTCAATAGGAAGAATAAATCGGTGTGTCTCTACTACTTTAGCGTGCAGTTCTTGAAGGCTGCGTCCGGCTTCCTTCAGTTCATCTCCAATGTCCTGGCCTTTCATGGCAACAAAGAGTCCGTCAACGGAGGTGAACGGGAGGCAGAATTCATTAAGAACGGCTAGACGTGCCACAGCTCTTGCGGTGACAAGATCATAGCTGTCCCGGTGAGCTGCTCCCCGAGCCACATCCTCCGCCCGGCCGTGAACACATGTAACATTCGACAAACCAAGCGCCATCGTCAAATGGTTCAAGAACTGGATCCGCTTGTTCAGTGAATCTACAATCGTAACCTGCAGGTGCGGGAATGCGATTATCAGAGGAATGCTTGGGAAGCCTGCCCCGGAGCCGATATCCGCCAAGGCGGCATGATCATCCACCGGCACATAAAAAGCCAGAGAGAGCGAGTCGAAGAAATGCTTCAAATAAACCTGATCTCTCTCGGTAATTCCGGTGAGATTCATCCGCTCGTTCCAATCGACAAGCTCTTTGTAGTATATCTCGAACTGGCTAAGCTGGTGTTCATTCAATGCAATGCCGTGCGGTTCCAGCATCTCTACGAATTGTTGCTGTACAGCGTCCATTAGTTACCCTCTCGCGGCAATGACTTTATTGTAATGCTCCAGATGGACGAGCAGAATGGAGATGTCCGCCGGAGTGACGCCCGAGATCCGGGAAGCCTGCCCAATGGAGATCGGTCTGATCTTACTCAGCTTCTGCTTTGCTTCCATAGCAATTCCGTTGATGTCATCGTAAATGATATCATCCGGGATGCGCTTCTTCTCCATCTTCTTCAGACGCTCGACCTGAATCAGCTGCTTCTCGATATATCCGCTGTACTTAACTTGGATCTCCACCTGCTCTTTCATATCTTCCGTCAACTCGTAGGATGATGGGGAGAGCGAGTGGATATGCTCATACGATACTTCCGGACGGCGGAGCAGCGAGAGCAGGTCAACGGAGTTATTGATCTCCGCAGTGCCCACGGAAGCGAGCAGGTTCTGCACTTCGGCAGTCGGCTTAACCTTCGTCGTCTTCAGACGCTCAAGCTCCTCTTCCACCCGCTTCACCTTCTCCTGGAACTGGGCATAGCGCTCCGGCGAGATCAAGCCGATGTCGTATCCTGTCTGTGTCAGACGCAGGTCCGCATTGTCATGACGGAGCAGCAGACGGTACTCGGCACGGGACGTCAGAAGACGGTACGGCTCACTGGTCCCCTTCGTCACGAGATCATCGATGAGCACGCCGATATAAGCTTCCGAACGATCCAGGATAACAGGGTCTTTCTGCTGCACCTTGCGTGCCGCGTTGATACCGGCCATAATGCCTTGGCCTGCCGCTTCTTCATAACCCGACGTACCGTTGATTTGGCCGGCCGTGAACAATCCCTCGATCACCTTCGTTTCGAGGGAAGGCTTCAGCTGCGTAGGCACAACGGCATCATACTCGATCGCATAGCCGGTACGCATCATCTCGACCTTCTCCAGTCCCGGGATGGAACGGAGTATCTGCAGCTGTACATCCTCCGGCATGGAAGTCGACAGTCCCTGCACATAGTATTCCTTCGTGTTGCGGCCTTCCGGCTCAAGGAAAATCTGGTGCTTCGGCTTGTCGCTGAACCGGACGATCTTATCTTCGATCGACGGACAGTAGCGCGGTCCCGTACCCTCAATCGCACCGGAGAACATGGGCGCCCGGTGAAGATTGTCATTAATGATCTGATGGGTCTGTTCCGATGTATACGTTAACCAGCAAGGAAGCTGATCCGGGACCTCTTGAGTCGTTTCATAAGAGAAGAACTTCGGCTTGTCGTCTCCCGGCTGGATAGAGGTTTGGGAGAAATCAATCGTATCCCCGTGCACACGCGGCGGAGTTCCCGTCTTGAAGCGGACCAGTTCCAGACCGTGCTTGCGCAGGTCTTCGGCCAGCTTTACGGAAGGCTGCTGGTTATTCGGGCCGCTTTCGTACATGAGCTCGCCCATAATAATTTTGCCCCGCAGATACGTCCCCGTAGTCAGCACGATCGCTTTTCCGTAGTACGTTGCTCCCGTCTTTGTAATGACACCGCGGCATACGCCGTCTTCCACTATCAGTTCTTCCACCATGCCTTGACGAAGAGTCAAGCCATCGGTCTTCTCAATGGTTTCCTTCATCGTTTGCTGGTACAGGAATTTGTCCGCCTGGGCGCGAAGCGCATGGACGGCAGGTCCTTTACCCGTGTTCAGCATCCGCATTTGGATGTAAGTCTTGTCGATGTTGCGGCCCATTTCGCCGCCAAGCGCATCGATCTCGCGAACCACATGCCCTTTCGCCGGTCCGCCGACCGACGGGTTGCATGGCATGAAAGCGACCATATCCAGGTTAATGGTCAGCAGCAGCGTCTCACATCCCATACGTGCGGATGCCAAGGCTGCCTCAACGCCGGCATGGCCGGCTCCAATGACAATTACGTCGTAATTGCCTGCTGTGTAGCTCATGGATGTACCTCCTCTAAAAACCTCTTTTATATATGAACAAACCGCTTATTATTTTCCGAGACAAAATTGGGAAAAAATCTGATCAATCAACGATTCGCTGACGGCATCCCCGATAATCTCTCCAAGGTGCTCCCACGCGTTGCGAATATCGATCTGGATCATATCGATCGGCACGAAGCTCTCGGCCGCCTGATGAGCTTCCGTCAGTGCTGTACGTGCCTGCTTGAGCAAGCCGATATGCCGTGCATTGCTGACATACGTCAGGTCACTTGATTCTACCTGACCGCTGAAGAAAAGGCCAGCAATAGCTTTTTCCAAGTCAGCAATGCCCTGCTGGGCCAGAATCGACATCGGAACCACGTGCTCGCTGCCGAAGGACTCCCTCAGAAATTCGATTTCAATCTGCTGCGGCAGATCCTGCTTGTTAATAATAGCGATCACCTGACGCCCGCGAAGCTGCTCGATGAGAGAAAGCTCATCAGGCTGCAGCGGCTCCGCTCCGTTGAACACGAGCAGAATCAGGTCGGCATCACTTAGAGCCTGCCGGGATTTTTCGACACCGATCTGTTCGACCAGATCCGAGGTTTCCCGGATGCCGGCCGTATCCAGCAGCTTCAGCGGAATCCCGTTAACATGAACATATTCCTCCACCACATCCCGGGTCGTGCCGGCAATCTCGGTCACGATCGCACGTTCTTCCTGGGCGAGTGTATTCATAAGCGATGATTTACCGACATTCGGTCTGCCTATAATGGCGGTAACCAACCCTTCACGGAGAATTTTACCCTGCTGGGCCGTCTGCAGCAGATGCTCAATATCCGCCAGAGCAGCCGAGCACTTGTCCTTAATGAACAAGTTGGTGAGCTCTTCCACGTCATGCTCCGGATAATCGATATTCACTTCGATATGGGCCATAAGCTCGACCAGCCGGTGGCGGAGCTCCTTGATCCGCTTCGAGAGCGTGCCCTCGGACTGCTTCAAGGCAATACGGAATGCCCGATCGGACTTGGCGCGGATCAGGTCGATGACCGCTTCCGCCTGAGACAAATCGATCCGCCCGTTGAGATAAGCCCGTTTCGTGAATTCGCCCGGCTCGGCCAGACGCGCTCCGCTCTCAAGCAGGAGGTCCAATACTTTGCGGACCGAGACGAATCCCCCGTGACAGGAGATTTCGACAACGTCCTCTTTCGTGAACGAACGCGGGGCCCGCATGACGGTGACCAGCACTTCTTCGGTGCGCACACCTGTGTCCGGTTCGCGGATATACCCGTAGTTCACGGTGTGCGTATCCACCTCAGCCAGTTTCTTCTTGCCGGCGAAGATCTTGTCGCTGACCGCGACCGCCTCGTCCCCGCTTACCCGAATCACCGCGATCCCGCCTTCGCCCGAAGGGGTGGCAATCGCTGCAATGGTGTCCTGATTCATGATGATGTCCTCCAAATTCCTCCGATTCTAAAGAAAAAGCAATGAAGTCATACAGCGATGACGACATTGCAACGGGATCTAACGTAATACGATAACTACCCGGCGGTTCGGTTCGTCTCCCCGGGAGAAGGTGCGTACCTTGGCGTGCTGCTGAAGTTGGGAATGAATCACCTTGCGTTCCTGCGGTGACATCGGCTCAAGGACCACTTCCTTCTTCGTGCGGATTACGCGCTCAGCAAGGCGGTCCGCAAGTCCCCGAAGCGTCTCTTTGCGCCGTTCGCGGAACTGCTCCGCATCGAGCACGATGCGTAAGTGATGGTCGGCGTACCGGTTCGCTACAATATTCACCAGATACTGAAGGGCATCGAGCGTCTGGCCCCGGCGACCGATCAGCATGCCGAGCTCGCCGCCGAAGAGATGGAGCTCCGTCCCTTCCCTGCTCTGTTTCTTCTCTATCCTTATATCACGAAGCTGCATGGCTTCCATCACCTCTTGAAGAAAGGCCTCGGCTTCTTCAAGCGGATCGGGAAGCAACTCCAGCTCCACCTTGGCATCCTTGGCGCCGATGAGTCCGAACAATCCTCTGGCCGGATGCTCCAGAATCGTACTCTTTACACGCGCTTCCGGAACCCCGAGCTGCCTCAGACCGCTTGCGATCGCATCCTGGGCGGTCTTCCCCGTCACCACGATTTTCTTCATCTGGCCACCTCTTCTGAAATTAGATCTTTAATTTCAGTCATCTCCGCACGAAGCGGAGATCATCCCGGATTACCTGATATGTTAAGCGAAGCAGCGGAGATCCAAGATTCGCGGTCGCGAGAACGGCGGCCTCCCTCATCTTACCGTCAAGAAGCCTTCTGCCTTACTTCTTAACCGAACCGTCTTTCGGCTGGCGGTACAGGAAGTAGGATTGCACGATCGTAAAGATGTTGCTGTAAACCCAGTACAGCGGCAGTGCGGAAGCAAAGTTCATCGCCATCACGAAGATCAGGATCGGGAAGATGAACATCAGACTCTGCATCTGCGGATTCATCTGCGAAGACATAACCTTCTGCTGCAGATACGTGGTTAAAGCGGCGAGAAGCGGAAGAATATAATAAGGATCCTTCGTTCCAAGCTGCATCCACAGGAACGAGTGGGTTCCGATTTCGGTATTACGCATAATGGCATTATACAGGGCGATCAGAATCGGCATTTGAACGAGCACGGGCAGACAGCCGGCCAGCGGGTTGACGCCTTCCTTCTGGAACAGCTTCATGGTCTCTTCCTGCTGTTTCTTCGGATCGTCCTTATACTTGTCCTTGATTTTCTTCATCTCCGGCTGCAGATCCTGCATCCGCTTCGAGCTGCGGTACTGCTTCAGGGTCAGAGGGAGGATAATGAAGCGGATAATAATCGTAACGACGAGGATCGACAGTCCGTACGAACCCCACATCAGATCCGCGAACCAATCCAGTGCACTCGATAAAGGGCCTACTGCGAACCGGTCCCACATGCTGTTGGCTGGATCGATAGGCGCGTTGGCGGGAGAACAGCCCGCAAGCAGCAGAAATACCGCAAAAAACGGTATGTATTGAAGTGATCGGCGCGTCAAAAGAACATCCTCCCAGTTTCATCTTTTCCAATAATACACTATATCATATCTCCGTCAGCAAAGAAACTAATCCCTGCGCGGCGCTTCCTCTTTCTTTTGCAGCAAAGACGCCCGTTTGAGCACGTGGAACACGCTCTTCTCCATCTCGTGATACGTCATTTGGGCAGCCGGCTTGCGTGCAATGAGAATCAGATCGTAGCCGCGCGGCATCCGTGCCGCATTCAGGCGGATGATTTCTTTAAGCACCCGGCGGATCCGGTTGCGCACGACGGCATTCCCCAGTTTCTTGCTCACCGATACGCCGAGGCGGAAGGAAGTCAGCTGCGGCTGGAACTTATAATATAGAACGAACTGATGATTCGCGGCCGACTTTCCGTGCCGGTACACCTTGTCAAAGTACTCTCTCTTGGTCAGACGATTCTTTTTCTCCACGTCTTATCGCACTCCCAATGCCCACCCGTTATTGCACCACAACTTCTCTATCCTTAACGGAAGTGAGCGGTTTTAAACCTGGTTCTCCCATCAGAGGAAGACCCTTGTCTCTCTATTTATAAGTAACAATAAAAAAAGACCACCTGTACAGTGGTCTTTCGTCTTATGCGCTGAGTACTTTTCTGCCCTTCAGTCGACGAGCGGCCAGTACTTTGCGACCATTCTTCGTGCTCATTCTTTTGCGGAAGCCGTGAACTTTGCTGCGCTTTCTGACATTCGGTTTAAATGTCGGTCTCATTGATCGTGCACCTCCTTACTTCAGGAAACTCGTTCCCTTTGAAAATACCTTTCAACATTAAACCACTTCCGAGCCCAAAAGTCAATCCTGGTGTACTAGTAAAAAGTTATTCACAAACCTCGCGAGCCGCAGCCGCAAAACACGCCAAAAACAGCCTGTGTATAATTTCGCCGCGGATCTCCACAGGTTTTGTCGAATTGCAAACAGAATATTAACAATATCTAGTGCTGTTGATAAGTATTTCACACTAGGTGTAGGTAATGTGGATAAAACCAAAAGTTCCGTTGCGCAGCGGGGTCATTTTTGATATCATGAGTATGTTTTCCGTTGTGGATATAACTTTTTGTCAACAATGTTATCAACAGCCTGTGGATATCTTTGTGAACAATTTTCAGGCCCTCTGAATAATTTTGTTTCCGCCGCCCTGCATAATGTGGATAGTTCCGACAACATTCCGTTTTTTTCTACAGGATCACGGCTTACGCCACACCGGTTATTTTTTTGAAGGAGTGAATACATT